>JBFFIE010000015.1:0-39494 GCA_041556555.1 Gammaproteobacteria bacterium
ACTGTCCTTGTCTCCCGCAAAGGACAGAAGTCTGGCAGAAAAAATTGCACCTTTCTGGAACTTTTATCTTGATTCGGTCGAAAGCGGTGCCTGGGATGGGATTAACGACCAGCCGTTGCAACAATACAAGCGTATGTTGGAGGAGTATCGTGTATCATTGTTTGCACAGGAACTGGGAACAGCAATATCGGTTTCTCCGGTCAAGCTGAACAAACAGATTGAAATCATTCGATCTGGAAACCCTGTGTTTACCGACAAGTTTAACGCTTAAAAACAGAACTGATGATGGCGGAAAACACAATTGAGTTTTCAATGTACCTGATTTTTACTGGTGCTGCCTTGCTGGCCACGATTGCTCTGTATGCCCGCCAGGCCATGATTGTCGGCTATATACTACTGGGTATCATCCTCGGGCCATGGGGAGTGTCTTTGATCAATGATCCGGAATTAATCAAGGATATTTCTCATATCGGGATAATTTTCCTGCTTTATCTTCTGGGTCTTGATTTATTACCACAGCAATTGCTGAAGATGCTGGGTGAAGCCCTGAAAATTACATTGCTTAGCTCCCTGATTTTCTGGGTCATCGGGTTTTCTGTTGCATATATATTTGCCGAATCCTACCTTGACGCCATTTTGCTGGGCGCCGTCATGATGTTTTCCAGCACAATTATCGGACTCAAACTGCTCCCAACCACAACCCTGCATCATAAGCATACCGGTCAAATCATTATCAGTGTGCTGCTTATACAGGACCTGATCGCGATTGTAGTCCTGTTATTACTGCAGGGTTACAGTAAGGGTGAAAACCTGATCATTGATATATTCCTGCAACTGGGGACCTTGCCATTGTTGATCGCCTTTGCCTGGTTATTTGTACGTTTTATCCTAATCAAGTTGATACAAAAGTTTGATCAGATTCACGAATATGTATTCCTGTTAGCCATAGCCTGGTGTATGGGCATGTCTCAGTTAGCTGTTATGATTGGATTGTCACACGAAATAGGAGCATTTATAGCTGGTATTACCCTGGCATCCAGCCCTATCGCACTCTTTATTACAGATAGATTAAAGCCATTAAGGGATTTTTTTCTTATTATTTTCTTTTTTTCACTCGGTGCGAGTTTCAATGTGGACAACCTTGGTGAAATCATTTTGCCTGCACTCTTGCTGGCAAGCATCAGTCTGATTTGCAAGCCATATATTTTCAGATGGTTTTTGAAAAAAGCAGGGGAAAAGGAGAGTATATCTACTGAAGTGGGTTTTCGTCTGGGTCAGTTTAGTGAATTTTCGTTGTTAATTGCCGTACTGGCAGTTGAATCAGGTTTCATTGGCCAGATCACATCCAACCTTATTCAGCTAACCACCCTGATCACATTTATCGTGTCCTCATACATTATAGTCCTGAATTATCCGACACCGATAGGCGTTTCTAACAAACTTAGAAGGGACTAGATGGCATGAAATGGAACCTGATATATATTGTCACGGGATTTTTAATGGTGTTTATTCTGATCATTATTGCCGATTATCTGCAGCTTTTCGGAATATCGCAGGTGAGTGAGTTCGATATCATAAACCTGAATTTCAAACCGGTTGATGAAGACACTGGCGCACCGGTAACCGATGTCCATATCAGGTGTTTCCAGAAAAGCAATAATAATGCCTGTTCAGAGAAGGAGAGTCCGGGATATGGGCTGGTTACTGTTGCAGTGCCCGTAACCCGTATAATTAATCGGTCCATGTTCTTTGAACATGACAGTAGAATAGAAGAAACTGCAGATCCAAAACTCCACATCATGTTCATACATAATGATTATAATAACCCCGTTGAAACCTTGAACGTAAATGAGATTCCATCCAAAGAGGGCTCTATCAGCAAAATTATTATGCCAAGAGCAGTAATGAGATAGGCTGATTATTCAGGATAAACCATGAGTGATGCGTTAAATTATTTATTGAAAGTTAGACCGGATGCCATGAAGTCCTATTTTGACTTTATTAAAAAATCAGGCACACATCTGGATAAGAAGACCAAAGCGATCATATCTGTGATTACCAAGGTGGACAATCAGACTGAGACCGGTTTTAAGCAATATTTATCAAGGGCCTTGCAGGCCGGGGTGACACCTGACGAAATTATTGATGCTTTATTTGTTGCATTTCCGAGTCTGGGTTTGACCAAGATTATCTGGGCCATTGATATCATCCTGAAGCTTGATATTCCGGAATTCAGAGTGGAGCAACTGGGTCTTGATGGTGACTGGCATTTTATAGGAGAGTTGATAGAAGTGATCGATGGCGTATCAAGACTGGAACTGGATGAACGCGAAGTCTTTGTCTACCGGCATGGAAAAACAATAAAGGTATATGACACTCATTGTCCTCACCAGGTAACCAATATACCGGAGCTTGCTGTTTCTGGGCATGTTATGACCTGTCCAAAACACAAATGGAAATTTGATATCAGAACTGGCAAGTGTATTGAAGCAGGTGATCGTCCACTCAAGGAATATAAAAGCAAAGTAGATGGTAATAAACTCTATGCTTTCTGGTGACCTTTAGACTATAATCCTTTCAGAATTTTTTCTGCAGTTTCTTCGATTTCTTTTCTGTATTCAGTCTTGTTGCCAGCAGTATCAAACCGGTATTGATAATAAATATTAACTAGATCCATCAATTTACTCCTGAGCGATGTATCCTGTAGAGAATTTGACCATGAAAGTAATGTTTGACCTGTTTTCCTTGGTGTTTGTCTGAACTCTATTTTCTGAAATAGTTTGTGTAATATAGCGGGTTCAATAGTACCTTTTGATTTACCGGTTATGTTTGCAGATTTCTTGCGCAGTATTACAACAGCTTTTCTGCTGATTAATTTCCTCAATATATACAAGGAAATAATCGCTATTACCAGTGAAATGAGCAGAGTATAGTAATATTCTTCATCATCAGTATTGAGTATTGATGCCTGAAAACCCAGCCATGAAAAAATATCATAAATTATCCTGAAACTTGAAACCTCATCAGACTCTGATTCGGCCCATATCGAGGGTGTAGTATCAACTATCTGCCATTTCTTATCTACCCAGGCAATTACCCAGGAATGAGCATGACGGGATCTGACTACATACCGCTTTTCCATATTGTTATATTCCTGTATTGAATAACCGATTACATAGCGGGTCGGGATACCGGCTGCTCGGAGAAGTAATGCTGTAGATGTAGCAAAAAATTCACAATGTCCTTTTCTGGTATCAAAAAGAAATTTGCTTAGGTATCTGCCTCGAGGATATCGCTGGCTCTGGGTGAGTGAATAATAAAAATTTTCTGAAAAGAAACGGTTTGTAACATTAATTATTTCATCATCAGGTAAATTAAATAACCCAAGATTCGCGGCAAGATTTGTTATTTCCTCATTATACATTTCTGGAATTATCAGATCCCGGTTGGTGGGAGTAGACTCGTTTATTAATTGATCTGAGTTCAGGATTGTCTCGTAGTTGATCCAACCAGGCTTGTATTCGACTGATACAGATCCGTATTCAGCAAAATCGACCTGAGTAGCTGCAAGATTTCTGAGTGCAATAGTTTCATGTGGCATTGGCAAAATGTCTTTTCTGTCCGGCATATCATAGTAAATCTTAATATACTCATCACCACCAAGTTTCTTGTCCAGTATCCAATGTGTGCCACTCTGGCCTGGTTCGATATTAGTGATTTTCTGTTCATGATTACTCCAGTTACCATAACCATAGTTGCTGTATGTCGCTTCTTTGAACAACAATGGCTTCGTCAATTGCTTTTGTCCCGTATCAATCCGCAGCCTGATTTTGTCAGATTGTTTGATCCGGCCAATTGAGCCAATGGCAGTAGAAACCTGATTGGGATCACGGCTGTCCTGTATAAATTGTTCAAACCAGGCGAGTAATGTGTTTTCAGATAGTGATTGCAGATATCTCAGTCCCTTATGAGCTGGGAATGCGATAACAATGCTTGCAATGAGTATTATCAAGGGTAAAGCATGACCGCTATTGGCAGGACGCATGAAGAAAAGAGCTGTAGAAACCAATATTGATATCAGAACAAAATAAATTATTGAATGATGATTGCCCGCACTTGAGGAAAGGATACATATAAAAAAATAGGGATAACTTATATTGATATGATATTCCTTGCCTGAAACAGTTGTCTTTCTGAGACTCACAAACAGGGTGCTGAGACTGATATTACCCTTGGTGCTGTAATCCTGGGCCAGCATCAGCAGAAAATATAAAAAAGGCAGTATTGAGAGAATAGTAAAAATACCTTCAAAATATTCAGTGCTGAATATGTAAACAATCAGAATCAAAAATACCAGGCTGCTTAAATCCGAGATATGGTTAAATTCTTTTTGTGATAAGTGCAATCGCCAGCCAGTTAACCTGTATGACTCGAGTAACAGTGTCATGACAATGGCATAACTCATGAAATTACATTGCCAGCCCCATAATAGCAGTGCAAGGCCTCTAATCAGGGGAGGAGTATCCTTCAAATAACAGCGATTATCTTGCAACTCGTTCATGTTATTGCATCGAGAGAATTCTGGATATCACCGGCTTCGAGCAGCCAGAAGTTTTTTTTGCAATCGCCCATACAATCATAATCATTATTGAGACTATTTGACTGATCTGTAATCACTATGACAAGAATCGGTATGTTTCGTAATTTCAGTTGTCTTACCAATTCTTTTCTTTGCTCATCCCAGTCAAGCAGGATAAAAATGAAAGCGCTGGTTTCACGGGCATATTGCTGAGTCAGGCCGGCAAGTTTCTGAAATTGATTCAGGGGCATAGTGTCTACACAGGCAAGTAGTTCTATCAGGCCTCTTTCATCTCCCAATGCTCTGCCGGAGGTTGTCCTGTAGGCCTTGTCATTTATAAACATGAGATCTAGTAACGAGTCCTGATGTTTGTGTGAAAGCACAATGCTCGTTGCCACAGAGACTGCATCTTCGAAGACTAACGAATTGTCTTTATCGATAA
The DNA here is from genome assembly GCA_041556555.1 of Gammaproteobacteria bacterium. Taxonomy (GTDB): domain Bacteria; phylum Pseudomonadota; class Gammaproteobacteria; order Eutrophobiales; family Eutrophobiaceae; genus SZUA-592. The sequence goes on from JBFFIE010000015.1 coordinate 5,022, forward strand.
ATGTGTCCAGCACAAGACCTGTCCTTGAGAAATACTCATCATGAAATTCCTTGACCACAGGTTTGTTCTTCCTCGCATATGTGCGCCAATGTATTTTCCTTTTTGGATCACCAGAACGGTAATCTCTCAATGAATGAAAATCACCAGACTCACCTATGGAACTCGCAAGGTTGATACCACCTTGCTGGTATTTACGATTCCCATGCAAAGATATTTCCGGCATCCGGTATTGCCGGGGAAGGACTAGCAATGGCTGGTTATTTTTAAAGCGCTTTGGTTTTCGCATCAATCCTAATGGGTCACAGCCTGCATAGACTGTTTGGTTAAAATAAAGATAACCACGTCTTGATGGTGAAATAGTGAAACTTTTTTTTATGGTTTCATTATTCCCAAGCTTTTCAATAATCTCAGGCCTGATATCTGCCCCCCTTTTCTTGTTGATGAGGGAAATCATCCGTGGAAAACCGATCATGCGATCAAATACATTTAAATTCCGATCAGAATTATCCTTGTAATGTGAAAATTCCTTGAAAGATGGCAGGGTGTTGGTTAATTCATCCATTATTATCAGATTTCTAATAACATGGTTTTTTTTGTTACTAATGATGATGTCATACTTCAGTGGGGTCCCGTTGGTACAGTACTCAGGCAGACTTCGGTATGTTTCAATTTTGAGTCTTTTAAAATTGACAATAACTAGAGAGATGAGAAATAAAACAAAGAGAATACTGAATAACATATAGGCATGTGTCTGGCGTGTATCAAGGCCAAACACCGCAGCAGCGGTTAAAACTGAGAGTGTCAGGAAGCCTGATTCAGTAAACCGGTAACTTGCCGCCCTGCTTACCTTGTAAAGTAATATAAAATTTTTGTAGAGAAATTTTCTAATCACATGAGTCAATCAGACAGGAGCTGGAATTGATTGCATTATGTTTTCAATAACCTTGTGGCCGGAGTTGCCTGAGAACCGGGATTGAGAATCCAGGATGAGGCGATGTGCAATAACAGGAACGGCCAGTTCCTGGATATGATCTGGGCTGACAAACCCTGTTCCATCAAAGATTGCCAGTGCCTGAGCAGTTTTCATCAAAGCTATGGAAGCGCGGGGACTGGCGCCTATCATTACACCATCTGATTCCCTCGTTGCTCTGACAATATTAATTATATAGTTCTTGATATCGTCACTCATTCTGACAGATGGTAATAATGATTTGAATTCGAGCAATTCCCCGACGTTGATGCAGGCCCCTAGGTTTTCCAGTGGATGGTGGTTATTTTGCTGAGCCAGGATGTCCGCTTCATCATCTTGTGAAACATAGCCCAGCGTTAATCTGACCGTAAATCTGTCCATTTGGGCTTCAGGTAACGGGTAGGTACCATGAAACTCGACAGGATTCTGTGTGGCAATTACAAAAAACAGGTCGTTTAGCTTGTGCAGGTTCCCTTCAATACTGACCTGGGATTCTGCCATGGCTTCTAGTAATGCCGATTGGGTACGGGGCGAGGCCCTGTTGATTTCATCTGCAAGTAATATATTGGTAAAGACCGGTCCCTGATGAAAATTGAATTGTTTTGATCCCTGGTCAAATATGGATACGCCCAGAATATCACTTGGCAAGAGATCAGGGGTGAACTGGATTCGCTGGTACTTTGCATTGATTGACCGTGCCAGGGCTTTTGCCAGCGTTGTTTTACCCGTGCCGGGCACGTCTTCAAGTAACACGTGACCATCTGCAAACAACACAGCCAGCATCAGGCGAATAGAATGCGATTGCCCCTTGATGACGGATGAGATGTTATCATGCAAACTCTTGTAAATTTGTTGTGATTCCATGACAGTTACAGTGTTTCCCATAAGTAAAATATATCAAAAAACAATTCCATTTTATTTGAACAATATCATGATGATAGAAAAAAAAGCGAAAACTTCTGTAGAGATCAATGATCTTATTGCCTCAAGATGGAGTGGGCGGGCCTATAATCCTGACAAAAGCGTTTCAAGGAAGGACATTTTATCCTTGCTGGAAGCGGCGCGCTGGGCCCCTTCCTGTTTTGGTGACCAGCCCTGGCGGTATATTGTTTTTGACAGGAATTCAGAAAAGTCTGACTGGGACAAGGCCTTTTCCTGCTTGTCCGAAGGCAACCAATCCTGGGCGGTGAATGCCCCGGTGTTGATATTGTCGATTGCAGACAGCGTGATGTCCCGAAATAACAAGCCCAATAGGTGGGCCCAGTACGATACAGGAGCGGCAACCTACAGCCTGTGTCTGCAGGCGGTTGACCGCGGCTTGATGGTCCATCAAATGGGCGGCTTTGACGCTGACAAGGCCAGGGATTTGTTCAAAGTACCGGAACAATTTACACCCATGGCCATGATGACCGTAGGCTATCAATTACCACTCGAAAAGCTGGATGGCGAAATTCGGGAGCGGGAACTATCCGAGCGTCAGCGCCATCCAATCGACCACAATTTTTTTGAAGGTTGCTGGAACAAGCCTTTTCAGTCAGAGTAGTTTCAGGACTTGTTCTTAAAGCGAATCAAGTCGCGTCTGTCACGTTTTGTCGGTCGTCCCCTTGAGCGGGGGTAGCGGGCCATATCAAGTTTCATTTGCCTGGCCAATTCTTCCCGTTTATCAATACTGTCCTGATCCTCCCGGTAAAGCAGCATGGCATCCCTGGCTGATTTTCTTGCGGATGACAATGCCAGCAATTCAACATTGAAAGTGAATGCGCCACGCCTTATGATCAGATGATCACCAACCTGTACCTGTTTGGAAGGTTTCGCCCGCACTTGATTTACGCTGATTTTGCCGGTTTTTATGGCTTCAATCGCCAGGTTACGGGTTTTATAGAACCGTGCACACCACAACCACTTATCCAGACGCATCTTGACGGATTCATCCTGATTCTGTTTGGGTACCGGGCTCATAATGCAGTAGTATTTACATACCTTGATATTTATACCCTACTTTACAAGGCTGTTATATGTCTGAAAAGAAATCGCGTGAATTTATCCCCGTGGGTATTGCAGTCCTGACTGTCTCCGATAGCCGCACAGAAGCTGATGACAAATCCGGTAAACTACTGGTATCCCGCTTGCAGGAAGCAGGGCACATGCTGGTGGATAAACAAATTGTTGCCGATGATATTTATCAGATCCGCGCCATTATTTCGCAATGGTGTATCAATGATTCTGTTCAGGCTATCCTGGCGACTGGGGGAACCGGTATTACCGGACGTGATGGTACGCCAGAGGCTATTTCAGTTTTGCTGGATAAGGAGATTGCCGGTTTTGGAGAGACATTTCGTGCCGTATCCTATACGCAGATAGGAACCTCGACCATGCAGTCCAGGGCCTTGGCAGGAGTTTGTAATGGTACATTTATTTTCAGTTTGCCCGGCTCTACAAATGCTTGTGCTACAGCCTGGGATGAATTGATTTCCAAGCAGCTGGATTTCCGGACCAGACCCTGTAATCTGGTTGAATTGATGCCAAGACTGCTGGAAAAATAAGGATTCTTACCCTGTTATAAATGAACCAATAATAAGAAAAGTTATCTTAAACTGGATAGATGTCCGCTCCCAAGTAATCCGGATATGCCATAGGCAAGGACAACCCTTACTGTATGAAATTTTTCCTGCACTTACGTTATCTGACTGGACTGGCAATATGTCTGCAATTCTTTTTGGGCTCAGTACCAGATACGCACGCAGGTGGCCCGGACAATGCCATCGTTGAAGTTGCCGAAGCACAGGAAATAGACCTGTTTCCGGTCATCTGGATGCCGGGCACAATAATCAGCCGTTACGATTCCCGGATTGCATCAGAGGTTGATGGTCGGGTTCAGGAAATTTATGAAGTTGGCGATTATGCATCAGACGGGGAGGTCATCGCTCGTATAGATAATGAGATCATTGCTCTTGAGCTTGCAGCCGCAAAAGCAGCAATTGCACCACTCGAATCCCGCCTCAGCTATCTCAAAAGAGAAACAAACCGGCTTGAAAGCTTGACAAAGGAAAATCTGACCGCGAAGAACCAGGTGGATGAGATGAGAACGAGGCGTGAAGAAACCGCTGGTGAACTGGAAGTGACCAAGGTCAGGCTGGAGTTGGCGAAAACCAGACTTGAAAAAACAGCTATCAAGGCTCCATTTTCAGGCTTCGTTAGTGAACGCTACAAGACCAAGGGTGAATGGGCCGCTGAAGGGGATGATCTACTCAGGCTTGTCAACACGGAGCGAGTGGAAATACAGGTCAGGGTTCCGGTAAAAAATATCAATTACATAAAAACCGGCGATGAATTGACAGCAAGCGTTAATGACAAGGACATCAGTGTCAGGATCAATAATATCGTCCCCGTTGGAGACAGCCGTTCCCGTCTTTATGAAATCAGGTTGTTGCTCGATGAAGGAAACTGGATGACAGGGCAAGCCGTCAAGGTCGCAATCCCCGACAGCCATCCACGAACTGTTCTTGCCGTCCCTTCGGATTCCCTGGTGATACGTCAGGATCAGATCAAGGTTTTCCGGATCAAGGAGCAGGTAGCAGAGCAGATCAGTGTCAAGACCGGGATTACCAATAACGGCATGGTTGAAATCAATGGAAATATCAAGGCGGGCGACAAGATTGTCATTCGAGGTAATGAACGTTTGAGGCATGGCCAGAATGTCACGGTCATAGAAGGGTAATTTCGACCTTGAAGCTTACCGAACTCAGCCTAGGAAATCATATCGCTGTTGCTGTCGCTGTTTTGCTGATACTCCTTTTTGGAATACTCAGCCTTCTACAATTACCCATCCAGCTTACCCCGGAAATCCAGGAACCGGAAATCACGATTGCCACCTACTGGCGTGCTGCATCACCTAATGAAATCGAGGCAGAAATTATTGAACCCCAGGAAGACGTGTTACGTGGCTTGCCAGGTATGCTCGAACTGGAATCCAAGGCACAAAACGGCCGGGGTGAAATAAGCATTCGTTTTGCAGTTGATATGGATATTCGTCGAGCCTTGATTGAAGTTTTAAATCGCCTCAACCAGGTTCCAAGTTATCCTGAGGATGCTGACGAACCAACTATCAACAGCGTAGGGAGTGACGCCCGTGCAATTGCCTGGTTCATTATCAAGCCAAAACCGGGAAATGATATTGATATCTCAACCTACAAGGATTTTGTGGAAGAAGTTGTTCAGACACGTTTTGAACGCATTCCCGGTGTTGCTCGCTCGGAAATTTATGGCGGCAGTGAATATGAGGTTCGTATCGAATTTGATCCCTACAAGGCGGCCAGCCTGGGAATAGAATTGCCGGTTGTTTCCAGGCTTGCTGCCAGTGGTGAGGATATATCAGGAGGATTTTCCGATATCGGCAAACGCGAATACAGCATACGGTTCGCCGGGAAATACCAACTGGATGACCTGGGTTCCCTGATCATCGACTGGCGCGAGGGCTATCCGGTTTTTTTACGTGATGTGGCAACTGTCAGTCGCCGACAGATTGATCAGAACAGCTTTACCATTAATAACGGTGACCAATCAATAACGATAAACGCGCAACGGGAAACGGGTGTAAATGTTCTCGAGATCATGAAAGGTCTCAGAAATGCTGTTACCGAGTTACAGAACGGGCCACTGGATCGTGCCGGCCTGTACATCACCCAGGTTTATGATGAAACTGCCTATATCGATAACTCGATTATAATGTTAAGCAATAATCTCGGTATGGGAATTATCCTGGCCGTACTGGTATTGTGGTGGTTTCTCCGGCGTTTTCGCGCCACCTTGATGGTCGCAGCTTCAATTCCCATATGCATTGTTGGCAGCTTTATATTCATGGCCCTGACTGGCAGGACCTTGAATGTGATCTCTCTGGCTGGTTTGGCCTTTGCCGTTGGCATGGTCCTGGATGCATCCATCGTCGTCCTGGAAAATATTGTCAGGTTGCGTGAACATGGAGAAGACAAGAATCATGCATCACTTCATGGTGCAGGGCAGGTTATGGGGGCATTGATTGCCTCAACAGCAACAACGGTTGCAATATTTCTGCCCATCGTTTTTATGCGCGATGAAGCAGGACAGTTATTTGCTGACCTGGCGCTCACCATTTCTGCAGCGGTTTGTATTTCATTGGTTGTGGCCATTACTGTTGTGCCAACACTGGCCAATCGCTATCTGGGCAAGCGCCTTTTTGTTGATCCGCACCATCAGTGGTGGGAAAAAATCTCTGATTTCATCATGACAATGACGGACACGTTCAAAAGAAGAATTTTCTGGATTGTGATACTTATTCTGGTTCCTGGCTTACTGGCCTGGACCCTCTTACCCAAGGCAGACTATCTGCCAGAAGGCAATCGTAATCTTGTGTTTGCCTTTATCCTTCCTCCACCGGGTGCCAACATTAAGTACCTTCAAGACGAGATGGGTAATGTAATTGCTGAAAAGCTCAAACCCTATCTAGATGACAGGGAAGATCCGGAAGTCAAGAACTATTTTTTTGTCGCCTTCAGTCGAGGTGTGTTTCTCGGTGTACGTACTGAAGATCCGACTGAAACGGAAAAGTTAATTCCTCTGCTCAATTCAATCCTTCGTGGTTTCCCCGATACGATAGGAATTGTTTCCCGTGCTTCACTGTTTGGGAGTTTTGGCGAGGGCAGAACAGTTGATATGGACTTGCAGGGACGGGACATTGCCGCATTGATGGAGGCTGCCTTGCAGGCTTTTATTTTAATCCAGCAGAAAATGCCGGGTTCGAGTGTCAGACCATTTCCCGGCCTTGAGTTGGCGCAACCGGAACTGAGGTTGATACCCAATGACCGACGCATTTCAGAGGCCGGTTGGGACAGGGGCGTGGTTGCAAATATGGCCAGAGCATTCGGTGACGGTTTGTATGTGGGTGATTATTTTGATGGCGAGCAAACCCTGGACATTATTGTCCGTTCTTATCCCTGGAAAGATGAGGAAGAATTAGCAAGCCTGCCAATATCAACCCCCGGTGCCGGTATAATACCATTGAGTGAGCTGATTGAGATCAAACGAACTTCCGGTCCGGAGGAAATACGCCGTATTAACCGCCGCAGGACAGTTACGTTAAGGGTTACACCACCTGAGTCCGTATCCCTCGAAGATACAGTAACTTTTCTCAAAAACGAAATCGCACCTGAAATTCAATCACAACTGCCGCCGGATGGTTCCATTCGCTATGCAGGAACCGCAGACAAGCTTGAATCGGCACTGGATAATATGAAAGGCAGTTTCCTGTTGGCGGTGGCAATACTCTATTTATTGATGAGCGCCTTGTTTCGATCATTCAAGGACAGTCTGCTTGTCATCATGTCTATACCCCTTGCTACCGTAGGTGGTGTGATTGCCCTAAAACTGATTAACGCGATTCCTGCACTGTTGGGATTCAATTTTTTTCAACGAATGGACCTTCTGACCATGATCGGATTCATCATCCTGCTGGGCATCGTGGTGAATAATGCAATCTTGCTCGTCTACCAGGCTCGCATGAGTGAGCTGGAAGGTATGAACAGGCGGGAGGCTGTGTCGCGCGCCGTTCACATCCGCTTGCGTCCTATCATGATGAGCACACTGACAACCATATTTGGTATGTTGCCCCTGATGTTAATCCCGGGTGCCGGCACGGAACTTTATCGTGGTCTGGCCTCTGTAATTATCGGTGGCATGTTTATCAGCGCAGTCTTCACGCTCCTGTTATTGCCCAGCCTCTTGCGTATGGGTGAGCAAGGTCACAGACAGGCATCATGATTGGTCATCCATCAGGTTCCATATGTATAATAGGCAACATTACAGTTCACCAAATCATCCGGTATGCCTATTCCAGCACGAGTTAACCTGATCCACACCCATTTACTTGCTTGTCTCCTGGCAGGCACTATTGCCTCCATGCCGGCAATAGCTGCCTTGAATTACGACATTCGGCCCAATGAATCCGTAGTGGGTGAATTGACGATGACGGATGCAGATTTCAATGACACGCTGCTGGATATAGGACGCAGCAATGGTTTCGGTTACCACGATCTCAAATTGTCGAATCCTGAAATCGATACCTGGATCCCGGGTGATGGCAAGAATGTGCAATTGCCCGGCAAATTCATTTTGCCGTCAGTAGAAAGAGAAGGCGTCGTATTGAATATTCCGGAAATGCGTTTGTATTTTTTCCCGAAGCCAAATCCGGGCGAAACAGCCCGTGTTTTTACCTATCCGCTCGGGGTTGGTCGTGAAGGTTGGGCAACACCATACATCAAGACCCAGATTATTGAGAAAACCGCTAATCCGTCCTGGTATCCTCCGGAATCCATTCGCAAGGAACACGAGGAGAATGACGATCCTTTGCCCGAGGTGGTTGAGGCCGGACCGGATAATCCCTTGGGTGATTATGCGCTGCGCCTGGGCATTCCCAGTTATCTTATACACGGGACCAACAAACCATACGGTGTTGGAATGCGGGTCAGTCATGGTTGTATCAGGCTCTACCCGGAAGATATTGAGGATCTGTTTAACCGTGTTGAAATCGGTACACCCGTTAATATCATCAACCAGCCCTATAAGGTCGGGATGAGAGATGGGGTGATTTATCTTGAGGCCCATCCCTATCTGGAAGAAGACAACGCCTATTATTCACAAAACAGCCTGACCGAGGTCGTCAAGCGTGTTATTTCAGTGACACCTGAAGATCAGTATGATATTGACTGGAATCTGGTCAGGCAGGTTATCGCTGAAGCCAGAGGAGTCCCGGTGCCCATCGGCATGTATATCCCAACCATCAAGGAGAGTGTTCCCCTGGTCGAGGAAGTCAGGATTGCTTCCGAGACCGGTACAAAAGCAGATAGGCAGATGACAAAATCCTATAACAGGGCCGAAAGCGTGATGCTGCAACTGGAGACAGAGATAGACATCATCCCCGAAAAACTGAAGCGGAAATAAAAAAAGCCCCGGAGTTCCGGGGCTTCTGGTTATGATTACTTATAAGTAAAAATATTATTTTTTATTTTGTCATAGCCTTTTCGAACATACGATCCAGTTTGCTGGCATTTTCATTGCAGCACTGCAGAGCAGCCTGGGCATCCCTCTGAGCCTGGTCAGCAGCATAAGCAGCTTCTGAGGCAAGTGAGTGTGCTGTCTGAGCCAGATTATAGGCATCATTCGCTCTCTCCATCGCACTCATTTCAGGTGCCTCGGAGCCGCCCGTTGTAGTCGTCTCAAGACCACCACAGCCACCGACCAATCCGATGGATAATGCAAGCACAGAAACTTTGATAATTTTTTGCATAGTTTTTCTCCCATTAAACCTTTAAAGGCTGAGGTTTTCCCCAGTTCTAATGTCGCCGTAATGATGACGCATTTGCATGTCTTAATCAACGCTTTTCAAGCGTTTAGACACTGTATTTTGAGAAATAGAGCGATATTTTTCAAGAATTTTTCGGCATTTAGCGGCCAAATCCTCCCGGTGGAGACTTCATGCGGGTTTCATGATGCTCCAGAATAAATCCGGTCAGGGCATCCTCGAAACTGATGACCGGTTTAAGCTGGCACTCATCGTCCAGCCACTGGATAATATCATCCAGGGTCATTTCCCCTGAGATATTATAGGTATTTGGGGCCTGGTGATTGTAAGCGGTCAGATAACCCATCACGTAGTCCTTGTAATTATTATAATCATCCGCTGCCCTGGCAAGGTTGTATTTGTGGCAGGATTTTTTGCCGGCACCCCAAATGGCGAAGTTTCCGGCACTGTCAACCGCATATGCCGGAACAGCCAGGCTGATCGTCAATAATAACAGTATGTGTTTCCTCATTTTTTGCTCCTGTCGCAATTTATTATTGTCTAGTGTCTGACGATATCACTCAGACCCTGTTTTAATCTCTGGATTCCTTCCGTCGCATTTTCCCTGTTGAGTGCACCATAGGCAACGCGCAAATAACATGATGGCGGCATCCCGAAGGTGCTACCGGGCAGGACTGCGACCCTGTAATCCTTTATCAGATGTTTGATAACCGACATGTCATCCAGTTCCGTATGGACCTTAAGCAGCAAATAAAAGGCGCCTTGATTATCTGATACGGTGCAAATATCACCAATTTCCTCCAGTTCCGCCAGCATGATATTGCGATTTTTCGAAATAACGGCCCTTTTTTTATCGCAATAATCTCTTCCGGCAGCTAAAGCCCCGCTGGCTGCAAGTTGCGAGGGAATTGAGGGGCAAATGATATTGGTGTCCTGAATCTTGTAGACAGCGGTCTGCAGATGTTTCGGTATCACCATATAGCCAATCCGCCAATTGGCCAGGCCATATGCCTTGGAGAGTGAAAACAGTGATATGGTATGTTCCGCTGCATTTTCCAGGCTTCCCGGAGAAAAGTGCTGTGCCTGGCCATAGGTAAAATATTCATAAGCCTCATCGCTGATATGATAAACACCACACTCATCGCAAAGACCATTGATTTGCTCAAGCATCATCCTGTTATAGACCACACCGGTCGGATTGTTGGGTGAAATCGTTACAATTGCGCGGGTCCTGTGCGTAATTGCTTTCTCTATGGCATCAATGCATAACTGGTAATCTTCACTGGTATTCACAAGCACAGGCTCGCAACCGATCATCCGGATCGCCATTTCATGATTAAAATAATATGGCACGGAGAGTATTACTTCATCGCCGGGCCGGGTTGTGGCCAGAATGGCATTAAGAAACCCCATGTTTGATCCAGCAGTTACAATTACGTCATATCCCTGTTGCGTATCAATATGATTATCCAGACGTAATTTTTCGGCAATCTGTTGCCTGAGGGATTTCAATCCTGCAGTGTGTCCATAGATATGTAAGGAATCGTCTTCCCGGATCGTCGCCAGTGAAGTATAGGCTTCAGCAGGAGGGCCATAGTAAACCACACCCTGGCCAAGGGAGATGGTCCCTGAATGACTTGCAATCATATCAGCAATAATGGGAATAACCGGGGACTGAATGTCATCCATTCGGCTGTAATTTTGCATTCTGGAAAGATTCATGAAAAAGACATGCTGCCATCGGACTAATGGCCCGCTTGCAGCTACAGGTTAAAGTTGGTTACTGTTGGATAAACGGCATCGGCCGGTTGGAAAATTGTGATTTCAGAAACTCCATCTGATCTGCCAGGATTTTTCTGTTAGACAGGGCCAGATATTCTGCCCAGTTAGGCACATAGGGAACTGCAAGAAGCGTCAAGCCGGCTTCTTCGGGTGTTTTGTTGCCCTTATGGGTATTGCAGTGCCGACATGCAGTCACCACATTGGACCAGCGGTCTCTGCCACCCCTGGAAATAGGGAGGACATGATCTCGTGTCAGCTGCGAATCCCGATGCTGCCTGCCACAATACATGCACAGGTAAGCGTCTCTGTAGAAAAGTTCGCGATTGGTCAGTGGAGGAATATTGCGCTTTGGTCTTTTATGGGGAAGTGATCGCTTGACGGCTATGATGGAATTGATATTAATAAAAGACCGAAGCCCGCTAGCCCGATTGATGCCACCGGTTATCTTGAACACACTGTCACCTGCAGTCCAGGCAACCATCTCCCTCGAGTAAAGACAGGCCGCGTCCTGCCAGGGAATCCAGGTGACCGGTGAACCGGCAATATCAAGTCTGAGTATCAGGGGGACCATATTCCACATCATCTATTCTTGTTAGACTCAAGGCAATTGCTTGCACACAAGTGCCTCGCACGTTGTAAGCCAATTTAATCCTAAAATCAAGTTATTGCGGGTAATAGCAGAGGGCAGCCCGATGCAATCAATCGAGAAACTACTGAGTATCATGGCGAAATTGAGGGACCCGGATAAAGGCTGTCCCTGGGATCGTGTACAGGATTTTAAAAGCATCGCACCGCATACCATAGAAGAAGCCTATGAAGTTGCTGATGCCATTGACCAGAATAATATGGACCTGCTCAAGGACGAGCTGGGTGATTTGCTTTTTCAAGTGGTCTATCACAGCAGGTTGGCCAGTGAGTTGGATCAGTTCCGATTCGAGGATGTTGTCGAGTCCATTACCGACAAGATCCTGAGACGGCACCCGCATGTATTTGCCGGCGAGCAGGTAGATTCGGCCAGGACACAGTCACGATTGTGGGAACAGATAAAGTCCGGCGAAAAATCCGAACGATCGCCTGGTACTTTATTGCTGGATAATGTCCCGGCAAATCTGCCAGCCATGCAACGCGCCCAGAAACTCCAGACCCGGGCCGCCACGGTGGGATTTGACTGGAATAATATCACCGCAGTAATCGATAAGATCAGGGAAGAACTGACAGAACTGGATGCCGAACTGGTTTCTGGTTCGAACCAATCAGTGCTGACCGAGGAGGTAGGTGATCTGTTATTCAGTTGTATCAATCTGGCAAGACATCTGGGGATCAGCGCCGAGGGTGCCCTGCGATTTGCCAACCGAAAGTTCCTTGACCGATTCCATTACATAGAAGAATGCTTGCGCAAGGATGGCAAAGACCTCAATGAAGCCTCACAGGAGGAAATGGAAATACTCTGGCAAAAGGCCAAACAAGAGCAATCTGGAATTATATAATATATTTAAATCAGTAAGTTAGGAAAATATTCTAATGTTAAATATCTATTTTTCAGGTCGCCTTTGCAGCTTCTTTGTCATGAGTAAGCTTGGCGTAGGCCGAGTGGTTATGAATGGACTCGAAGTTCTCGGATTCGACAGAATAGGCAGCAATGCGGTCATCCTTGTTAAATTCTATGGCCACATCCCGGACAATATCTTCAACAAACTTGGGATTATCATAGGCGTGTTCCGTGACATATTTTTCATCGGGGCGTTTCAGCAGGCCATAAAGTTCACAGGAAGCCACTTTCTCTATGGTTTCTATGAGTTCCTCAATCCAGACGAAGGTCCGGGTCTTTACCTTCGCAGTAATGTGAGAGCGCTGGTTATGTGCCCCATACTCTGAAATATTTTTTGAACACGGACACAGGGTTGTCACCGGTACAATAACCTTAATAACAACGTCAGTCTTGCCATCCATGATCTCTCCAATGAAGGAGACATCGTAGTCCATAAGGCTTTTGACCCCTGAAACCGGGGCCGCCTTGGTCATGAAATACGGGAAACTCATTTCTATATGACCTGACTGGGCGTTCAGTAACTTGGTCATTTCCTCAAGCATGTACTTGAAAGACTTTACCGTGATTTCATATTCGTGGTTATTGAGAATTTCCACGAAGCGGGACATGTGTGTGCCCTTGAAATTGTGAGGCAGGTTCACATACATGTTGAAATTGGCAACGGTATGCTGCTCGCCGCCATTACGATCACTGACTACGATAGGATGACTGATGTCCTTGATACCCACCTTTTCAATAGGTATGTGACGGTTATCCTTGGTGTTCTGAACGTCAGGAATTTCCTGCTCGTCCTTAACGCGCTGATCCATAAATTTATCTATTGCCTCAGTATGCATCGGTGAATATTTATAATTAATCTATTTTACCATTGTATGGGTGTTGACCTCCAATGACACTCAAGTCATTGACATTACTGATTATAGACGGTTTTTATTTTTGCCGTTGGACGATATAGTCCGCGATCCATCGCAATGGATCGGCGCTCTGATCAAAATCTGACAGGCTCTCGAGAGCCTGTGTATGTAAATCTGCAGCCGCTTTTTTGGCACCTTCCATACCCAATAACTCGGGGTAGGTCGGCTTGTTTCTCTCAATATCCGAGCCCTGGGGCTTACCCAGGGTCTCTGTGTCACCTTCAACGTCCAGGATATCGTCCTGGATCTGGAAGGCGAGGCCGATGCATTTGGCATAATGTGAGACATTATCAAAGGCTGGCTTCTGGATATCAGCTGAGCACAATGCCCCAAGTTCAACACTGGCACGGATCAGTGCACCGGTTTTATGGATATGCATGTTCTCAAGCTCTGCCAGGTTGAGCTTTTTGCCAACCGCTGCCAGATCAATGGCCTGTCCCCCAGCCATGCCCCGGGAACCACTGGCCCGGGCCAGAATGTCAATCATACGAAGCCGTTGTTCTGCACCGACTTTAATAGTTGTGGTATGTGCCAGGATGTGAAAGGCCAGTGCCTGCAGGGCATCACCCGCCAGTATGGCGGTAGCCTCGTCAAAGGCTTTATGACAGGTGGGGCGGCCGCGTCTCAGGTCATCATCGTCCATGGCCGGCAAGTCATCATGAATCAGGGAATAGGCGTGGATCAACTCTACCGCACAGGCCGGACTTTCCAGTTGTTCCAGCGGTACAGCAAAGGCTTCCCCGGTGGCAAATACCAGGACCGGGCGAATCCGTTTGCCATCGCTCAGGACCGAGTAGCGCATGGCCTCATGCAGATGGGCGGGCTGGACATTGCTGTCCGGCAGCCAGTGCTCAAGTGCATTCTCGACGCAGGACCGGTAGACCTGCAGGCGTTCATTTAATGACATGAATATTCTTATTCCGGAGGATCTTCGGGTTCGAAATCCTGGAGCCCGGCTTTACCTTCCTTTTCCAGGAGTATCTTTACTTTCTGTTCTGCATCAGCGAGGGCCTGCTGGCACTGGCGGGTGAGGGTAACGCCACGTTCGAAGTATTTCAGTGAATCTTCCAGACTGAGGTTACCTTCCTCCATCTTATTGACCAGTGTCTCCAGTTCCTTGATGGAAGCCTCAAAGTTCAGTTCTGCCTGTTTTTTGGGCACGGTGTTTTCCTGTTTGTTATCAGGTTTGTCGAATCACGGTGAAGCGCAATTCTATTGTATTATGCACCGTCAAGACCACCGTTTTGACCTGCCTTCACCGAGCGTTGACAGCCCCTATCCCGCTGGAGTAAATTACTTTTATTAATTTAGAAGAAGTCTAAATTTGCTCAGGAGGTGTACAATGGAACTCAAAGGCAGTAAAACTGAAGAAAACCTGAAGGCCGCATTTGCCGGCGAATCACAGGCAAACCGTCGCTACCTTTATTTCGCCCAAAAAGCCGATGTCGAAGGTTTTAATGATGTATCTGCCGTTTTCCGCTCCACGGCTGAAGGCGAGACCGGTCACGCCCACGGACACCTGGAATACCTCGAAGAAGTCGGGGATCCGGCCACTGGTGAACCGATCGGCAACACGGAATTAAACCTGAAGGCAGCTATTGCCGGTGAAACTCACGAATACACGGACATGTATCCGGGCATGGCCAAGCAGGCCCGTGAAGAGGGGTTTGATGAAATTGCTGACTGGTTCGAGACGCTGGCCAAGGCCGAACGCTCACACGCCAACCGTTTTCAGAAGGCCCTGGATAGCCTCTGATACGGAAAAACAGCGTTACCTGCATGTCAAATGGAACCGGGTCCTGTGCCCGGTTCGGTTTTTACAGCAATTGAAACTCTGATACCTATGGCCGATTCTGAAAACGGACACCGGGAAGGGAGCCTAGAGGCACCAACCCGGCATCCCATCAAGTGGCAGGACCCCGATTACTATAACGAGGGTGCGCTGTTCTCGGAGCTCGAACGGGTCTTTAATATCTGTCATGGATGCCGCCGTTGCGTGAGTCTCTGCAATGCCTTTCCCACGCTGTTTAACCTTGTCGATGAATCCGAGACCATGGAAGTGGATGGGGTGGACAAACAAGACTACTGGAAGGTGGTCGATCACTGTTACCTTTGTGATCTGTGTTACATGACCAAGTGCCCCTATGTTCCCCCGCATGAATGGAACGTTGATTTCCCTCACTTGATGCTGCAGGCCAAGGCTAACCGCCACAAGCAGGGCAAGAACAAGTTCAGGGACAAGCTGTTGACTTCAACCGACGCTGTGGGAAGCATTGCCGGCATTCCCGTCATCGCTCAGTCGATTAATGTAATGAATAATTCCGGGCTGGTACGCAAGACTATGAACAAGATGGTCGGAATCCACCCGCAAGCAAAGTTACCTGAATTTCACAGTAATAACCTCAGGAAACGGTTCAAGGAAGAGAAAATTTCTATAGAAGCAGAGCCCACGGAATTTACCACCGGCAAGGTTGCCGTTTTTACAACCTGCTACGGCAACCGAAATGCACCGGATATGGTCGAGGATATGATCTCGGTATTCAGGCATAACAGGATGCCCGTGCAACTTACCCGCAAGGAGAAATGCTGTGGCATGCCGAAGCTGGAATTGGGCGATCTGGACGCAGTGGAAGAGGCCATGAAGTTCAATATCCCTGAATTAATCAATCTCATTGATGCGGGCTGGGATATTGTTGCGCCGATTCCTTCCTGCGTCCTGATGTTCAAGCAGGAAATCCCGCTGATGTTTCCGGATAATGAGGATGTTCAGAGGGTGAAGGCGCGCATTTTTGACCCGTTCGAATATCTTTCACTCAGGCACAAGGCTGGTAAATTCAATACCGAATTCAAGTCATCTCTGGGCAAGATAGCCTACCATGCACCCTGTCATCAACGTGTGCAGAATATAGGCCTGAAAACTCGTGATATCCTGGCTCTGGTACCGGATACCAGCATCGAATTAATAGAACGTTGCTCCGGCCATGATGGTACTTATGCTGTCAAAAGTGAATTTCATGATATCTCCACAAAAATCTGCCGGCCGGTAGTCAACAAAATCAAGAAAGCTGAAGTGGACCATTACATCAGTGATTGCCCGATGGCCGGAGATCAGATAGAAATCGGCATGAAAGACAATAGCCATGCAAATAACCCGTTTACTCTCTTGAAGCAGGCATATGGAATCCAGACTTGAAAACATGCAGAAACTAGACAGAGATAAGCTATATACCCTTGAACAATATTCGGAGATTCGAAATGATTTCCGGCAAAAGGTACTTGAGCACAAAAAGAATCGGCAATTGCCTATTGGTCCGAATGCCACGTTATATTTTGAAGATGCCCTGACCATGCAATACCAAATCCAGGAAATGTTACGGATAGAAAAGATTTTTGATAAAGCCGCTATCCAGGAAGAACTGGATGCCTATAACCCATTAATTCCGGATGGCAAAAACTGGAAGGCCACGTTCATGATCGAATTTTCTGATGAGAACGAACGGAAAAAGCAACTGGCCAGGATGATTGGTATTGAAGACACCATCTGGATCAAGATTGGCGATCATAAACCGATCAACCCCATCGCAGACGAAGATCTGGAACGTGATACCGAGGAGAAGACATCTTCCGTACATTTCTTACGATTTGAGCTGGATGATGAAATGATCAAGGACCTCAAGGGAGGTGCACCAATCTCCGCGGGTATTGACCACCCGGCTTACCGGTATAGAGTCGATCCGGTTGCTGACAATCTCCGCCAATCCCTGATCGAGGATCTGGGACCTTAAGAAACCTGTCGCCGGCCTCCCTGCGCCGGTGTCAGTGCTGCAATTGCCGGTTTTATGGTACATTGCACTTCCATACCTGAAGCCCATCTTTTTTCCCTTGAGGTAGTTGCTGCGTGTCCAGAAATTACGATGCTGCTGATATTGAGGTCCTGACCGGCCTTGATCCCGTGCGCAAAAGACCGGGAATGTATACCGACACATCCAGGCCCAACCATCTGATTCAGGAAGTCGTTGATAACAGTGTGGATGAAGCGATTGCCGGTTATGCTAAAAAGATCGAAGTCACCTTGCACAAGGACGGCTCGGTAATGGTGACTGACGATGGCCGCGGTATGCCGACTGATATCCATCCCGGTGAAAAAGTTTCAGGTGTTGAAGTTATTCTCACTCGTTTGCATGCCGGTGGTAAATTTTCCAGGAAGAATTACAAATTTTCCGGAGGTTTGCATGGAGTAGGTGTCTCCGTGGTTAATGCCCTGTCCAAAAAGCTGGAAGTGTGGGTCAAGCGTGATGGCAAGGAACATTACATGTCCTTCGCTGGTGGTGAAAAAAAATCCAGCCTCAAGGTCAAGGGCAAGGTCGGCGCAAGGAACACAGGGACCACCATTCGATTTCAACCCGATCCCAAGTATTTCGATACCACCAAATTTGCCTTAAACAAGCTGATGCATGTTTTGCGGGCAAAGGCCGTACTCTGTCCTGGTCTGATGGTTCAATTGAACATTGAAGATTCCAAAGACAAGCACGAGTGGCAATATGAAAACGGCATCAAGGGTTATTTATCTGAACAGCTGTCCGGGATGGAATTGGTTCCGGCAGAACCGTTTATGGGAAATATGGAGGGAACCAATGAAACTGTCGACTGGGCCATTCATTGGTGCCCGGAAGAAGGCGAACTGGTTACTGAGAGCTATGTTAACCTCGTACCAACACCCCAGGGCGGTACCCATATCAATGGCTTGAGACAGGGGTTGCTGGAGGCCATGCGAGAATTCTGTGAATCGCGTAACCTGTTACCCAGAGGCGTAAGACTCACAGCTGAGGATGTTTTTGACCGCTGCAGTTACCTTTTGTCTGTCAAGCTGGATGATCCCCAGTTTTCAGGGCAGACCAAGGAACGTCTTTCTTCCCGGGAATGTGCCACTTTTGTTGCCGGTGTGGTTAAGGATGAATTCAGTCAATGGTTGCACCAGTTTGTTGAGACCGGTGAACGAATCGCAGAACTTGCCATAGACCGTGCGCAAAAAAGGCAGAAAGCCAACCGCCAAATAGTCCGGAAAAAAATCACCGGTGGTCCGCCATTGCCGGGCAAACTGGTTGATTGCACTAGGCAGGATGCCAGCGTTACAGAATTGTTTCTGGTAGAGGGTGATTCGGCCGGGGGATCTGCCAAACAGGCCCGCGATAGGGGGTACCAGGCTGTGATGCCACTCAGGGGCAAGATATTGAATACCTGGGAGGTTGAGTCCGGTGAGGTATTATCCTCGAAGGAAGTTCATGACATCGCCGTGGCCATCGGGGTCGATCCCGGCTCCGGCAAGCTTGATGGTTTGCGGTATGGAAAGATATGTATCCTGGCAGATGCCGATTCAGACGGCTTGCATATTGCGACCCTGTTATGCGCCCTGTTTGTCAAACATTTCAGGCCACTGGTTGAGGCCGGGCATATCTATGTCGCCATGCCGCCCCTGTACCGCATCGATGTAGGTAAAGATGTCTATTATGCGCTGGATGATGCAGAAAAAGCCGGGGTTCTGGACCAGATAGCGGCAGAAAAGAAAACCGGCAAGGTTAATGTCCAGCGATTCAAGGGCCTGGGTGAAATGAATCCCACACAGTTACGGGAAACAACCATGGCACCTGAAACCCGAAGACTGGTGAGATTGACCCTGGAAAAAGGCAAAAAAGCAGATCAGATACTGGATATGTTATTGGCCAAGAAAAGGGCCCAGGACAGGAAAGGCTGGCTGGAAAGCAAAGGTGATGTGGCGACACTCTGATCAGGACAGGTACTGCTCCATGGCAGTAGAAGGAGAATCATCGTTTATGGCGTCCAGGTATTCTTCCAGTTCACGGTAACTGATATCTGAGAGAGTCTTGCCACTGGTTTTAAAATATAGTTCGGACAATTTCAAAAAATTTTTCACATGATTAGAGTTGTTTTCCATATTCATTTTACTCCTCGCAAAATCGCATTTATGAGCAGCTTTATAATTCAATTTAATTTGGGCAATACAGTTTCATTTTCATGAATTTTTCATGACAACTTAATAGTGGATTATCCGGAGGTAGCAGGTGAACGAGACACTCAGTCTTGATTTTGAAAACATCGAGCAGCAACCACTGCATGAATTCACCGAAAAGGCATACCTGAATTATTCCATGTATGTCATTCTGGATCGGGCGCTGCCACATATCGGTGATGGTCTTAAACCGGTCCAGCGTCGGATCATTTATTCGATGTCCGAGCTTGGTCTTAAATCAACTGCCAAGTTTAAAAAGTCAGCCCGTACAGTGGGTGATGTGATCGGCAAATTTCATCCGCATGGTGATTCGGCCTGTTATGAGGCGATGGTTATCATGGCCCAGCCGTTCACTTATCGCTATCCACTAATCGACGGTCAGGGAAACTGGGGTTCAATGGACGATCCCAAGTCATTTGCTGCCATGCGCTATACAGAGTCCAAGTTGACTGCCTACGCTGATACCCTGCTTGGCGAACTGGGCCAGGGCACAGTCGACTGGGTTCCGAACTTTGACGGCACATTAACTGAACCCAAATTGCTGCCGTCAAGGTTGCCTAACATACTCCTGAATGGCACGACAGGCATTGCTGTAGGTATGGCAACGGACATCCCGCCACACAACTTGCTGGAAGTAAGCAAGGCCTGCATGCATCTGTTGCAATCACCAAAGGCGACAATTACAGAATTGTGTAAATACATCAAAGCGCCGGATTACCCGACCCATGCAGAAATAATTACACCGGTCAAGGATATCAAGAATATCTACAAGACCGGTTCCGGCTCAATCAAGATGCGTGCGGTCTGGGAAAAAGAAGACGGTAACATCGTTATTACGGCACTTCCTTACCAGAGTTCCGGCAGCAAAATTCTTGAACAGATCGGTTCACAAATGCAGGCAAAGAAACTACCGATGCTGGATGACTTGCGTGATGAATCTGATCATGAAAATCCAACTCGCCTGGTCCTGGTGCCAAGATCCAATCGCGTTGATCTTGAAGACCTGATGTCACATCTTTTTGTAACAACGGATCTCGAAAAAAATTACCGGGTAAATCTGAACATGATTGGTATTAATGGCAGGCCCCAGGTCAAAGACATCAGGACGATCCTGGTTGAGTGGTTGCAATATCGCATGGAGACCGTACGTCGGCGTCTGCAATTCAGGCTGGACAAGGTTGAACAACAGATCCATATCCTCAAGGGTCTGATGATCGCCTACCTGAATATTGATGAAGTAATCCGGATTATTCGCGAAGAAGACAAACCTAAACAATCACTCATAAAGCGCTTCAAGCTAACCGATGTCCAGGCTGAAGCGATTCTGGAACTCAAATTGCGCAAATTGGCAAAGCTGGAGGAAATTCGCATCAAGGGTGAGCTGAATGAGCTGGAGAAAGAACGCAAATCACTCCAGCAAACATTGAAATCCAGACAGCGCCTGAAAACACTGGTTCGTAATGAGATTAAAGAAGATGCCGAAACCTACGGCGATAAACGGATGTCACCCCTGAAAGAACGCTCAGGAGCAAGGGCCATGGATGAAAGTGAACTTGTGGTGACTGAACCCGTGACCGTGGTCCTCTCAAGCAAGGGTTTGGTTCGCTCGGCAAAGGGGCATGATATTGAGCCGGATTCACTCAGTTACCGCAGCGGTGATTCTTTTAAATCATCAGCATTGGGCCGCAGTAATCAAAACGCTATATTTCTTGATTCGGCCGGGCGCTGTTATGGTTTGCCGGCCCATACGCTGCCATCGGCCCGTGGACTTGGTGAACCGGTTGCCAGCCGGCTGAATCCCCCTGATGGCGCAACTTTTGAAGGCGTGATGCTCGGTAATGGCGATACTGTTTATCTATTGGCTAGTAATGCCGGTTACGGGTTTGTCACCAGGCTCGATGACATATATACCAGGAACCGTAACGGGAAAGCTGTGGTATCAGTACCCAGGGGAGGCAGAGTATTGCCGCCTGCATTAATTCGTGACATGAGCTCTGATCTCATTATAGCCGTCTCGAGTACCGGGAGAATGCTGGTCATCAAGGCCAGTGAATTACCCATACTGGGTAAAGGCAAGGGTCTCAAGATTCTCAATATCCCAACCGCCAAATTCAAATCCGGTGAAGAAACACTGGTGGCTATCACCGCTGTACCTGAAAATGCGGGGTTGGACATTATTGCGGGGCAGCGCAAGCTGGTTCTCAAATACAAGGACCTTGTTGAGAGCCTGGGTGAGAGAGGCAAACGGGGAAACCTGTTACCGCGAGGCTATAGAAATGTCAGCCGTCTTAAACTGAAATTTGAGGATATGCCTGACAGTTAGACAACGACTTCTTCAGATGACAGAATATTTTCCATAGGGGGTTGTACGAAGAGCCCCAGAACATAATTGACGCCCGAGCTGGTGGCCATCATCATATATTCCCCTGAATCAATCTTGCTGGCCACGGATATCGCACCATTTTCTTTTGCCTGTGATGCGATATTCTGAATTAATCCTGCGTCCATTCTCCCCCGGGAGTTATGCTCCGGTGAGAAAAACACAAAATCAAATTTCTCGGCTTGCAAACATTTGTCCAGAGTTTCAAGGTCTTCGATATGTGTCAGGGCGATAGGTGATTTTAATTTAATTCGCAGTTTATTTAATTGCATTTTGGCTTCACGCATGTTTTCCAGAAAATCTGCAGCATTAATTTCGAATATGATATACTTGCCAAGATCAGGCATTTTTAGCCGCTTGATTATCTTGTCTAGCCAGTCCGATAATTCCTTGTCACTTTGTGATTGTTTTGAAAGAGAAACAAATATTCCAAAATTCCTGTTTTCTTTTCTGTTTAGTTTAGACAGCTCGACAATACAGTGGCGGGAAACCCATCGATCAAGCGTATTTAACATATTTGTTTTTTCCAGTATTGGCAAAAATTCCTTTGGATCAATAGAACTGCCTTGTGAATCAATCAAGTTGGTTGTCGTTTGATATAATTCAGAATAAAGTGGATGGCCTGCATCGGATATCTGCACCAATGGCTGGAAAAGGGGAACGAAATGTTCTTCTTTTACCGCGCTGATAATTTCCTTTGCCATTTCGGTATTCAATGTTTCATCTATTTTTGTTTCTTCCGAGGCAAATGCATAGGAATTCCCGTTTTGTTTTCTTGCAGTAGCACTGGCTGAATCTACAGCCTGAAGCAGTTCAGATACTTTTGATTTGCCGCCCTTTATTTCTACCAGGCCCAGGCTGATCGAGTAATCAATCTCAGCACCTTCCAGTTGAAATGGAGATTGATCAAATTCTTCACAAAGTTTTTTGGCAAATTGCTCTATGGCAGCGTGTTCCCGGTTATGCAGCAATATACCGATTACAGACTCCTTGATCCGGGTAAAAGTCCCTTCCATGCCATTATTAACAATGGTTTCCTGGATGATGTCAGTCAGAAATTTGACAAATTTGTCTGTCTCTTCTGCTTCAAGTTTTTCTGAAATCTCATTAAATCCATCTATCTTGAGCAGGGCGATGGCATCTTTTACATGCAGGGTTTTAAGTAATTCGAGAAATTTTTCCTTGTTATAATGATGGACCTTCACTTTCCGGGATATAGCCTCCATGGTTTGATCGAGGTATTCTTCCAGTGCTTTCTGGATTACCTGGATAAACCATTTTTTGCTGAGTTTTTCCTTGCGAATGAACCCCTGGGCCCCGTACTTCTGTGCCTTCACCACCAGCTCCTCGTCATCCTTGGCTGTCAGTATCAAGGTTGCAGGAAACTCGGTTGAGGTCTTGAATTCGCGCAACCACTCAAGGCCGTTTTCACCGTTGCCAAGATCGTAATCCAGGATCAGCAAATCAAATTCCGACCAGTTGAAACTGGCCGATGGTTTGCCAGATTCAATCGGGTCATATTCGGTGATTTTGGTTTCTGGAGAAATGCCGTTGAAAAAGTGGATCAGTAAGTTGCGTGTATCAACGGAATCATCTATCAGCAAAACATTATTGACCAGTGGCTTAGACATGGAAAACCCTGTAAATATTTTTTATTGTAATTCAATTGCTTAGGTTAAATACCTAATCATGAATATAAAGTATAATATTAATAATAAAACCAACAGTACCAGAGTGGAGATCATTCAGCATCCAGTAGTTCCGCGGGGACCTTGGCTGTTTCCCCAGCGATCTCCTTGACCAGCTTCGGCACCAGGTAGCCCGGCAGTGTCTCTCTTAATGACTGCATAAGGCTTTTGGCCCTTGAAAGGGGGACATGAAAATGTGCGGCCCCTTCTACCTTGTCCAGCAAGTGTAAATAATAGGGGATAATACCCATAGCAAACAATGATTCACTCAACTCTGTGAGGGTTTCAGCAGAATCATTGACGCCCCTGAGCAGCACAGACTGGTTGAATAACGGGATTCGTGCAAAATACAGTTTCCGTATGGCCTGGTATGCCTTGTCACCGAACTCGTTGGCGTGATTGCTATGTATAACAACCACGGGTTGCAGCCGTGTCGTAGTAAGAAGCTCAATCAATTCTTCATCGATACGGCCGGGCATAACCACGGGAATCCGGGTATGAATCCTGAGTCTTTTCAGATGGGGTATCCGGACGAGCAATTCCACCAACCTGGAAAGCCTGCTGTTGGATAAGGTTAACGGGTCTCCGCCACTGAGGATGATTTCCTTGATGGTTTTGTCCTTCATCAGGTAGTTCAATGCACCGGACCATGTGTTCTCAGATGGATTGGCATCCGCATAGGGAAAATGTCGTCTGAAACAATAGCGGCAATGAATCGCGCATGCACCGGTAGCAATCAGCAAGGCCCTGTGCCGGTATTTATGTAATAAACCCGGGACCGGCTGGTAACTGCTTTCGTGCAGCGGGTCGGTAGTATAAGCTGCATCCCTTACGTCCTCCTGCTTGGTCGGCAATATCTGAAGCAGGAGTGCATCAGCCGGATCACCTGGTTTGATATTTTCCAGGTAAGACTGTGGCACGCGCAGAGGAAATTCCTGTGCTGCCAGCTCTGACAAATTACTATCACTGCCAGACAATCCCAGCTTATTCAATAATGCATGTGGATCTTTATAGGTCAATTGCATGACTTTTTGCCAATTTACTGTCTGTATATGCATTATCGGAGTGCTTCAATGTATGATATGCCTTTTTAACACATGTTAATAAGAATGAGGAATCTATGGCGACCTTCAGTACCAACGAGTTCAAGTCCGGATTAAAAGTCATGCTGGACAATGACCCCTGCGCAATCGTGGAAAATGAATATGTTAAACCGGGAAAGGGACAGGCCTTCAACCGGGTCAAGCTCCGAAATCTTAAGACAGGCCGCGTCATAGAACGGACTTTTAAATCAGGAGAAACACTGGATGCAGCGGATGTGCTGGAAATTGAAGTCCAATACCTCTATAGCGACGGGGAATTGTGGCATTTTATGGACCCGAGTAACTATGAGCAATACGCTGCCGATAAGAATGCTGCCGGTGAGGCTGCGCAGTGGCTAAAGGGAGAGGAATTATGCACGGTAACGCTCTGGAATGGCAGCCCGTTATCTGTCACTGCTCCGAACTTTGTTTCCTTGCAAATTACCGAAACCGATCCGGGGGTAAGAGGGGATACGGCCACCGGTGGCACCAAGCCCGCGACCCTTGAAACCGGCGCTGTTGTCAAAGTGCCCCTGTTTGTTGAAAACGGTGAATTGA
Source organism: Gammaproteobacteria bacterium (assembly GCA_041556555.1). Taxonomy (GTDB): domain Bacteria; phylum Pseudomonadota; class Gammaproteobacteria; order Eutrophobiales; family Eutrophobiaceae; genus SZUA-592. The sequence continues at coordinate 30,305 of JBFFIE010000015.1, forward strand.
TCAAGATAGACACACGGACCGGCAGTTATGTCAGCCGTGCCAGCTAGCACTAACTGGTTTTCCATCCGGTGGCGAATTTAGATTGGAATCCCGTAGTTGATCAATCAACTTTGAAACTGCGGGCAGAGATATTGTGCAAGGTCCGGCAGTTCATGAACGAAGCCGGTATCATGGAAGTTGAAACCCCGATCCTGGCGTCATCTACTGCAACTGATCCAAATATCCGCAGTTTTGAAACCCGCCTTCACACTGAATCCGGTAGCAGGCTCTATCTGCAAACCTCGCCAGAGTTTCATATGAAGCGGTTATTGGCAGCTGGATCTGGCTCCATTTTCCAGATTAGCCGGGCTTTCAGGGATGAAGAGTCCGGGCGCTATCATAATCCGGAATTTACCATGCTCGAATGGTACCGTCCGGGTTTTGATCATCATGAATTGATGAATGAAATTGAATCACTACTTGATTACCTGGGCTTGCAGAAACCGGCAAGGATAAGTTATGCAGATGTATTTCTTGAGCTAACAGGGTTTGATCCACATTCCATAAGCCGGAAGCAATTAATAAAACTGGGTCGTGATGCTGGTCTGAGCCCTGCTGTCGAGGATTATAATGAATTGCTGGACTTTGTTTTCAACCACTATGTCATCTCAAGATTGAAGGATAAGGGTAGTGTTTTTGTATTTGATTTTCCGCAAGCGCAGGCTGCTCTGGCACGCCTCAGTGAAGGTGAGCCGGTAACAGCTGCACGATTTGAACTTTTCATCCAGGGACTGGAGATTGCCAATGGTTTCCATGAACTTTGTGATCCCCGTGAACAAAAGCAGCGCTTTGAATCAGATTTGCAACAGAGATCAAAACAAAATAAAACCTTGTATCCCATTGACAGAAATTTGCTGTCAGCGCTTGAATCCGGTATGCCAGAAAGTGCCGGCGTCGCTCTGGGTCTTGATCGTTTATTAATGGTTTTGTCAAAGGCAAGTCATATCCGGGAAGTTCTTGCGTTTCCAATAGACAGGGCCTGAGCATGATTACCAGCACTGATATCTTCAGGAATGATGGTCCACTAAGCCGAAATCTTGATGATTACGTTCATCGGGACGAGCAGGAAGCTCTCGCGATAAAAATTGAAGAAGCTATTAATAATGAAGTTTCATTGGTCTGCGAGGCCGGTACAGGAACTGGTAAAACCTATGCCTATCTTGTTCCGGCGATTTTGTCAGGAAAGAAGGCCATTATCTCAACCGGTACCAAGCATTTACAGGATCAATTATATCAAAAAGATCTGCCGATTATTAACAGGTCATTGGGTGCAGCTGTAAACACAGCTTTACTCAAGGGACGTAATAACTACTTGTGTAAATTAAGACTCCGTGAATATGAGCAGAATGGATCATTATTTAAATCCAAGGATCAGTACAGGTTACAGATGATCAGGACCTGGCATTCAGAGACCAAGACCGGCGATCTGGGAGAATTAATGGATTTGCCGGAGGATTCACCCTTGAAACCTGCCATTACATCAACAACTGATAACTGCCTTGGCCAGGAATGTGAGTTCTACAATGAATGCTTTGTACTTCAGGCCAGACGCAAGGCGCAGGAGGCCACTTTACTGGTTGTTAATCATCACTTGTTGATGGCTGACCTGGCTCTCAAGGAAACCGGTTTCGGTGAATTATTGCCCCGTGCCGAAGTGATCATTTTTGATGAAGCCCATCAATTGCCGGAACTTGCCGCCACATTTTTTGGGTTAACAATCAGCAGCAGACAGATAATCGATTTGGTTAATGATGCGCGCACTGCATTTCTTGCAGATGCGAAAGATATTAAAGATGTTGATCAATTGATGGATACATTGAGAAAGGTAATACAGAATTTTCGTATGTCTCTAGGCGAGACAGATCGGCGTGAATCCTGGGGAGATCTTGTAAAAAGTACAGCAATAAAAGCAGCAAGCAGGCAGTTGAATCAATCCTTAAGCAACATGGAAAGATTATTGGACAAGGTCTCCGTGCGTTCCAAGTCCCTGGAAAATTGCTGGCTTCGCACTTCAACACTTTTGGGACAGTTCAAAGATTACAGTGAAAGAGAACGCGATGACCAGGTTCAATGGCTAGAGACCAGAGGCAACAGTTTCTTTCTGCATCAAACGCCACTTGATGTTTCGTCAATGTTCAAGGAAAGAATCAATCAGCATGATGCTACCTGTATTTACACATCTGCCACCCTGGCGGTCAAAAAAGATTTTGGTCATTTTTCCAGGCAACTGGGTTTGACCGAATGTAATACAGTTGCCTTGCCCAGCCCATTCAATTACCAGCAACAGGCCTTGCTGTATTTGCCGGCAAATTTGCCTGAACCGGGAATGCCTGAATATACCCGGTCCGTGATCAATACAGCGTTGCCTGTAATAAAAGCCAGTCAGGGCCATACGTTCCTTTTGTTTACCAGTCACCGCGCCTTACGTGAGGCTGCTGATATATTGCAAGCCAGGATGGAATATCCCTTGTTAATACAGGGGCAGGCACCCAGGACTGAATTACTGGAAAAATTTCGCAATACACGGCACGCTGTTTTACTTGGCACCAGCAGTTTCTGGGAAGGTGTAGATGTAAAGGGTGATTCACTTTCAAGCGTAATTATTGACAAGCTACCATTTATGCCGCCTGATGACCCTGTGTTCAGGGCAAGGGCTGAAAAAATGCAGGCGAGCGGTTCTAATCCGTTTATGGAATATCAGTTACCTCAGGCTATTATCAACTTGAAGCAGGGCATAGGGCGATTGATTCGGGATTCGTCTGATTATGGAGTATTGACTATATGTGACCCGCGGCTATTGACCAAGTCCTATGGTAAACAGGTGCTTGCAAGTCTTCCGGTTATGGAAATTACGCGTGATATTTCAGGGGTTGAAGATTTTTATTCGCGCCACTAGATCTTTACTGCAAGTGTTATCCCATCAGCCACGGGCAGCATACTCAGAAAAATACGATCATCTTCATGCAGCTTTGCATTGAAGTCGCGAATTGCCAGTGTGTCCTTGTCTGATTCTGCGGGGGAAGCCGGTTTCCCTGACCAGAGTACATTATCGACCATTATTAATCCGCCTGTTCTTATTAACTCCAATGCCAGTTTGTAATAGTCAGGATATTCCGGTTTATCGGCATCGATAAATACAAAATCAAATGTACCTCGATGACCTTTATCAATGAGCCGGGACATGGTGTCCAGAGCAGGTGCCAGTTCCAGGGTAATTTTGTGACTGACACCAGCCTTTGACCAGAATTTTTTTGCTATAGCAGTATCATTCTTGTTGATATCGCAAGCTATGATTTTGCCGTCATCAGGAATACCCCTTGCCATCGCAAGGGTGCCGTAACCGGTAAATACACCTATTTCCATTACTTTTCTGGCGTTGATAAGTTTCAGCAACAAGGTCATGAACTGTCCCTGTTCCGGAGCAATTTGCATCATGGACTGAGGATGTCTGGCTGTTTCTTTGCGCAAGGCTTTTTGTACCGGTGTCTCCCTTAGTGAGACTGATAACAAATAGTTATAGATGTCTTCTGTCAGGTTTATGCTTTTAAGGGTCATGTTTTAAAAGTCTGTCTCTGTTTTCTGATAATCACGGTATAAGCTATACTGGGTAAGAGATTATGCCTGAACTTCATGAGAAAAACACAGTTAAGCTTATACAGTTAACCGACACACATATATTTTCAGATACAGAAGAAACTTTTGACGGTATTAATACTTCCGTATCCCTGGATGCAGTCATCGAGCATGTGAATTTTTCTGGGTTCAGGCCGGATATTGTTATTGTGACGGGGGACCTGGTTCATGACCCTGTACCTGCTGCTTATGATAATCTTGTGAAGTCACTGAAATTATTGAATGCCCCCGTATTTTGTTTGCCAGGTAATCACGACAATCCTGAACTGATGAAAGAAGCACTTCCCCGATCGGGGATCGGTATATCCAGTCAAATCATCCTCAATCATTGGCATATTATTCTGCTTAATACTTATATTCCGGATACTCACTCAGGCAGGCTGGGACAACAACAGCTTGAATATCTTGACGGCGCATTGGCACAGAGTAAGCAGCGAAATGTTCTAATCTGTTTGCATCATCCTCCTGTCTCAATAAACAGCCCCTGGATGGATGCCATGTCGCTGGAGAATCCTGAAGAATTTTTTACTATCGTTGATAGGTATTCTAATACCAAGGCAATACTATGGGGTCACATTCACCAGGACTTTAACTGCACAAGGGATAATATACTGTTAATGGCTACGCCTTCGACCTGCGTGCAGTTCAGGCCAGAAACTGAACATTACATTAAAGATGAACAGAACCCGGGGTACAGGCAAATTATCCTGAATGAATCGGGTTTGATCGAAACGAGTGTAATTAGGGTTGATGAGTAACTACTCGAACAAGGAACGAATACTATCGATCAGGTTGTTACTTCCGGATGGTGTATCAGCAGTATTAGTTTCTGTACTGTTTCTTTCGTATAGGCGCTCAGGATTCTCCCGAACATATTTTTCGGCAAGTTTGTTATTCAACGCCTTTCTTGCAGGATCTATTTTATTTGACTCCGGCCAGATTTCCTCAGCCTTGTTGATATAGCGCCTGGCTTCAAATGTCTTGTCCTTGTCCAGTGCGACATAGGCCATGTTGATATATGTATCTGATATCTTCCTGATCCCGTTTTTGGCCTCGGAGTTTTTCGGATCCAGCTTGATAACCTGTTTATACAGGTCATAGGCATTGCTGCCTGGAGGCTTGGTAAGGTTCAGTTTTTTAAAATTTTCTGCAGCACTGGTCAATAACAGTTGTACCTCGTCAACTTCTCCTTCCTGTTCTGCCGCCGGGTTTGCGACTGCAAGCGATGGGACTTCAGTCGCTTCCTCACTGCTGGATGTTGGCGCGCCGGTCTCAGATGAGACTTCTACAACTGTTTCACCAGGTCCTGCTGCCTCTGCCTCGGCGGTCCCTGTCGGCGATGTTTCATCCATGCGATTGGTGTCCGGAGTCATGGATGTATACGCGGTTAATCCTGCTGCTGAGACTACCAGTAACAGAACTAATGATACGACCAGTCGTTTGCGCCAGATGCTTGCATTGTCCCATAACACGGCAGTAATGGTGGTTTCATCACCATCATAAGTAAGGGTCTTTTCAGTGTTTTTCTCAGTATCGCTTCTCCAGCTGGCTCGGCTGATATCAATAAAGTCAACTTCTGAGTCATCAACTGAAAAGCTTTTGACATTACCAGTGGGTGAGGTTGGTTCGGTATCCAGTTCAAAATCACCGACGTCAAATTCTTCGACCCAGGACTTAATGTCCTGTGGTCTTTCCTGGGCTCTGAATGCCAATGCATGGTCCAGAGCAGATAAAAAACTGTTCGAATATTTATCTGCAACGATGTCAACAAGAGGAATGTAACAGTCCTTGTGATCGTTGGTAATGGCTTCACTCCGGTCGATGGCATTCAAAGGTGCAACACCAACCACAAGTTTATAAATTGTGGCAGCAAGGCCATAAATATCTGTCCAGGGTCCCTGTTTATCACTTTTACTGGCATACTGCTCTATAGGTGCATAGCCAGGGGAGACGAAGTTTGTGAGTGTTTGGGGATTAGTCGATTCCGTTTTTCTTGCAGACCCGAAATCCAGAAGCACCGGGGACCTGTCCTCTCTCAAAAAAATATTTCCCGGTTTGATGTCTCTGTGAACAAAACCTTTGGTGTGAATCTTCTGGAGTCCGCTCATTAGCGGTAACATAATTGACATTAATTCTTCTTCAGTAAAATCCTTTTTACGCCGATGAATTTGTTTCAGGCTTTCACCTTTTTCATAGTTCATGACCATATAGGCGGTATTGTTTGCCTCGAAGACGTTAAATACCTTGATAAGATTGGGATGCTCAAACTGGGTTAGTGTGCGGGCTTCAAACAGGAATCGCTCGAGCCCAAATCTGAAATCATCAACGTGTTCGTCAGATAGCGGGGAGACTTCCTGGTTGGACTTGCGAAGACAGAATTGTCCCGGCAGATATTCTTTCAAGGCGACATGACGATCCAGATTTATGTCATGAGCAAGATAGGTTATGCCGAAAGCACCATGCCCGAGCACTTTTTCAATACGGTACCACAACAAATCGTAGCCGATGGGCAGGGCGTTTTGGTGGTTATTTTTACTCATGAGATCAATTATATATCCATTGCAGCTTATAATTATAATAAATTACACCGGGTTATCCTGTTACCTTGTTCCTGATATAGACCGGTGCAACATCTGCTGCATCACAGATTCTACCTTGTTTGTAGTATACGCTGGCGATTTTTGCAGCGTTTTTTGCATGGGGATACTGATTTCCGTCAAAACCCGTCAGATTTTGACCAAAAATGGCACTGAGCGGCTGATGGTATCTGGCCCAACCGGTACCCGCACCAAAATATGAACCTGCCTCAGTCAGACGGATATTTTCCGCGCAGTCAACAATCTCGGCACCCGTCAATTCAACAATCTCTGCATCCCTGTATATAGCGAAGTAGATTTCATTCATACGGGCATCAATGGCAGTGGCGATAAACTGTGCCTTACCCCGGTTGCCCTGGGCCAGTGTTGCCAGGGTTGACACCTGAACAACGGGCAGGTCTGATGAAAAAGCCAGACCTTGGGCAACACCAGCACCTATCCTGAGCCCGGTAAAAGCACCTGGTCCACAAGTGTAGGCAATTGCATCCAGTTGGCCCAGGTTTAAACCGGCATCTGACAGTAGCCTGTCAATCATGGGCAATATCAGCTCGGCGTGCTGACGTGGTGCCAGTTCATACTGTTCCTTAACAATATCATTGACAAGCAAGGCAGCGGAACATGCTTCGGTAGTGGTATCAATTGCGATCAGTTTCAAATTCAGTCCTTCCCGGCCAAGTTTGTTCTATGTTTTCTGGTATCTGCTTTTGGGAAACAATTGTTTCTTTAAGTTATAATCTTCGCCCATGTTCAGACCATTTGAAGCCTATATTGGATTACGCTACGTAAGGGCAAAGCGGCGTAATCATTTTATTTCTTTCATATCAATGTCCTCGATGCTGGGTGTTGCTCTTGGAGTTCTTGCCCTGATCACGGTTTTATCAGTTATGAATGGATTTGAAAAGGAGTTGACACAACGAACCCTGGGGATGGCATCGCACGCCAGTGTGGTGTTTCGAGGCAGCACCCTGGATAACTGGCGCGATCTGGCAGCTGGGATCAGCCGTAATCCCGATATCGTGGGTGTAGCACCTTATTATCAGGGTGAGGGAATGCTGGTCTACGCAGGTAATGTAAATGGCACAATTATTCGAGGAATACTGCCAGAGGAGGAACCTAAGGTATCCGTGGTCGCAGAAAAAATGATTAGTGGAAGTTTTGTGGATCTAGTAGCCGGACAGTTCAATATCATCCTGGGTGCGGAACTGGCAAGAGCACTCCAGGTCAGGGTAGGCGACAAGCTTACCCTTGTAGCACCGCAGGCCAATGTTACACCTGCCGGAATCATGCCGCGTCTCAAACGGTTTACAGTGTCAGGTATATTTGAAGTTGGTATGCATGAGTTTGACAGTGCACTGGCCTTGATTCATCTGGACGATGCCCGTGCCCTGTTTCGCAATAATGGCAGCTCGGGACTTCGTCTGAAAACGACAGATATATTCAGGGCGCCTGTCATCAGTCGTGAGGCCATAAAGGATTTGCCGGGAAATTACTGGGTTGTTGATTGGACACAACGGCATTCAAATTTTTTTCGTGCGCTGAAGACAGAAAAAACAGTGATGTTTGTGATCCTGACATTAATTATTGCAGTAGCAGCGTTTAATATCATTTCAACACTGGTCATGGTTGTTACCGACAAGCAATCGGATATTGCAGTACTGAGGACCATTGGAGCCAGTCCTGCAAGTATTATGAAAATTTTTATTATTCAGGGTGTCATAATCGGGTTGGTAGGAATTACACTGGGAGTCATAGGTGGAGTCTGGCTGGCATCTAATGTAGAAACTATCGTTCCTGCAATTGAGAATTTTTTTCAGGTCAAGTTTCTTTCCCCTGATGTGTATTACATAAGCGAATTACCTTCGGACATGCACTGGCAAGATGTCATTATTATTGCTGCTGTTGCCTTCCTGTTTTGCCTCCTCGCCACAATCTATCCTGCCTGGCGTGCAGCACGTACCCAACCTGCGGAAGCATTGCGCTATGAGTGAGCAATTGATCCTCAGTTGTCATGGTCTGGAGAAATCTTTTTCCGACGCAGGAGTGGAAATCCGGGTATTGTCTAATTTGAATCTCGAGGTCTATTCGGGTGACAGAATTGCAATTGTCGGGGCTTCAGGTTCCGGTAAAAGTACACTTCTGCACCTGCTTGGGGGTCTGGATGTTCCCGGTAAAGGGGAAGTAAAAATACTTGATAAGTCATTCTCCAGTCTGTCAGAGACGGACAGGGGATATATGCGAAATCAGAATATGGGATTTATTTATCAGTTCCATCATTTACTGCCGGAATTTACTGCTCTGGAAAATGTGGCATTGCCACTGTTTATCCGCAAGAACGCTGATAGTGAGGCGTTGGATGCGGCAGTCGACCTGCTTGAACGAGTTGGCCTGGGCAGCCGTTTACATCACAAGCCGGGTGAAATGTCAGGTGGTGAAAGACAACGGGCCGCTATTGCAAGGGCACTGGTGACTAGGCCCCAGTGCATACTGGCCGATGAACCTACCGGAAATCTGGATGAGCACACAGCAGATCACGTATTCAACATCATGCTCGAGCTCAACCAGAGTCATGGCGCCAGCCTGGTTATGGTCACACACAATCTCGGTTTGGCCAGGAAAATGGACAGGATTTATGAATTACATGAGGGGGTATTACAGACGTATCAGGGAGACTAGACCATTATGAACCGGGCTTTTCCCGCTGTTTTGCCAGCAATCGGCTGTTCTTCCTTTCTTCCCATTTCCTGACCATGGTAAGTCGCCACAGGAAACGGATGGTTGCGTAACCAGCGGCCGCGCTCAGTGTTGCCAGGATAAAACAGCCCAGCAGCAGTGGTTCCCAGATTACGACCAGCTGCTCTTGCAACCAATCCAGCGAATATTCAAATGTTATATTGCGTGGGGATCTGCCGAGCAGGATTGCG
>JBFFIE010000016.1:0-37564 GCA_041556555.1 Gammaproteobacteria bacterium
ATATAATCTCTCCCAATAGAGTTTGATCATTCAGGATTCGAATTATATTGCAAATTTCTATAATATCAAAAAATTAAATAACGTTTTTATCATTTGGTATTAGAAATCTGTTGATACCCGGTATCATTCTTAATTTGTGCTGATACCTACAGAAATGGAATTAAATTTCAACTCAATTTTAGGCCAATAGCTGCCATGCCAGTACTATCTGGCAAGCAAATCCAATCAGGAAGGTAATTGTCCGTACCCATGGTATTGCAAAGGTATAGGCTACTACGTGAATAATCCTTGCCCAGAAAAAGATGACACTGGCTGCGACGGTTGTATCATTACTGATGCCGGCATCATTCAGGATTAGAACCAGTAAACCGAATATCACCAGGTTTTCTATCATATTGTAATGGGCCGCTTTCATCCGGTTTGCCCATGACGCCATCGGCTTCGGGTGTTCAGGATATCCTACGGCATCCAGTAGTCCCCTGACTTTGATCATGTTCAGGATATAGGGAATCCAGAGCAGTGCAGTAATAAGCGTAAGCCAGCCCAGATAGATCAGTTCCTCAGTCATGTCAGCCCTCCAGTTGTGAAACAGGTTTTATTACGAACATGTGACAATCTTGGATAACTGGCTAATCTTATAGATATGGTATGAATTAATCCATCCATGTTCTTATAAGGAAAAGAAATATGCCGGAATTGATTGTTGCACTGCTTACATGGATATCTGTCAATACTTCCTATGATACGGACTTCCCGCAACCCAATGTGTGATGACAACGATTCATAACATGTGCCGGTTATATGGAATTGAGGATATGCCACGGTGTGATTCCTCCGGACTGAAAGGATTTTATAACAAGGACATCACGATTTACCTTGGCACCGATTTTGACATGGATGATCCGCACCATGTGTCGCGATTGCTGCATGAACTGGTGCACTATGTCCAGTACAAGAACGGCGAACATGAGCATACCTGTCTCGGGCATCTCGAACTGGAGGCCTATGATCTGCAGGACAGCTGGCGGCACACTCAGGGACTTGAGCCTATCCTGGCGGCGTTTAACAGGCTGATGCTGGAAGCGTCATGCTAATTATGTTCAGGACCAGGTTTATTCAGTAGCCCCTTTTTTCAGTGCGACTCGTGTAAAAACCGGGCCTGTGATTTCAAAGAAGATCGTGGTACTGATAATAACGGAAAGAATCATTTGCCGGCTTTCCGGAAAATAGTTAGACGCGATAAGTGCCATTCCCATTGCAGCCCCGGCTTGTGGCATAAGGGCGATACCCATCCAGTTCTTGACCTCTTTGTTTGCATTGCTGATGGTGCCCCCGATCAGTGAACCCAGATATTTACCTGCGATACGACTTAGAATATATATCGTTCCGATGAAGCCGATATCAAGCAAGGCATCAAACTCAAGATAAGCACCTGCCAGTACAAAGAAAATGACCATGAACGGCCACTCAACCCCTTCAATTGCATGAAAAGGATATTCATGATGTTGGGCGATATTGGTCACCACAACGCCCATGACCATTGAGGCAATCAGGAACGACACGCCAAGCCAGATAGCAGCACCTCCACATATAAACACAATGCCCAGCGCCTCTGCCAGCATGGGTTGTCCCGGTCTGATTCTTCCGGTTAAATATGCAGCGGGTAAACCGATGGCAACCCCAAGGAGGATGGCCCCGCCAATTTCCCTCACGAGGAACAGGGTGGGTGGAATACCCACGTTGGTTCCGGTCAGGGAAGCAACGACCGCCAATCCCAGGCTGAAGAGTATCAGCCCCCAGGCATCATCGAGTACAACAATTGAAAACAGGAGATCAGGGAAACGGCCCTTGCTGCCATATTCCTTGACGACATCCACGGTTGCAACGGGATCAGTCGCCGTTGCAATGCATCCCAGAAGCAGTGCAATCTCATACGGGACCCCAAGCAAAACCAGTCCCACGGTGACCAGGAGCGCAGTAACAATGACAGTAAATATGGATATAGCCAGTAACTGGTTTCCCATTGACCTGAGCAATCCGGTGGTAAGCTTTCCGCCAAGCAGGAACCCAATCATCACCAGTGTCATATCTGCGATCAGCTCAAAATGATCGAGGATAAACGGAGGAATGATACCGAGCACTTCATTGCCGATGAGGACACCAAAAACGAGCAACAAGGTAACTCGCGGCAGTGAGGTTTTTCTGCCGATAAGATCGGTGGCCAGTCCCAGTAGCAAGATACTGCCGATAGTGAGCAAGGTTTGAGCTGTATGTTCCATTAATGCGGTATGCAATCAGGTCTATGTCATATGTCTCTATGGGACCGGGTAGAGAGAGTATGTATCGATGCACATACAAGGCTCAGCTATGAACTCCCGGCTCCAGCTAAGGCGTGTCGATATGCTGTTTGTCAGTCCTTGGCCAGTTTATTGCGAAGCAATTCATTAACCTGTTTCGGGTTTGCCTTCCCTCTGGATTTCTTCATGACCTGGCCGACGAAATAACCGATCAGTTTGCCCTGTTTTTCCACGGGACTGTTGCGGTATTGTTCCATCTGCGGTTTGCTGTCAGCTATGACTTCATCGACCAGTTTTTCTATGGCACCGGTATCAGTGACCTGTTTCAGGCCTTTTTTCTCAATAATCTCATCGGCGGTGCCTTCCCCGTTCCACATGGCAATAAAGACTTCCTTGGCAATTTTGTTAGATATGGTGTTGTCATCAATTCGCTTTATTAATTCGCCGAGCATCTCATCATTCACGGGCGAGTCTTTAATATCAAGATTATTACGATTCAGTGCAGCTGAGAACTCTCCCATTATCCAGTTTGCAGTTAGTTTAGAGCTTTTGACATCAAGACTAGCCACGCTACAAGCGGCTTTTGCAGTAGATTCGTAAAAATCAGCCATATCACGACTTGAAGTAATTACACTACTATCGTATTCAGAAAGCTTGTATTCCTTCATGATTCTTTTCTGTCTTGCATCAGGCAACTCGGGTAATGATGTCTTTATTTCATCTATGAAGTCTGGAGAGATCTCAATTGGCAATAAATCCGGGTCGGGGAAATACCGGTAATCGTTGGCCTCTTCCTTACTGCGCATGGAACGCGTCTCATTCTTGACCGGGTCATAGAGTCTGGTTTCCTGCACAACCTTGCCACCGGATTCAAGCACGTCTGTCTGGCGTTCGATTTCATGCCGAATGGCCGCCTCGACAAAGCGGAATGAATTCAGGTTTTTCAGTTCGGTCCGGGTTCCCAGTTCGGAGTCTCCCTGTGGACGGATTGAGACGTTGGCATCACAACGGAACGATCCTTCCTGCATGTTTCCGTCACAGATACCCAGGTAGGTGACGATGGCGTGGATCTTCTTCATGTAGGCGCCAGCTTCCTTTGCTGAACGAAGGCCCGGTTCAGACACTATCTCGATGAGAGGCGTACCGGCGCGGTTCAGATCAATTCCCGTCAGATTGCCAAACCCCTCATGCACCGATTTACCGGCATCTTCCTCCAGGTGGGCGCGGGTGACGCCGATGGTTTTAGTCGTACCGTCTTCCAGTGTGATATCAATCTGGCCGTGACTGACGATGGGCAGCTCATACTGGCTGATCTGGTAGCCCTTGGGCAAGTCGGGGTAAAAATAATTTTTACGGGCAAAGACCGAGCGGGGTGGAATCTCGGCATTAATGGCAAGACCGAACATAATGGCCATTCGCACCACTTCTTCGTTGAGGACCGGCAGTACGCCGGGCAGACCCAGGTCAACAGCGCAGGCCTGGGTGTTGGCTTCGGCGCCGTAGGTGGTTGCTGCGCCGGAGAAGATCTTGCTCCTGGTGGCGAGTTGTGCGTGGATTTCCAGGCCAATGACGACTTCCCAGTCCATCATTCATACCCCGTCGGTTTTTTCTGATGCCAGTCAGTGACCTGTTGGAAACGGTGGGCGACATTCAGCAGCCTCGCTTCAGCAAAATAATCACCGATGATCTGCATGCCCACGGGAAGACCGTTCAACAGACCGGCAGGCACTGAGATGGCCGGGAGACCGGCAAGATTAACTGAGACCGTATAGATGTCTGACAAATACATATTAATCGGGTCGTCCATCAATTCATTCAATCTAAATGCTGTGCCCGGTGCCGCGGGTCCGATGATCACGTCGACATCTTTCAATGCCTGTTGAAACTCGTCGCGAATGAGCCGGCGGATTTTCTGTGCCTTAAGGTAATAGGCATCATAGTAACCGGCAGAGAGCACATAGGTGCCGATCATGACCCGCCGCTTCACCTCCCGGCCAAAGCCCTCACCCCGGGACCGGCAATACAGATCATTCAGATCTTTGGGTTCTTCACAGCGGTAGCCATAGCGCACACCGTCAAAGCGTGCCAGATTGGATGAACATTCTGCAGGTGCCACTACGTAGTACACCGGAATGGAAAGTGTTGAACTGGGTAGACTGATTTCCGTGACAGTGGCACCCAGTTTTTCCAGTTCTGAAATTCCCTCATGGACTATCTGACTGACATCAGGGTTAAGGCGCTCATCGAAGTATTCCTTTGGCAGGCCAATCTTCAGTCCCTCGATGGGTTGCTCCAGTGCAGCGATGTAATCCTCGACCTCACGATCCACCGACGTTGAGTCCCGTTCATCAAAACCGGCCATGACGTTTAAAATCATTGCAGCATCCTCTGCAGTCCGGGTCATTGGACCGCCCTGATCAAGGCTGGAGGCAAACGCAATCATCCCGTAACGGGATACCCGACCATAGGTGGGCTTGAGTCCGGTAATTCCACAGAGTGAAGCTGGCTGCCTGATCGAACCCCCGGTATCAGTGCCTGTCGCAGCCGGTGCCAGTCTGGCAGCCACGGCAACGGCAGATCCACCGGATGATCCACCCGGTACCCGTTCCTTGTCCCAGGGATTTTGTACCGGGCCATAAAAGCTCGTTTCATTTGAAGAACCCATGGCAAATTCATCCATATTGGTTTTACCGAGCATTACCATACCGGCGGATTCAAGTTGCTTAACTACAGTGGCATCGTAGGGGGAAATAAAATTATCCAGTATTTTGGAACCACAGGAAGTCCGGATGCCATGGGTACAAAAGATATCCTTGTGAGCAATGGGTATTCCTGTCAAGGGACCAGCGTCATTGGCCTTGATTTTTACATCGGCGTCCCTGGCCAGCGATAATGCCTTGTCTTCCGTGAGGCTGATGAAACAATTCAGTGACTTATTGAATTTATTACACCGGTCGAGTAACAGGCGGGTCAGTTCTTCACTTGAAATTTCTTTATTTCTTAGTGACCGCGAAAGCTCGGCAAGCGTCTTGTTATGCATTTGAAATTTTCATCTGCAGGATTTTAGAGAAAATGGAATTACTCGATAACCTTGGGAACCAGGTAATGTCCGCGTTCGACGGCAGGGGCATGTGACTGGAACTGCTCTCTTTGATTGGTCTCTGTTACCTTATCCGGCCGCAATCGGGCACTCAGTTCAAGCGGGTGAGCCATTGGTGTGACCGAACTGGTATCTATCTGATCCATTTGTTCGACCAGGTTGAGGATATTTGACAGGTCCCGGGAAAATCCGGGGGTATCCTCCTCGGCTATCTCGAGCCGGGCGAGCCAGGCTATTTTCTTAATATCGGATTGGTTTAACATACAAAAATGACGATTATTTTTTTAAAAACAGTTATTTATGTTCCGATCGGATGATATTTAACCAATCTAGCGTGATCTATTTCCAGTATTAGGTATAAATATTCCCGCAGCGGCTTGATATTCCGCATAAAAATTCATATCGTGACGGGATTTTACCGGATATTAGGTATAAAATGCGACAGTTTGCTGGTGTCGGGGTACGTCCTGAAAACAAATATAGCACGACCCGCCGCTATTCATCATTAACGAAAACCAGAAGAAGCCAGACCTTTAATGTTTAATACTATACGTGGATTATTTTCTAACGATCTCTCAATCGATCTGGGCACTGCCAACACCCTGATTTATGTTCGCGGCAAGGGCATTGTCCTTAATGAACCCTCCGTCGTTGCTATACGCAAGGGCGATAGCATCAACTCCAAGTCTATCTGTGCCGTCGGTGCCGAGGCGAAACGAATGCTGGGCAGGACACCCGGGCATATCACGGCCATCCGTCCATTGAAAGACGGCGTGATTGCAGACTTCACCGTCACAGAAAAAATGCTGCAGTATTTTATCCGCCGTGTACACGGTTCCACTCTGTTCAAGCCAAGCCCCCGGGTTCTGGTATGTGTACCTTGTGGATCGACCCAGGTAGAGCGACGTGCCATTCGTGAGTCTGCAGCAGGGGCTGGTGCAAGAACCGTGCATTTAATTGAAGAGCCCATGGCTGCGGCCATTGGTGCCGGTATGCCTGTGAGTGATGCCCGCGGATCCATGGTACTGGACATCGGTGGCGGGACAACAGAAGTTGCAGTGATCTCACTTAATGGTATTGTCTATTCGGACTCAGTTCGAATTGGCGGCGATCGATTCGACGAAGCGATTATTAACTATGTTCGTCGTAACTATGGCAGTCTAATCGGTGATGCTACAGCCGAGCGCGTCAAACATGAAATCGGCTGCGCCTATCCCGGTAATGAAGTACGTGAAATTGAGTTGCGTGGCAGAAACCTTGCAGAAGGTATTCCACGCAGCTTTACCCTCAACAGCAATGAAATCCTTGAAGCATTACAGGAACCACTTGCCGGGATAGTCGGCGCTGTCAAGAATGCACTGGAAAAAACTCCGCCAGAACTGGGTTCCGATGTTGCTGAACGTGGTGTTGTAATAACCGGAGGTGGTGCCCTGTTAAGAGATCTGGATAGATTATTAATGGAAGAAACGGGATTGCCTGTCGTGATTGCAGAAGACCCACTGACTTGTGTTGCTCGAGGAGGAGGTCGTTATCTGGAAATGATAGATGAATACGGCAGCGACATACTGGTAGTGGAGTAGAAGCAAATATTTAAATACAGAGGTGATGGCGTATTAACACACTATTTGCAAAAGGTCCCTCTACCAATGTAAAAGCCGTTGTCTTTGTGATTTTATCGGTTGTCCTGATGACAGTTGACCACCGTAACAGTCATCTCGAGTCCGTACGATCCGCCTTGTCCGTTATTGTTTTTCCTGTCCAATATATTGTTGACCGGCCTGCGGCCTTGTCCGGCTGGGTAATGGACACTCTCAAAACCCGTGAGAATCTGATTTCCGAGAATGAAAAGTTACGTAAGGAACAACTGCTACTCAGTTCCAAACTGCAAAAATATGATGTGTTACAGTCAGAAAATCAAAGGCTACGCCTTCTTCTGGAATCTTCCTTAAAACTAAAGGACCGGGTTGTTATTGCAGAATTACTTGCCGTCGATATGGAACCGTTTCGCCATACTGTTGTAATTAACAAGGGAAAGCGATCAGGAGCCTATGACGGGCAGCCAATCGTTGATGCCAATGGCATCATGGGACAAATTGTTCACGTTGGACCTTTTAGCAGTACTGTCCTGTTGATTACTGATCCAACCCATGCCCTGCCGGTACAGATTAACCGCAACGGTCTGAGGGCCATACTTCTCGGAACAGGTGAGCGCAACAACCTGCAGCTGATTAATCTTCCCAACAATGCAGACATCAAGAAAGGGGACCTGCTTGTATCTTCGGGACTTGGTAGCCGTTTCCCAGCAGGCTATCCGGTTGGTGTGGTAGAAGACATCAAGCTTGATCCGGCTGAGCCCTTTGCCAAAGTCAAGGTCGTGCCCAGTGCCAGGCTGGAACAGAGCAGGGAAGTATTGCTGGTGTGGCCTTACTCGGAAGGCAGGATAGAAACAGAACATGAGAGCATTGCCCTGAACTAATGAATGAGCATAAGAATAAAGGTATTATTATCATTGTTGCCAGTTTCATTGTAGCGCTGATGATGACTGCATTACCGCTACCCGAATGGGCGGCTAATTGGCGGCCCGCCTGGGTAGCGATGGTGCTGATTTACTGGTGTATGGCACTACCTAACAAGGTTAATATTGGAGTTGCCTGGACTGCCGGGATCATAATGGATGTTTTGCAGGGCACCTTGCTGGGACAAAATGCACTAGGTCTGGTATTGCTTGCCTTTATCACTATAAAGGTCCATCAACGTATCAGGATGTTTCCCCTTACCCAGCAGGCCCTATTCGTTATGGTTCTAATATTACTCTATCAGCTTATGTCACTCTGGGTACGTGGCCTCATGGGTGTGCCCCCGAGAACATGGACGTACTGGACCCCGGCATTAACAAGTATGGTGTTATGGCCATGGTTGTTCATCATCCTGAGAGATATACGTCGTAAATACATCGTGTCCTGATATCGGACATGCCGATTAAGTTTGAATTCAAGGATATCGTCGAGGAGACACGTCAGGTAAAAAGGCGTGTGCTGATTACCGGCATCGCCATGCTATTGTTGTTTGGTTTTCTTGTAACACGCCTGATATATCTGCAAATTATCCAGCATGACCATTTCATTACCCTTTCCCAGAATAACCGTGTCAAGGTAGTACCCATTGCACCTATCCGTGGTCTGATTTACAGCAGAGACGGAGTGCTGCTGGCGGAGAACCAGCCTGCGTTCAGTCTGGAAGTCATACCGGAAAAGGTCAATGATCTGGACGCATTACTTTCAGAAATATCTCTCATCATAGACATCCGTGAGGATGATATCGCCCGGTTCTGGAAAAGTTTAAGGGAAAAGCGGCGGTTTGAAAGTGTGCCTTTGAAATTTAACCTGAATGAAGCAGAAGTTGCTCGTTTTTCTGTCCAAAACCATCGTTTCCCTGCAGTGGAAGTAATTGCAAGACCATACCGTCGCTATCCTGAAAATGAATTAACAGCCCATATTATCGGTTATGTTGGCAGGATAGATGAAAATGATCTTCAGACAGTTAACGTGTCAAACTATCTGGGTTCCACCCATATTGGCAAGATCGGGGTAGAGAAGGCATATGAAAATATTCTTCACGGTCAGGTAGGACACCAACAAGTCGAGGTCAATGCCCAAGGCAGGGTAATACGTGTTCTTGAGAGGACACCACCGATCCCCGGGAAAAATATTTTCCTTACCATTGATATTGGCTTGCAAAAGGTTGCGATGAAATCCCTGCAAGGGAAACGGGGAGCAATTGTTGCCATGGATCCGGCTAACGGTGACATTCTGGCACTGGTCAGCGCCCCCTCTTATGATCCCAATCTGTTTGTGAATGGTATCGATTATGAAACCTACAACAGCCTGCTATCTTCGAAAGATACACCACTTGTTAACCGGGCATTGCAGGGGACCTATCCACCCGGTTCCACGATCAAACCTTTTCTGGGTCTTACAGCATTAACATACGGGATACGGGAACCG
The DNA here is from genome assembly GCA_041556555.1 of Gammaproteobacteria bacterium. Classification (GTDB taxonomy): domain Bacteria; phylum Pseudomonadota; class Gammaproteobacteria; order Eutrophobiales; family Eutrophobiaceae; genus SZUA-592. The sequence goes on from JBFFIE010000016.1 coordinate 9,402, forward strand.
GATGATACTATCTGGTGTCCGGGATGGTATAGGCTGAAAGGCAGCAGTCATTTGTATCGTGACTGGAAACGTGAAGGTCATGGTGAGGTAGATTTCAATTATGCCATCATGCAGTCGTGTGATGTCTATTATTATGACACGGCCAATGATCTTGGTATCACTCGCCTTCATGATGGACTGGTTAATTTTGGTTTTAGTAATAAGACTGGAATAGATATTGGAGGCGAAGCTGCCGGTCTTGTACCTTCCCCGGAATGGAAGCGAAAGTCCTATAATCAACCCTGGTATCCGGGTGAAACATTGATTGCGGGCATTGGTCAGGGCTCACTGCTGGTTACACCATTACAATTGGTTAATGCCACTGCCTCACTTGCAAACAATGGTAAATTGTATGCCCCTCATCTTGCTGCAGTATCTGCAGACCAAATCAGTCATGAGCGCAATGATATTCAGAATATCCAGTCGAGTGAAATCGGTATTTACCAGGCAGCACAATGGGAAATCATTAAAAAGGCCATGATCGACGTTGTTCATGGTGAACGAGGTACAGCACGGGGCAGTGGATACAATTCAAAATTCAGGATGGCCGGGAAAACCGGTACTGCACAGGTGATAGCAATTGCCCAGGATGAAGAATACAAGGAAGAGGATATCCCGGAGGAGCTTCAGGATCATGCCTTGTTCATCGCTTTTGCACCTGCTGAAGAACCTTCAATTGCCGTCGCTGTAATAGTCGAAAACGGAGGTAGTGGATCTTCAAGTGCTGCGCCTATCGCACGGCAGTTGTTTGATTATTACCTTGCAGGTTATCAGGAAGGCTAGGGAATGGAAGAGAGAACAGTCGCACAGAAGCTGCATATCGATATGCCACTATTATTCGGCATTGTTGTCCTGTGTTGCATCGGTCTTGTTGTACTCTACAGCGCGTGCGGTCAGAATCTACATCTAGTTATCAGGCAGGCAGTCATCATGACAGTTGCCCTGTTGCTTTTGTTTCTGACAGCCCAGATAAATCCCTATCAACTGCAGCGCTGGTCGATCTGGTTTTACCTGCTGGGAATAATTCTCCTGATCATTGTCCTGTTAGCCGGATATACCGGCAAAGGTGCCCAACGCTGGCTGGACCTTGGCCTTTTCCGGTTCCAGCCATCTGAACTGATGAAACTGGGGGTACCAATGGTGATGGCCTGGTTTATAGCCGGAAGCCAGGTTCCGCCTACTATTGGCCGGGTATTACTGGGTTGTGTATTTATTGTGGTGCCGGTATTACTTATCGCAAAGCAGCCGGACCTGGGTACAGCAGTATTGGTTGGTGCAGCCGGTTTTGCAGTCCTATTTATCTCCGGTATCAGTTGGCGGTTTATCCTTTCCGTGATGGTACTGATTGCTTCTACTATGCCTATTCTCTGGCATTTTATGCATGACTACCAGAAACGCCGTGTCCTGACCTTCCTAAATCCGGAGCAGGATCCGCTTGGAGCCGGTTACCATACGATACAGGCAAAGATTGCAATAGGTTCCGGTGGTTTGTTCGGTAAGGGCTGGCTGAACGGCACCCAGTCACACCTGGAATTTTTACCTGAGCGCTCTACGGATTTTATTTTTGCTGTCTTTTCCGAGGAATTTGGTTTGATGGGGGTCGTTCTACTAATAGCAATCTATGGCTATGTCATAGGCAGAGGGCTATGGATTGCCATGAATGCCCAGGAAACTTTCGGCAAATTACTCGCCTCGGGTTTGATCATGACACTTTTTGTCTATGTATTTGTCAATATAGGCATGGTTAGCGGACAGTTACCCGTAGTTGGTGTGCCGTTACCTCTGATCAGTCTGGGAGGCACCTCTATTGTTACGCTTATGCTGGCTTTCGGCATATTAATGTCTATTAGTACCCACAGGAGAATATTGTCTAATCAAGTATGAGCATGTATAAAATCATCAGCGCTATCTCACTGGTCATGCTGAACAGTGCCTGTTTTGCTACCGCACCATTGGATAAAAAGGCGGTTAACGAATTCATTGATTATATGCATACGGCGTATGAGTTTGATAGCGCCGAACTCAAAAGTGTCTTCGACGAGACTGTAAAATCCCAAAAGGTTCTCAATGCAATATCGAGGCCTGCAGAAAGACTCCCCTGGTATAAATACCGGAAGATATTTATACAAAACGACAGGGTTAATGGCGGAGTTGATTTCTGGCAACGTAACAGAGAAACCCTAATGCGTGCAGAAGAAACCTATGGCGTACCTGCTCACATAATTGTTGCCATTATTGGCGTAGAAACCCGTTATGGTAGTTATACGGGTGGAGACAGGGTTATGGATGCGTTGTCTACACTGGCATTTCATTATCCCAAGCGCAGCAAGTTTTTTCGCGGCGAACTGGAGCAATACTTGTTGTTAACCCGGGAACAGGATCTGGATCCGCTGTCGATCAAGGGTTCCTATGCTGGTGCCATGGGAATGCCGCAATTTATTCCGAGCAGCTATAGAAATTATGCCGTTGACTTCGACAGGGACGGGAAAGCTGATATCTGGAATAATCCTGTCGACGTGATTGGAAGCGTGGCAAGTTATTTCAGCCGTCATGGCTGGCAGCCCGGCAAACAAATTGCAATGCCGGCCAGTGTACAGGGCGATAAATACAGGCAATTAATCAGGGATGATTTAAAACCGGACGTTGATACTGCTGTTATTGGTGATTATGGCATCAATGGTAAATCAAAGATCGGGGATGAGCCATTGCTGAAAGTATTGAGCCTGGAAACGGGTGAAGACACTGAAGAAATCTGGCTATGCTTCCAGAATTTTTATGTCATTACACGGTATAATCACAGTGCATTATATGCCATGGCTGTATTCCAGTTATCAGAAATGATTGCAGATGAATATGACAATATCAATTTGACGTCGAGGTGATATGGGTATTCTGAATTCCAGAAAAAGAATCATATTTTCCTGCATTGTATGCGGGTATCTCGCGGGTTGTGGCTCCTCGGCACCTGTGCGCCATAGCGACGGCCCTCCAGCCACAGCTGTTGACGTCGCGACAATCCCTGATGCTGTTCCGCGTGTGGAACCCCGGAGCCGGTATGGTAATCCGGATTCCTATGAAGTGTACGGCAAGCGTTATTATGTAATGAATAACAGTGAGGGATATGTGGAAAGGGGAATTGCATCCTGGTATGGAAAGAAATTTCATGGCAGACGCACGTCCAGTGGTGAAGCCTATAACATGTATGCAATGACAGCCGCTCATAAAAGTTTGCCGTTGCCAACCTACGTTGAGGTTATAAATCTTGAAAATGGCAGAAGTGTCATAGTGAAGGTCAATGACCGAGGGCCATTCCATGAAAATAGAATCATCGATTTGTCTTACGCTGCGGCAAGTAAGTTGGGTATTATTGGTCGCGGGACCGGTCTCGTGGAAGTAAGGGCGATTAACCCCCGGACTTATGCCGGCAAGCAAAAACCAACCGCTTATCGCTTGGTTGCTAATAAGGCCGTAAGCGAATTTTATATCCAGATTGGAGCTTTCAGTGAATTGGATAACGCAGAGTACATGCGTCGCAAGGTCAATATGAAAGATGATTTGGTCAATATTAGCCAGGCTTTAGTTAACGGACAAACACTGTACCGGGTCAGGATAGGCCCAATCAGGGATATCATGGTATCTGACAGAATTGTTGATGAACTGCTTGGCAAGGGAATATATGATCACCGGATCGTTATAGACTGATTTCTTTTATCAAAAATCAAAACAGGTAATTATGCGTATAAAAAGTTTGTTTTTAATTGTTTCAGTATTCTTGATTTCAAGTTCTGCAGTTTCTGCAGTATCCATTATTCCATCACCACCGACAGTCGATGCAAAAAGCTATCTCTTGATGGACCATGACAGCCAGCAACTTTTGGTGTCCCGGGAAATCGATATGAAACTCCCGCCGGCCAGTCTCACCAAGATTATGACCGTTTACGTGGCAGCTTATGAACTTGCACAGGGTAATATTTCACTTGATGACGAGTCAGTAATCAGTGAAAAGGCCTGGAAAATGCCAGGTTCAAGAATGTTTATCGAGGTCAATGACAAGGTAACAGTAAGGGACCTGCTGCGAGGCATTATTATACAGTCAGGCAATGATGCCAGTGTTGCGATAGCTGAGCATGTTTCCGGTGATGAAGCTATTTTTGCACAGTTAATGAATCAACATGCAAAGCGTTTGGGCATGAAGAATTCCCATTTTACGAATGCTACCGGACTGCCGCATGACAACCATTATACCACTGCGAGGGATGTGGCTATTCTGGCCTCGGCATTAATCCGTGATTTCCCGGAACTTTATGCAATCCATGCTGAAAAGCAATTTTCCTATAACGATATCAAGCAAAATAACCGCAACCGTCTGCTTTGGCTTGATGAAAGTGTTGACGGCATCAAGACTGGACATACGGAGGAAGCGGGTTATTGCCTGGTGACATCTGCCATGCGTGAAAACATGCGTTTGATCTCGGTTGTCTTCGGTTCTACAGATGATAATGCCCGTACCACAGCGAACCAGGTTCTGCTGAATTATGGTTTCAGGTTTTTTGAAACTACCAAAATCTACAGCAGGAATGAAAACATTTATACGGCAGATATATGGAAAGGAAAATCGGACAACATACATCTAGGGCTTGGCAAGGATCTTTATGTCACTATTCCCAGGGGACAGGCAGATAAACTGGATACAGTATTTGAAGTTCAGGAGTTTATTATTGCCCCTGTTGAGCAGGGCAGTAATCTGGGACATATGAGCCTGATCCTGGATGACAAGAAGATAGTTGACAAGCCGCTGATTGCCATTCAAACCGTTACGGAGGGAGGTTTTTTCAAGCGCATCAAGGATGAATTGCACCTTATGATCGTCAGATAAATAATAATAAATGCAAAATGTATTTCTCAATGGTGAATACCTGCCGATAGATCAGGCCAGGATTTCGGTATTCGACAGGGGGTTCACCTTTGGGGACGGCGTTTATGAAGTGTTTCTGGTTTATCACAGAAAGATTTTCAGGCTGCAGGAACACCTGGAAAGACTGAACAATAGTCTTTCGGCGATCTATATGGATAATCCATATTCAGATTCACAATGGCAGGAACTGTTGATAAAGCTTGTAATGGACAGCCCTGCCGACAACCAGTCCCTCTACCTTCAGATCACGCGGGGAGTATCCGAACGCGATCACGCCATTGATATCGCCGAAAAACCTACAGTTTTTGCCATGAGTAAACCCCTCCCGGAACGTGATTTCTCGAGTGGAATCAAAGCGATCGTTGCTGACGATATTCGCTGGCAACTGTGTTATATCAAGGCAACCACGCTCCTGCCCAGTGTTATACTCAGGCACCAGGCATCTCTGGCTGGCGCCAGGGAAGCCATACTGGTCAAGGACGACGGTGTGACCGAAGGTGCTGCAAGTAATGTATTTATCGTTATTGACGGTGTGGTAAAAACACCACCCAAGGATGGCAGAATATTGCCGGGCATAACCCGGGACCTTGTTGTGGAACTACTTAATGAATCAGGTGTGGTTTGTCAGGAAACGAATATTACCCGGGATGAACTTTATGCTGCCGAGGAGATCTGGGTAACCAGTTCCACTTGGGAAATTGTTCCTGTTGTTATGCTGGATGATACCAGGGTTGGGGACGGCAGGCCGGGTCAATACTGGGAACGAGCGTGTGATATTTACCAGCAATTCAAGGAAGCACAGAGACAGAGCTGAGCTTTAATTCCGGTTAAAGAACATGGAGATCTACAAAGCATTTACCATAGAGGCAGCTCACCGTTTACCTAACCTGCCAAAAAGTCACAAGTGCAATCGCCTGCACGGGCACTCATTTCGTATAGAGATCAGGGTACACGGAGATCTGGATGAGTCACTTGGCTGGGTAATGGATTTTGCCGATATATCCAGAGTCGCCGACCCCGTCATCAAACAGCTTGACCATTATTACCTGAATGATATTCCCGGCCTGGAGAATCCAACCAGTGAGAATCTGGCGATATGGATCTGGCAAAAGCTGGAACAACAGCTACCTGGATTAAAATCCGTATCCATTGCTGAGACCTGTAATTCAGGTTGTGTTTACAGGGGACCCGGATCAGCTTGATAGCATCAGGACCTGATTCCCTTTCCGGTATTCAATAAATACAGGCAAACGGAAAACAATATTACGATAAATAAAATAATAATCAAAAATGCACTCGTGATATTGATGTCAGAAATTCCCAGAATCCCGTACCTGAATGTGTTGACCATATAAAGGATCGGATTTAACTTTGATGCGTTTTGCCAGAAATCGGGTAACAGATCGATTGAATAGAATACGCCGCCCAGGTAAATGAGCGGTGTAAGGATAAAAGTCGGTATAATTGATATGTCATCGAATTTTCTGGCAAATACTGCATTGATAAATCCTCCCAGAGAAAACAGAATACATGATAGGACGACTACACCAATAGTGACAGTGTAACTGTGTATATGCAGTTTAGTAAAAAACAAGGCAACGATTGTTACCACGATCCCGACAAGCAGACCTCTGGCAATTCCACCGACAATATATCCGGCAAGTATGATGATGTTTGGTATCGGGGCAACCAGCATTTCTTCGATATGTCGTTGAAATTTAGCGCCGAAGAAAGAAGACACCACATTAGCGTAACTGTTATTAATGATGGACATCATAATCAGCCCTGGTGCAATGAACTGAACATAAGTAAAACCTTGCATCTGACCGATTCTGGTTCCGATCAGGTTGCCGAAAATCAGAAAATACAACGCCATGCTTATGGCTGGCGGGATTATGGTCTGTAGCCAGATCCGCGTGAAACGATCAACTTCTTTTATTACTATTGTGCTGAAAGCAGTCAGATAAAGGCTGGAAGGTAACACTTCAGATTGACTCCCTGTTATTCTGATCGAGCAATCTGACAAACAACTCTTCCAGCCGGTTCGACTTGTTACGCATACTGGTAATCCTGATACCCTTTTCAGATAGCAGGGTAAACAATTCATTGAGATTTTGTCCTTTCGAGATAACGGCTTCCAGAACAGTATCGTCGTCTGTCTTGTAAAGAGTGAATCCTTCCAGTAATGGTAATGTTTCAATTGCCCTGTCCACATCCAGTATAAAGGTTTCAAAATGCATCTTGCTCAGAAGGGACCTGATCGAGCTGTTTTCAATGATTTGGCCATGATCTATGATTGCAACGTTCCGGCAGAGTGATTCGGCTTCTTCGAGATAATGGGTGGTCAAAAGTATTGTCGTCCCTTTTCGGTTAATATCGCGTAGGAACTGCCACATCGAACGTCTTAGCTCGACATCAACACCTGCAGTTGGTTCATCCAGTATTAACAGTCGTGGTTCATGTATCAGCGCTCTTGCGATCATTAACCTGCGTTTCATTCCACCGGAAAGTGTTCTGGAGGGATCATTCCTTTTTTCCCACAATCCAAGCTGGGTAAGATATTTCTCGGCGCGTTCACGTGCCTGCTTCCTTTTTATTCCATAATAACCACCCTGATTGAGTACTATCTCCAGTGGTGACTCGAACTGGGAGAAATTGATTTCCTGCGGGACGATACCAATCATTGATTTCGCCTCGACCATCTTAGTGTCAAGATCGAAATCAAAAACAGTAACCTTCCCCGAGGTTTTCCTGACTAGCGTGGTGATAACACCTATGGTGGTTGATTTTCCGGCACCATTGGGTCCCAGCAGCGCAAAAAAATCACCCTGCGAAACTTCCAGGTCGATTCCCTTGAGGGCATGGAACCCATTGGCATAGGTTTTTTCCAGATTAGTAATTTGTAATGCTTTCACTGTGATTAGTCTAACAGAAATGAAAAAACTGAGGTAAAACGGTTATATTGCCGGCTGATTGGCAGGATGAAGAAATAAAAATCAGCGTTGCCGGATATTTTTCAATTTTATCTTTTGCTGTGTTCCCTTGGCCTTCAGTAACTTTGCGAGAGTACTATCACGTTTTAACAACAGGCGGAAATATTCTTTCGGAATTTTTATTAAACTTGATTTTTCGTTAGTTCTGGCAAAGGCATTGCGTTTACCCTTGCTGTCGGGCATCAGGGCCTGCTCTCCGAAGTAATCGCCTTTCTTCAGTTTGGCAAGGATAACTGCATTACCATTCGGATCCAGGGTAAAAATTTCTATCGTACCGGACAGCACGACATACATAGCATCGGCTGGCTGCGCTTCCTTGACCACAAAATTACCGGGCGCCACATGTATAACGTCTGTCCACTGGTTGATCGAAAGTAGCTCTGCACGGTTCAGGCTCCTGAACAAGGGGATTTTCATAATCAAATCCCTGACCGGGTTGGCGGGCAGGGGGTTCTGACTTGGCGGTTTCGTGCTGGTAATCGGTGTTTTTGATTTTGCCGTGGGTTTTGCTGGTTTGGGCGGCATTCTTGACGGTGGCGGGGTGGCCGGATTGATTGCCGTGATCTCCTCGTCTTCCTCAAGGCTAAAGGTGTCACGTTTGACACTCAGCAGCACATATTTTTTGTCAATCTTGAATACTTTTGTGGGATAAAGGGTTTTTACACTCGCATTGCGCCGACCGGTACTGCCCGGGAGCAGAGAACGTTCGCCAAAAAAATCTCCTGCGCGTAATGTGGCTATAGCTATTTCCCGATTACTTGATTCGGCCCTGATAAGCACTTCGACCACGCCCTCAAGAATGATGTACATACAGTCACCAATCTCGGATTCCCTGATAATGATGTCCTTGGGTTGATATATTTCCACGCAATTTTCCGGCGCATCAATGATCTTTTGCAGGATATCATCCGGCAAGGATCTGAATACTGTCGTGTTCTTGAGTAACTCTTTTTTTAGTGCCAACCCGTCCATAAACAAACCTGATTTAAGATGACTTCAGATTTAAATGCGCCCTGGTCGATGCCAGGATTGGTTATAGGTACTCTCTCGGGGAGCCATTATTATCCCTGTCATGTTGATTTGCAAAAGTGAACTTTAAAAGTGATAGCTGAATCACCCGGGCAGGATTACCCGCGTGTTCGATACTCAGTTTACCGCGCCAGACTCATTATCCAGCAATGTATCCAGCCATAGGTTAGATAGTTTTTCCTGGACCGAGTTCTGCCGCAGGCGGCTGTTCAGATTGGAGAAATCGACCCGGTCCAGTTCCTGATCCTGATTGTAACAGGAGTATACAAAGTACTCCTCACCGGTCGTGGGTTCAATGTGCTTGCAGAGGCACTGGGCGCAGACCCCCTTCATCATGCATTGCATGGGCGAATTGATAGAGCCGATGGCGGAATGTCCTGGCTTGAGATACGCTCGCAGACGACCGTGGCGGGCCTCTTTTACGGCCGCCATCATCCGGTCCGAGCCAATAACGATCATGTGATCGACGTCCTCGATTTTGATGCTGGTTTCACCCAGGTCTCCTTTGGCGTACGCTTCGATGGCCTCGAGAATATTGCCAACAAAACTCTTGTCCTGCGGCCGGTTGGGCTTGATAGGTTCGATACCGGGCGCGGCATCCACTGACCAGACGATAACATCAGAGGCTGCCTCGATTTCCGGGACCTTGAACACATCCCCGGGATTTTTGTAACCGGCAAAATAAATCACCTGGTTGCCGGCTGCCCGCAGGGCCTTGCCTATGGAGAATTGCACGGCATTGCCCAGTCCGCCACCCAGCAACATGACAGTCTTGTTGCTGGTGATTTCCGTGGGTGAACCGGTCACCCCCATGACGACCAGCGGATCGCCCGGTTTCCAGAACCGGCATAATCTGGACGAACTGCCCATCTCCAGCGCTATCAGGGAAATCAACCCGTTGTCCTTGTCGACCCATGCGCCGGTCAAGGCCAGACCTTCGGCCGCCAATATGGTATCGTCAACCTGCATGGCCAGCGATTCATAATTCTGTACCCGGTAAAACTGCCCCGGCTCAAACTTGCGTGATTGCAGGGGCGCCTTGACGATGACTTCAACGATAGTCGGTGTCAGCCGGTTCACTTTCACCACAGTTGCCTGCAGCTCGTATTCCAGTCGGGTAAACAGTACCTGCAGGGATTTATCCCGTTGCCCCTGATCAACCGGGTCAAGCCCGGCCAGCTGCTTTTCGAATAATTTGACCACGTAAGGGTAGCCGTCCTTGGCACTGGCCATGGCCTTGACCACGTTACCGGCATAGACGGGGTGATTGTCTCCGTAGAAGGAAATGAATTTCCCGTTTTTCTGGTAGGAGGTCATTGGCGCTGGCCGACCTATCTTCGGCAGGGCCGTATCGTCCATGGGGACCAGCTCCGGCAGTTCATCATCATTGTTCCAGTGGGGTTCATAGCGCTGGAAGAAACGCGCCGCCATGCGGAAGGTATAGGGATGTTCACTCTCATAGATGGTATTGGGAGAGGTGCCTGCGGCGATGAACAAGCTGCGCATCGGGACCTCGACTTTCTGGCCGCTGGCCACCCACTTGCCTTCTTTCTGTTCCAGCTGTTCAAAGCGCACCGCCCTGAGCGCACCGTATTCATCTTCCAGCGCCTCATTCGGGCTCATGCCCTCGGCCAGCTGGATACCTTCGGCCAGGGCTTCATGTATCTCCTCGTGGTTCTGGCGGTAGGCAGGGGATTCTTTCATCCCCTTGCGATAGAACATCGTAACGCCGCCCCATTGCTCAATCAGCGGCATAAAATTCGGCTTTTCCCCTGCCCGGTTGGCCCGTTTCCGCTCGGTAACAACGGCCCTGCCGTGGTTCAGGAACTCGTCCAGGATTTCCAGTTCTTCCGGGCTGTAGTGCGCGCGGATGGCATCTTCACCCCGCTTTGTCACCAGTGTGTTGTAGCGTGTCAGTATTTTTTCGACCTGAACCGGGTAGTAAGCAGCTACTTCGGTGGTGGTATCGATCCCTGTGAGCCCGCCGCCGATCACGCCCGCCGGTAACCGCACCTGCAGGTTGGCCAGGGAATTCATCTTGCCAGCGCCGGAAAGTTGCAGCGCCATCAGGAAGTCTGAAGCCTTACGGATACCGCGAATCAGATTGTTCTTCAGACCGATAATGGTGGGTTTTCCGGCCCCGCTGGCGATCGCAATATGGTCAATGCCCATATCCCAGGCGTCTTCGATGGTCAGCGTGCCGCCAAAGCGTATCCCGCCGAAAGAGCGAAAATTAGACCGGCGCGCCAGGCTCAGGTAGATCACTTTCAGGAAGTTCTTGTCCCAGCGTACCGTGATGCCATATTCGGCAACACCGCCAAACCCACTGAGGATACGTTGATCCAGCGCTTCGTAAAGGTCCGCAAAATCCCTGACCGGTTCCGGGGGGCTACCGTCTTTACCGGTCAAATCCACCGGCAGGGGCTCAATCTTCAGGGCATCGATGCCGATCACCCCGAACCCCTCGTTGGCCAGATAATGCGAGAGGGTGTAACCGGCAGGGCCCATGCCCACGACCAGTACATTTTTACCGTTATAAGGCAGGGCATGAGGGCGCTTGACGTTGAGCGGATTCCAACGGGTCAGCAGGCTGTAAATCTCGAAACCAAAAGGCATGAACAACACATCGGTCAGCACATTGGTTTCGATCTGAGGGATATTTACCGGGTCCGTCTTTTGATAGATACAGCCGCGCATGCAATCGTTACAGATCCGGTGACCCGTGCCCGGGCACATCGGGTTGTCGATCATGACCAGGGCTAGGGCACCGATATTGTCACCCTCGCGTTTCACCACGTGCATCTCTGAAATCTTTTCACCCAGCGGACACCCGGTGATCGGGGTACCCAGAGAATTGGTCTTGAACTCACCACTGCGCTTGTTTCGCATTCCCTTGGAACAGGAATCCGTATCCCGCTCATGGCAATAGATACAGTGATCAATCTCGTACTGGACCTGGCGCTGGTTGAAACGGTGATCAGTCAGGGCAAAGCCGTCACGGCGGCGGTACGCATGTTCCTCACAGACCCAGGTAGTGAAGCCGCTGCGTTCCCTGGTGGTATGCTCGACCAGGTTATTGAAATCCTTCTTGCCTGGTGATTTGAAACTCATCCAGCCTGAAACCAATTTGCTGAGTTCCTTATCGCTCTGCGCGGCAAAGGCCCACTGGCGGATTACATCGAGCAAAGCTGTCACCAGTTTTGCATCATCACTCTCGGCCAGTGCCGCACTGAAGGCACGGGCGGCCTCAGCATCCGCTTGCAGGCGCTGGCGCAGTGCCTTCACTGCTTCACTGGCGCCGGCATAATCACTGTTATCGCCTTTTTCCAGTGCGGTGTAGTGATCCTCGAGGGCGAGCAAGCTGGCCGCAGCCCGTCCGATACTGAGTTCCAGGTCGTTATCTGCATGGAGATCAGGAAAGCCATGTTCGAGTAACAGTTCCAGTTTCAGTTGTAGCTGCTGGATGTCCCAGTCCGCGATATCCACATCCTTGAAATGTGTGGCCAATTCTCCAACCACTCGATTTTTAAAGACGAACATATGGTTGACCTCATCCTTGATGCTTGCCTGTTGTTCCGCACGTTCCACAGTGACAGTAAACAAGCTGGCGATAAACTTACCGACATAAGGCGCCAGCCGGACCAACAGATCAGATTCCTCCCGGGCCACCAGGTTGTCACCGCGTGCCGCACGATAGTCCAGGTATGCCCTGTGCAGATCCGGGTTTGCCTTTTTCAAATGCTCGTCAAAGACCTCAAGCAATGCGGCCAGGCACTCGGGTCGATACAAATCGGCATAAGTGAATCCGTCAATGCCCAGCAGGCGCTCCTCTGCGGGCTCTTTCCGTGCTATTTTTGACAAGTCTGAAACCTCATAAAAAAGTCAGGGAATCTGGGTGAGAACTTCAGGGACGGGCATGGTGCCGAACTGAGAATATAATGAAAAGTAATTATTCTCTATATTTTTATAAATAAAAAGAATAAAAAGCCCATTCAGTGTGCATTATGACACACTGCACAAAAACTGGAAAAGCCGGATTCCAGCCCGGTCAGGAATCCTTCCGCGTGGTCACATCAAGGGAATCTTCTTCGCCGTCACCATCGTTCCCTGATCTGTTGTTCTGAACTTCTGTCCCGGGATAGGGGCTGAATGGGAAGGGCCGCATCTCGGACTGGAAGGTGACATAGTTCAGTACCTGCAGGGCATACTCGGAAATACTGTGACTGAACGCGGAAAGCTGCTGGTTCAGAGACCCGGTAAAGAGCTTGGTGAGGAACTGAAAAATCACCAGCAACCAGATAAGAATGACCAGGAAATAAAAAATGACGCCGAAAATCACGATAAACAATCCCCTGATCCAGGTATCTACATTTTTCAGGTTTTCTTTAACGTCCATATCCCCTCCAGTTTGTTAAACGACGTTAATGAGAAAAAACACAAAAAAATTATAACGACTCCCGCAGCAAAAATCTGCTTGATCCTGATGCTTATCAATGGCCATGCCCGCATATGTTACTATTAAATGAAGAAATCCATTTCCTGAAAACCTGGACCAGTGCAATACGATTCAGCCCTCGAATTTCCCTGCGAATTTCCCATCAAGGCCATGGGTCGGGCCGATGATAATTTTGACGCCCTCGTGGTGGGGATCATTCGCAAACACACACCGGATTTTTCCGACTCAACTGTCAAGTCACGCCTTAGTAAAGGCGGTAATTACGTTTCAATCACAGTGACGATCAATGCCCGTAGCCGTGAGCAACTGGATAACATCTATCTGGATTTGACGGCCAACGACCTGGTACTGGTTGCCCTCTAGGCAAATGCGGCAAGCGATCATCAGGCAACTGGGCCGCAGGGAATATCAGGAAGTGTACCGTGAGATGCAGGCATTCAACGATACACGCCAACAGGATACCCTGGATGAGATCTGGTACCTGGAACATGACCCCGTTTATACACTCGGTCTGGCCGGGCATGAAGAACACTTACTGTCCACTGCTGATATCCCCGTTATCAAAACTGACCGGGGCGGGCAGGTTACCTACCACGGCCCGGGACAGCTGGTGGTCTATTTAATGATTGATCTCCGACGCAAGGGTACCGGGGTCAAGGAATATGTCAGGCTCATTGAGCAATCGCTCATTGATTACCTGGAAACGCTCGATGTGTTTGCCAAACGCCTGGCCGGGGCACCCGGTGTCTATGTCAGCGGCAGGAAGATCGCTGCCCTGGGTGTCAGGGTCAGGCGTGGCTGTGCCTACCATGGGCTGGCGCTGAATGTCGATATGGAACTGTCTCCCTTCAATGGAATCAATCCCTGTGGTTATGAAGGGATGAAGGTGACCCAATTATGTGACGAAGGCTGTGCAGTGGATGTACAGACAGCCTTCGATGGTTTGTTGCCGTTTTTGTCTGCACATCTGGGTTGTGTCATACACCAGCCCGTTACCATGCAAGCACAAATAGTAGCCCGCAGTCCTTGAATGTCCTCTCAAACATGTAACTTTATGTCATCACAATCGATAGATAACAGACCTGACAGGAAACAACGAGGTGAACTGAAAACTTCACGTCTGCCCGTGAAGGTCATTCCCAGCCAGGGGCCTTTACCCCGTAAGCCGCACTGGATCAGGGCCAAGGCACCGACTGACCCGAAGGTTATTGAGCTGAAATCTATGCTGCGTGAACACCGTTTGCATACGGTATGTGAAGAAGCCTCATGTCCCAACCTGGGTGAATGTTTTGCGCATGGTACCGCCACATTCATGATCATGGGTGACCTGTGTACTCGCCGTTGTCCGTTTTGTGATGTGGCCCATGGCAGACCCAGACCGCTTGATCCGGATGAGCCTGCCAATCTGGCAGAGACGATCGGGTTAATGAAACTGAAGTATGTCGTTATTACCTCGGTTGACCGCGACGACCTGAAAGACGGTGGGGCCGGCCATTTCCGTGACTGTATCCGTGCCACAAGAGCAGCTGTGCCAGGGATTACCGTGGAGATCCTGGTGCCGGATTTCCGCAGAAAAATGCAATTGGCCCTGAAAAGTCTTGGCGAATGCCCGCCAGATGTATTTAACCATAACCTTGAATCAGTTCCCTCGCTTTACCGCAAGGTCCGGCCTGGCGCCGATTACAGCTGGTCACTGGATCTGATCAGACGCTTCAAGGCTGCGAATCCGGAAGTGCCGACCAAGTCCGGGTTAATGCTCGGCCTGGGTGAGGGTATTGATGAGGTGAAACAGGTCCTCAGGGATCTCAGGATACACGATTGTGACATGTTAACGCTTGGTCAGTACCTGCAACCTAGTCGTTACCACCTCCCCGTGGAACGATTTGTAACCCCAGATGAATTTACGGAGCTGGGTGAATATGCCCGAACGCTGGGTTTCAGCAGTGTTGCCAGCGCCCCCATGGTACGTTCATCCTATCACGCAGACCTGCAAGCGCTGTCGACACTCAAGGTAAGGGGAAAAACAGCCTAGGGCCCTAGTCGGTTTTTGACAGGAACAGTTCCGGGTTGACCAGGGTGCCGTTCAGTAACACACTCCAATGTAAATGCGCACCGGTCACCCTGCCGGTACTGCCAACCCCACCTATCAGATCGCCACGCTTTACTTGCTGGCCGTCACTGACATCGATTCTATTCAGGTGACAATACATGGTAATCAGCCCCTGCCCATGATCGATAAATACGGTATTGCCATTAAAAAAATAATTGCCGGTATTGATTACCACGCCGTCTGCGGCGGCCCTGACCGGTGTTCCTTTGTTGGCAACGATATCAAGACCCGAATGTGGCTTCCGGGCCTGTTCATTAAAAAACCGTCGGAGTCCAAAAGGACTGCTGTACCTGCCTTCCACGGGTTGTAACATACCAAGTTCATAGATCTCGACATCACGCCAGTGAGTCTTGGCGTTTTGAATTAATTGATATTCCTTTTCTATACGCGCCATGTCTCTTGCAGTTGGATTGACCTGGCGTTTGTTTTTAATGGTCAGATATTGCGTCTCGTATTTCTTGTCCTTGACGCTGAAGGTATAGCGGCTGTTTATATTACCCTGTTGTACTTTCAGGCTGTGCTCACCCGGCATTAGGTCCAGTGGTATACCAAGAACAATCTGCCAGCTGTTGCGCTGACCGGTAACCAGGACAGGCCGGTTCCGGAACCAGGCGCGTGGTCTGTCGTCAGCCCGAACCTGGATCTTGACAATGCCGCCGGGGACAGGATCGCTGGTGGGCAGCTCAACAGCATGAACCGGAACAAGACCCGGGGCCAGCAAACAAAGTAAAAATAAAATCCAGTGTTTAGTCATCCTTGTAAATCTTTTCAACCTTGCTGTGTATGTGCCCGCTGCTGAAACGTGTGTTGATCCGGTCACCGGCTTTTACATCTCCTGCAGTACGGATGATTGCCCCGTCTTCGATCCGGTTGACGATACTGTAACCGCGCTTCAGGGTGGAAAGCGGGCTGACCGTGTTCAATGCACGTGACAGGGACGATAGCGCAAGCTGCTGCTGTTCAAAGATCTGTTTCCATGATCTGGACAGACGTTTTTTCAGTTCATCGCAATGAGCCAGGTTCATTTTTAACTGATGTACCGGATTATACGAAGCAAGCCTGAATTTCAGTTCCGCGACCAGCTTGGCCCGCTTGTCAAGACTTCTCGCCAGGGCATTCTGCAGTTGCATTATCGAGTGATCGAGTCGTTGACTGATCATCTGTATGGTTCGCGATGGATGCGGAATGCATTGTTCAAGATACAGTATGTGTTTCTGTTGCTCCCTGATGAACTGTTGAATACGTTGTCCGAGTTTTTTCCGGTATTGTTCAATTTCAGATCTGAGTTGTCGCTGATCGGGGCTTACCAGTTCTGCGGCAGCGGAGGGTGTGGGCGCCCGGTAGTCGGAAACGAAGTCTGCGATCGTGTAATCAATTTCATGGCCGATACCGGTAACAATGGGCAACTTGCAATCGAATATTGCCCGTGCCAGTTTTTCATTATTGAAGCACCAGAGATCTTCCAGTGAGCCACCCCCGCGGGCAAG
This sequence comes from Gammaproteobacteria bacterium, assembly GCA_041556555.1. Taxonomy (GTDB): domain Bacteria; phylum Pseudomonadota; class Gammaproteobacteria; order Eutrophobiales; family Eutrophobiaceae; genus SZUA-592. The sequence goes on from JBFFIE010000016.1 coordinate 26,431, forward strand.
AATCAATACATCACATTCATCGCGTTGATCGGCGATTTTCAGCATACGGATAATTTCATCGGTGGCTTTATCACCCTGTACTGCCGTGGGATAAATGATCACTTCTGCTGCTGGATAACGGCGATTAAGGATATTCAGGATATCACGAATGGCCGCGCCGGTCGGTGAGGTGATGATACCGATGTGTCTCGCCATGTGCGGGACCGGCTTCTTGAGTTTTTCATCAAACAGGCCTTCCTTGTGCAAATGTTGTTTGAGTTCCTCGAAGGCGCGTTGCAGGGCGCCGGCACCGGCGGGTTCCATGTGTTCAATGATGAGTTGAAATTCTCCGCGATTCTCATAGAGGCTGACGTTGGCACGGACCATGACCAGCATGCCATTATCCGGTGCAAACTTCAGACGCTGGTTACGGTTACGAAACATCGCACATCGGACCTGCGAATATTCATCCTTGAGCGTGAAATAGATATGGCCGGAAGCCGGTTGTGCAAGATTGGAGATTTCGCCCTCAACCCATACCAGTGGAAAACTTCCCTCGAGTACCGCACGCACCTCGCGGTTGAGGCGGGTGACGTTATAAATCTCCGCCCTGGTTGGTGTCTGTTCCGGTGAATTTGTCATTTATTATTGAAAATAAAGATGGTTTCAAACTATCTGGGTTGTTTACCCTCAGCAATGCAGTCTCTATAATACCCGGTCATTTTATTGGCCCGCTAAGAAGATATCCATGCGTATCACAGAGCAAGCTCTTACCTTCGATGATGTACTCCTTGTTCCCGCTTACTCACAGGTATTGCCCCGCGAAGTCGATCTTAGCAGCCGCATTACCCGCGATATAAGCCTGAATATCCCGATCCTGTCGGCAGCCATGGATACGGTGACCGAGGCCAGACTCGCCATCGCCCTGGCCCAGGAAGGTGGCATCGGCATTATCCACAAGAACATGAGCCCCGAAGCCCAAGCCCAGCAGGTGCGTACCGTGAAAAAATTCGAAAGCGGGGTGATCAGGGATCCCTTCACAGTCACACCGGACACCACCATTGCCCAGGTACTGGACCTGACCCGTTCCCACCAAATCTCCGGGGTCCCGGTAGTCGAGGGTGAAGAATTGGTGGGCATTGTGACCAGCCGAGACCTGCGGTTTGAAACCCGGCACGAGGACCCGGTTAAAAACATCATGACACCCAAGGATCGCCTGGTGACCGTCGGAGAAAACGCCGATGAACAGGAAATCAAATCATTGTTACACAAACACCGTATAGAAAAGGTGCTGGTGGTCAATGACAAGTTTGAATTGCGTGGCCTGGTCACCGTCAAGGACATCCAGAAGGCTGACGAGTATCCAAATGCCTGCAAAGACTCGGAAGAGCGACTGCGGGTTGGAGCTGCCGTGGGTGTCGGTGAAGGTACCATGGAACGGGTTGAGGCTCTGATCAACGCTGGTGTCGATTTGATCGTTGTGGATACAGCTCATGGACACTCGGCCGGTGTGATTAATATGGTGAAAAATGTCAAGGCTACCTACCCGGAAGCCCAGATTATTGGCGGCAATGTAGCGACTGCCGAAGGCGCGCTCGCTCTGGCCGAGGCCGGCGCTGATGCCGTGAAAGTGGGTATTGGTCCGGGCTCCATTTGTACCACGCGAATTGTCACCGGTGTCGGTGTGCCGCAGATCACGGCCGTGATGAATGTAGCCGAGGCACTCAAGAAAAAAAATGTGCCGTTAATATCGGACGGCGGTATTCGCTATTCTGGTGATATTGCCAAGGCACTGGCCGCCGGTGCAGCTTCTGTGATGGTCGGTGGCCTGCTGGCCGGTACCGAGGAAGCGCCGGGCGAAGTGGAACTGTTCCAGGGCCGTTCCTATAAAACCTATCGCGGTATGGGATCACTGGGTGCCATGTCCCAGCTGCACGGTTCCTCGGATCGTTACTTTCAGGAAAGCGATGAAATCGAGAAGCTGGTTCCGGAAGGTATTGAGGGTAGGGTGCCTTACAAGGGTGCCATGGGCGCGATCATCCACCAGTTACTTGGGGGTATCCGTGCCTCCATGGGCTACACTGGTTGCAAGACCGTTGGTGAGATGGCCGAGAAGGCATCGTTTGTCCGTCTGACAAATTCCGGCGTCCGTGAAAGTCACGTTCACGATGTGACCATCACCAAAGAAGCGCCGAATTACCGCCGGGAATGACCGTTGTACCCTGCGCCCGGTCAAGCCATTACATATTCTACTAATTCCCCGCTGCTGGCTGCCTAATCATGACAGTCGATATCCATTCAGAACGCATTTTAATCCTCGATTTTGGCTCCCAATACACGCAATTGATCGCGCGGCGGGTACGCGAAGCCCAAGTCTATTGTGAAATCCATCCGTTTGATGTTGCCGATGAATTCATCAGTGACTTCAAACCGAAGGCCATCATTCTCTCCGGCGGGCCGGAGTCGGTAACCATCAGCAACGGTGTACGGGCACCGGCGCTCGTTTTTGAAATGGGTGTCCCCGTCCTGGGTATTTGTTATGGCATGCAGACCATGGCCGAACAACTGGGTGGAAAGGTCGAGGCCTCGCAATTACGTGAATTTGGCTATGCCCAGGTCCGCGCCCGGGGCCATTCAAAACTCCTGGTTGATATCCAGGACCATGTGAATGACGAAGGTCATAGTCTGTTGGATGTGTGGATGAGCCACGGCGATCGCGTCAATCAATTACCCGATGGTTTCAAGATCATCGCATCAACCAGTAATGCACCCATTGCCGGCATGGCGGATGAGACACGACGTTTCTATGGTTTGCAGTTTCATCCCGAAGTAACACACACGCTTCAGGGTGCGGCTATATTGAGCCGTTTTATCCATGAAATCGCCGGTTGCCAGGGACTTTGGACCACGGAGAACATTGTCAGTGATGCCGTCGACCAAGTCAGGGAACAAGTGGGTAAAGACAAAGTGTTACTGGGCCTCTCCGGTGGTGTGGACTCCTCCGTGGTAGCTGCGTTGTTACACACCGCGATCGGTGATCAACTCACCTGTGTATTTGTTGATAACGGCTTGTTGCGACTTGGCGAGGCCAACCAGGTGATGACCACGTTTGCTGAATACATGGGCATCAACGTGATCAGGGTGAATGCCGAGGCACGGTTTCTGGCAGCGCTGGCCGGCAAGGATGATCCGGAAGACAAGCGCAAGATCATTGGCAGGGAATTTATCAAGGTCTTCGAAGAAGAGTCGGAAAGGCTCGCCAACATTAAATGGCTGGCCCAGGGTACGATTTACCCGGATGTGATCGAATCGGCCGGGGCAAAGACCGGCAAGGCCCATGTGATCAAATCACATCATAATGTCGGCGGCCTGCCTGAAACCATGCAACTGAAATTGATTGAACCCTTACGTGAACTCTTCAAGGACGAGGTGCGACGCATTGGTGTGGAACTCGGGTTACCCCATGAAATGGTTTATCGACACCCGTTCCCTGGACCCGGACTTGGCGTCCGTATTCTTGGTGAAGTTAAGAAGGAATATACCGATATCCTCCGGCGTGCCGATGCTATTTACATCGAGGAACTCCGTAAGCATGAGTTGTACGACCGGGTCAGCCAGGCATTCACGGTCTTTCTGCCAGTGCGCTCGGTGGGTGTAATGGGTGACAGCCGCAAGTATGATTATGTCGTTTCCTTACGTGCTGTTGAAACCATCGATTTCATGACCGCACACTGGGCACGGCTACCCTACGAATTCCTCGAGCACGTGGCCAGCCGTATCATCAACGAGGTTGATGGTATTTCGCGCGTCACCTATGACATTTCCAGCAAACCACCCGCCACCATCGAGTGGGAATAACATATTTGATTCAATCAAAATTCTGCCAGCGACACCCATGGCACCAGACAGTCAACAGCACAGAGATGAATACTGGATGCAAAAGGCACTGGAACTTGCCCATCGTGCCGAATCCCAGGGTGAGGTGCCAGTGGGTGCAGTACTGGTATTAAATGACAAGTGCATAGCAGAAGGCTGGAACCAGCCCATTTCATTAAACGATCCCTCGGCCCATGCTGAGATAATCGCCATCAGGCAAGCCGGGCAACAACTCAATAACTATCGACTATGTGATACCACGCTCTACGTCACTCTTGAACCCTGCGTAATGTGCGCAGGGGCCATCGTTCATGCCCGGGTGGGGAGAGTGGTGTTTGGCGCGAGAGATCCCAAGACCGGTGCTGCAGGCAGTGTGTTCCAGTTACTGCAGAATTCATCGCTTAATCATCACTGCCAGCTCACTTCTGGAGTCTTGCAGGAACAATGTGCAGCGATACTTAGCGACTTTTTCAGCAACAAAAGAAACCAGTGACTGAATTGACTGTGACCGGGGTATATTGCGCAATGCTATACTCCATGACCTGATGGATGAACCTTAATATATTAAGGTATCTCCCATTGAATGATGGTTTTGACCTTATTTAATGAGAATCTAGCAAAATACTTCCTCATGAGCCTGGAACAATCCCAACCTGAACTGATAGCGCTTGCAAAGCGGCTGGGCGAATCGTTACTGGCCAACAATTACCTGCTTGCCACAGCGGAGTCCTGCACGGGTGGCGGGCTGGCCTACGCCATTACTGCGGTACCCGGGAGCTCATCATGGTTTGATCGAACGGTTGTCAGTTATTCAAACGATGCCAAAAAAGATCTGCTCGGGGTAAGTCAGGCGACTCTCGATTCCGAGGGGGCGGTCAGTACTGTCACCGCAATCGAGATGGCCGAAGGACTGCTGGAACGTTCCCCGGCAGATATAACAGTCGCCATTACCGGCATTGCCGGGCCTGATGGAGGTACACCGGATAAACCGGTGGGTACCGTATGTTTTGCCTGGTCCCTCAGGCATGGTAAAACCTCATCGAGTTGTGTTCGCTTTGAAGGTGACCGTGACAAGGTCAGAAGCCTCGCCATATTGATGGCCATGCAGGGACTGCTGGACATGCTGGAGCAAGGCCGTTCCGACTAGAGCAGGCTCGTAATTTTTTCAATCAGTTCATCGTGGGGAAAAGGTTTGACGATATAGTCAGTCGCACCGGCCCGGAAGCCCCGCTTGATATCGTCCGCGGTGTCCTGGGCGGTCAACATGATTACCGGAGTATCAGACCAGCCTTCGAGTGACTGAATTTTTGCAAGGACTTCGAAGCCATCCATAATAGGTAACATGATATCCAGCAAGATCAGGTCAGGCGGGGAACTGCTGGTAATCAGATCAGTGGCTTCCTGGCCATCTTTTGCAAAGTTGAGGGAAAACCCTTTGGCAGATAAAAGATGCTGGAGCAGGGAACAGACATCCTCATCGTCCTCGACAACCAGTATAGTTTTGCCGGTAATGTTATCCACATGAGTCCCTTTTTGTATTCATTGGCTGTGCAAAGATGTTCACCGCCATAACAAAATATTACAGTATCCCTGGTAAAAGTTTAAACAGCGTCTAGCTAAATTTCAGGCAACTGCCATGCAATCAAACCTTACCGGGCGCCTGTTCCTGGCTTACTGGCCGGATCCGGCTTGCCGGAAAAGCTTTTCAAAACTGGCAAAACAGCTGTCGCTGCGAAACGCGCGACTGATCAAACCCGAAAATATACACCTGACGCTGGTTTTTCTCGGGCATGTAGACGAGAAAACCTTACCACAGCTGACCAGATCCCTTGAAACCATCGCTACAGAACCAATCGAACTAGTATTTGACCAGCTCGGTTGGTGGCAGCGATCGCAGGTGATCTGGGTTGCGCCGGCAAGTGTCCCGGATAACTTGCTAATCCTGGTAGACAATCTCAATAGCACTGCGCATGGGTGTGGCTTCAAGGTGGATGAAAGGCCCTACAGTCCGCACATTACGCTGGCCCGCAAGGTCCGGCAACCACCCGTCCGTCCCGAGTTCAAGCCGGTGACCTGGTTTTTGCGTGATTGGGTGCTGGTGCGTTCCGAAACACTGCCGGAAGGTGCCCGCTATACGCCAATCTGGTCGCGGGAGCAGGGATTTATCGGCCAGCAGAACTGAATTTCAATCAAGCAACTCGGGGCCGTTTATATTGGTCGTTTTTGTGTGATAATTAGCCCACATTTTTCAATACATTTTGGTGAAACGTTTATGGATGACAAGAAGAAACAGGCACTGGGCGTAGCGCTCAGCCAGATTGAGAAACAATTCGGCAAGGGATCTGTCATGCGCATGGGCGATGCGGGCATCGTGCGTGATGTTGAAGTGGTATCAACCGGTTCGCTGGGGCTCGACGTGGCCCTGGGCATCGGTGGCATGCCGCGCGGACGCGTTGTGGAAATCTATGGTCCGGAATCGTCGGGTAAAACCACGCTGGCACTGCATGTCGCTGCAGAAATTCAGAAGGCCGGCGGTACGGCTGCGTTTGTCGATGCCGAGCATGCCCTGGATCCGGTCTATGCCGAAAAACTCGGCGTTCAGATCGATGATTTACTGGTGTCCCAGCCGGACACCGGTGAGCAGGCCCTGGAAATCACGGATATGCTGGTGCGTTCCGGTGCCGTTGACCTGGTGATTATTGACTCGGTTGCCGCCCTGACACCAAAGGCGGAAATCGAGGGTGAGATGGGTGACAGCCATATGGGCCTGCAGGCACGGCTGATGTCACAGGCCCTGCGCAAGCTCACGGCTAACATCAAGCGTTCGAATACGCTGGTGATCTTCATTAACCAGATCCGTATGAAGATCGGTGTCATGTTTGGTAACCCGGAGACCACCACCGGTGGCAACGCCCTGAAATTTTATGCCTCCGTGCGGCTGGATATTCGCCGTATTGGCGCGATCAAGAAAGCTGACGAGGTCATCGGCAACGAGACCCGCGTCAAGGTCGTCAAGAACAAGGTGGCGCCGCCGTTCAAGGAAGTCATCTTTGACATTCTTTATGGTGAGGGGATATCCCGTGAAGGTGAGATCATCAACCTGGGCGTGCAACATGAACTGATTGAGAAAACCGGTGCCTGGTACAGTTACAATGGTGATCGCATAGGCCAGGGCAAGGACAATGTCCGCAATTTCCTGAAAGAAAACCCGGAGATGGCACAGGAGATTGAACAAAAGATCCGTGAGAAAGTCTTGCCGAAGGTCAAGGTTGCCGAAAGCGAAGAGGAAGCCGAGGCCTGAGCAGCGACAAGGCAGACATAAGGCAACGTGCTATGGGTCTGCTGGCCCGTCGCGAACACAGTGCCCGAGAGCTATCGCACAAACTTAAAAGTCGTGACTACGACGAGGTGTCTATCCAGGCCGTTATCGAATCATTGATCGATGAAGGGCTGCAAAGCGATGATCGTTTCGCCGAGCAATTCACCCGCAGCCGGGTTGAAAAAGGCTATGGGCCAATCCGGATACGGCAGGAACTACGCGAACGTGGCATTGCTGATTCCCTCATCTCCCATTACCTTGATGTGAATGATCCCGAGTGGTCGAGGCGGGCACAAAAGGCACGTGAAAAGCGGTTTGGCCGGGGCCTGCCGAGCGAGTATCGTGAGCAGGCCAGGCAGGCGAGGTTCCTGCAGCAACGCGGCTATACGAGTGAGCAGATTATGCGAATTATCAAGGCTGGTGATGAGTGAAAACAACGTCTGAAATACGCTCGCAGTTCCTGGAATATTTCCGGGACCGTGACCATAAAGTTGTACCCAGCAGTTCACTGGTGCCCGCCAATGATCCAACCCTGCTGTTTACCAATGCCGGCATGGTCCAGTTCAAGGACGTATTCCTCGGCAATGAAAAACGCGCCTACACCCGTGCCGTAACTTCCCAGCGCTGTGTGCGCGCCGGTGGCAAGCATAATGACCTGGAAAATGTCGGTTATACTGCCCGCCACCACACCTTTTTCGAGATGCTGGGTAACTTCAGTTTTGGGGATTACTTCAAGCGCGAAGCCATTGACTATGCCTGGGAATTTTTAACCCGGGAACTCGGTATCCCCGAAGAACGCCTGTGGGTGACGGTGTTCAAGGATGACGACGAGGCCGCCGACATCTGGTTGAAGGAAATCGGGGTTTCCAGGAACCGCTTCCGCCGTTGCGGTGAAAAGGACAATTTCTGGTCCATGGGTGATACCGGTCCGTGCGGACCCTGCAGCGAAATCTTCTATGATCACGGCGAGGGCATCCCCGGCGGACCGCCCGGTTCCGATGAGCCCGAGGGCGATCGCTATGTCGAAATCTGGAACCTGGTCTTTACCCAGTACGATCGCAACAGCGCCGGTAAACTGAATCCCATACCAGACCCTTCGGTGGATACCGGCATGGGACTGGAACGCATCACCGCGGTCATGCAGGGTGTCCATAACAACTACGACATCGATCTTTTCCAGCACCTGATTGATGCCCTCAAGCAACTCGCCGGCAAGAAGAAACTGGAAGTGACCTCCAGCCGAGTCGTGGTCGACCACATTCGTTCCTGTGCCTTCCTGATTGCCGACGGGGTAACGCCCTCCAACGAAGGCCGCGGCTACGTCCTGCGCCGGATCATCCGCCGCGCCATTCGCCACGGTAACAAGCTGGGCCTCAAGGAGCCGTTCTTCTACAAGCTGGTCGCCGCACTGGAAGCTGAAATGGGCGATGCCTACCCGGAACTCGGCCGCTCCCGTGCCTACATTGAAAAAGTCCTGCTGGCTGAGGAGCAGCGTTTTGCCGAAACCCTGGAACAGGGCCTCAAGGTCCTGGACGAGGTCATAGCGGGCCTCAAGGGCGACAAAATAGACGGCGAGGCGGTTTTTAAGCTCTATGATACCTACGGCTTTCCCGTCGATCTGACGGCCGACGTGGCCCGGGAAAAGGGACTGCAGGTGGACATGGAGGGCTTTCACCAGGCCATGGCCGAACAGCGGCAGCGGGCCCGTGCCGCCAGTAAATTCGAGGCCGCGACCTCGGTGAACACCGACGACAAGCTGGTCAGTGAATTCAGTGGTTACAACCGCCTGCAGCAGAAATCGACCATCATTGCCATCTACCAGGACGGCCGCAAGGTCCAGTCCATGGCCCAGGGTGATCTGGGCGGGGTGATCCTGCTGGAAACCCCGTTTTATGCCCAGTCCGGCGGTCAGGTCGGCGACAAGGGTGAACTCACGGGGCCAGGGGTCTTTTTCGAGGTCGAGGACACCAAGAAACAGGGCCAGTCGCATGTCCATCTCGGGGTCTTACGTGCTGGCAGCCTTAAGGTCGGGGATGTGGTCACGGCCACCGTGGATGGTGAGCGGCGCCGCCACATTATGCGCAATCATTCCGCAACTCATTTATTACATGCCGCACTCCGCAAGGTGCTGGGAGACCACGTGGTGCAGAAGGGCTCCCTGGTTGCGCCGGACCGGTTGCGGTTCGATTTTTCCCATCCCGACCCGCTGACGGCAGACGAGATCCGGACCATCGAGCGTCTGATTAACCGCACCATCCTTGAAAACAGCCCGACCAGGGTCGAGGTCATGCCGCTCGAAAAGGCCCTCGAGTCCGGGGCCATGTCACTGTTCGGGGAGAAATACGATGATGTCGTCCGCGTGCTGAAGATTGGCGGGACTTTCTCCAATGAACTTTGTGGCGGTACCCACGTGGAGCACGCCGGAGATATTGGCCTGTTCAAGATCATCTCGGAAGGAGGCGTTGCCTCTGGGGTTCGCCGGGTCGAGGCGGTCACCGGGGAAGGGGCCCTGGACTGGGTCGATAATACCCAGCACTCGCTGGATCAGATTACCCAGGTGCTCAAGACCGACCGGGACAATGTCGAAGCCAAGCTGCTCGCCCAGCAGGAAAAGCTCCGCAAGCTGGAAAAGGAGGTCGAGCAATACAAGGCCAAGCTCGCCAGCAGCGCAGGTGATGACATGCTGGATTCCGCCGTCGATATCGACGGCATCAAGGTCCTGGCCTGTACCCTGGACGGTGCCGATGCCAAGACCCTGCGTGATACCGTGGATCAGCTCAAGAACAAGCTGGGTACTGCGGCCCTGATCCTGGCCGCGGTCAACGACAACAAGGTCAACTTGGTGGCCGGGGTCACGGCCGACAGTACCAGCCGGATCAAGGCTGGCGATCTGGTCAATTTCGTCGCCAGGCAGGTGGGCGGCAAGGGCGGCGGCCGCCCGGACCTGGCCCAGGCCGGGGGTAATGATCCCGCCGCACTGCCAGCCGCCCTGTCCGGCGTTCCGGACTGGGTCCGGCAGCAGCTGGGCTGACGTTCTGATTTAATCTCACCCGCAATTCCGTTAGAATTTGCGCCTTTTTGGTAACTCATACTGGAGCTATGGCATTAATCGTACATAAATACGGCGGCACCTCGGTTGGTAGCATTGACCGCATCAAGGCCGTAGCTGAACGGGTCCACGCGGCCCGCAACACAGGGGACGACATTGTGGTGGTGGTCTCGGCAATGAGTGGTGAGACCGATCGGCTGCTGGGGTTGGCCAGCGAATTATCCGAGATACCGACACCACGGGAAATGGACGTCCTGCTCTCCACCGGTGAGCAGGTCACCATCGCCCTGCTGAGTATCGCCCTCAAAGAGCGCGGTTGTGATGCCATTTCCTATACCGGTGGCCAGGTCCGGATCCTGACGGACAATGCCCACAACAAGGCCCGGATCCTGGACATCAGTGGTCAGAACATCAAGAGTAACCTGACCGCGGGCAAGGTGGTCGTGGTGGCCGGGTTTCAGGGTGTCGACGAGGAGGGTAATATCACCACGCTGGGCCGGGGCGGTTCCGATACCACGGCCGTGGCCCTGGCGGCAGCCCTGAAGGCAGATGAGTGTCGTATTTTTACAGATGTTGACGGTGTTTACACCGCGGACCCGCGGGTGGTGTCCCGGGCTAGGCGGCTGGATACCATCACCTACGAGGAAATGCTGGAACTGTCGAGCTTGGGCTCCAAGGTATTACAGATCCGCTCGGTCGAATTTGCCCAGAAGTACCGGGTCAAGCTGCGTGTCCTCTCTTCGTTCGAGGAAGGGCCGGGCACATTAATTACTGAAGAGGACGAGAGTATGGAAGAAGCAATAATCTCCGGGATAGCCCATAATAAAGATGAGGCCAAGCTCACCATCGTCGGGGTGCCCGACAAGCCCGGGATTGCCCACAGCATACTGGGACCGATAGCAGACGCTAAC
>JBFFIE010000017.1:0-35474 GCA_041556555.1 Gammaproteobacteria bacterium
TAACCAGCGGCCGCGCTCAGTGTTGCCAGGATAAAACAGCCCAGCAGCAGTGGTTCCCAGATTACGACCAGCTGCTCTTGCAACCAATCCAGCGAATATTCAAATGTTATATTGCGTGGGGATCTGCCGAGCAGGATTGCGCCAAGCTCATAGGCAAAGATGAAAATGGGGGCGACCGTCAGCGGGTTGGTTACCCAGGTAAAAATCACAGCAATTGGCAGGTTGACCCTGAACAGGATGGCAAGAGCGGCACTCAGAAACATGTGCACGGGTAAGGGAATGAATGCGCAAAACAGGCCTGTTGCTACTCCACCGGCAGAAGAGCGGCGGGTAAGGTGCCAGATGTTCGGATCATGCAACAGTGAACCAAAGTGTCTGAGGAAGCGGTGCTCCTGAATTAACTGCCTCTCGGGCAGAAAACCTTTAAACCATGATTTCATAATGACCGTTGACGCATGATATATCCTGAATATTGATCCATATGAGGTTATAATAACCTCGTATTAATTTTTCATGACACGGATTGGATAATTACTATGCGAACATGGATGCTCGCTTTCCTTGCAGGCAGCTTGTCATTGACTTTTATGCCTTGTTTGCCTTCCTTTTACTGTATTCCTCTGCTACTAATCCTTGCAGTTGCCTGCCTCACGACCGGTTCAAACGTCCGCTTTGCGGGTGTTTTCTTACTGGGTTTTCTCTATATCTTTTCCCGGGCAGAATTGGTCCTGTCAAAAAATCTGGATCGTTCAATCGAGGGCAAAACACTCGTGGTATCCGGCGTCGTTTCAAGCTTGCCGGAAAAACGGCGACATAGTATCAGGTTTGAATTCGATATCAATCATATGATTGATAGCAAAGGGTATGGGCATCACTCCCCGGGCAAAGTACGGCTTAATTGGTATAACACGCCGGTCGAAGTCGCCCCGGGCCAAACCTGGCGGCTCAGTTTGCGTCTGAAACGGCCATGGGGATTTCAAAATCCCAGTGGATTTGATTACGAGAGCTGGTTATTTCAGCAACGAATCAGGGCTACGGGTTATGTAGTCGATGATGATCAAAACCGTCTGATTAATGACTCACGGCTCATTTCCATTGATGGCTACAGGCATTTGCTCAGGCAACGGATTGCTGATTCATTGAATTCAATTGACGAAATGCCAATGCTTGTTGCCCTGAGTCTGGGTGATCGCAGCTTGATTAAGAGCAAGGATTACCAGACATTGATTAATACCGGCACAAGTCATTTGCTGGCAATTTCAGGACTTCATATCGGGCTGGTTTCATTTCTTGTATATATAGTGTCTTTGCCCTTGTTCAAACGTGTCGGTCATATCCTGAACAGGGTTCCTGCGCAATACCTTGCCGCGACAGCAGCCATTATCGCGGCCACCCTTTATGCTTTGCTGGCAGGCTTATCAGTATCAACCCAGAGGGCTCTGATCATGACACTGGCATTCTGGCTGTGCTTGTTCGGCACCCGGTTTTATTCCGCTTCAACCGTGTTTTGTTATGCCATACTTGCTGTTCTGCTGATCGACCCCCTCTCATTATTATCATCGGCATTCTGGCTGTCTTTCGGTGCTGTTGCGATTCTGCTGTTTGGTATGTCAGCACGGATCCGCCCAATGAGCGTATGGTGGCGGTGGGGAAGGCCGCAATACCTCGTCGCAGTGGGTCTTCTTCCTGTTTTATTGTTTTCCTTTAAACAATATGCCGTGACTGGCATGTTGGCCAATCTGGTAGCGATTCCCTGGATAAGTTTTGCTGTGGTTCCTCTGGTCCTTTTTGGGCTCTGTCTGCTGCCAGTAGCGATAATACCGGCAACATGCTTGCTGAAAGTTGCTGCCTTTAACATATCCTTGCTATGGCCCGCACTCGAGTTACTTGAGGGACTTGAATATTCTGTCTGGCATGGTCCATCCCCGTCATACCTTCACTTGTTGATTGCACTTGTTGGGGTGGTAATTATTCTGTTGCCGCGTGGTTTGCCCGGCCGCTGGGTAGGCTGGATATGGCTATTACCGTTGCTATCACCCATTCATGCACGGCCAGCAGAGGGTGTGGCCTGGTTTACGCTGCTGGATGTGGGTCAGGGCTTGTCCGCCGTCATACAGACCAGAGATCATGCGTTGATCTATGATACCGGGGGCCGGTTCAGCCCCACGTTTGATGCGGGAACGGCAGTACTCGTGCCTTACCTCAAATCCAGAGGCCTTCACCACATAGACAAGCTAATATTAAGCCATGGTGATAATGACCATGTAGGAGGGGCACCGGCATTACTGGAATTTAGCGATGTTGCAGAAATATTGACCAGTGAGCCCGGGAGAGTAGATATCCCTGATATTACAAGCTGCGGACGTGGTGATTCCTGGCAGTGGAATGGTATCCGGTTCAGGCTATTGCATCCTGGAAATACCATGAGTTATAAAAGCAACAATAAATCCTGTGTGCTTATGGTTACGGTCGGCCAGAAAAAGCTGCTCTTGACTGGTGATATAGAAATTGAAGCCGAATCTGAATTGCTTGAGGTATATAATAATCAACTGGATGCCGGTGTAATGACAGCACCTCACCACGGCAGCAAGACATCCTCTTCCAGTGAGTTTATACAGGCAGTTAATCCCGAACTGGTACTGTTTTCGGTTGGCTACCGCAATCGATTCAATTTCCCTAATGAGGATATAATACGACGATATAATAACCTGGGCTCGAAAATACTGAATACCGCCAGAAACGGCGCAATTCTGTTAGAATTGCGCCAGAATAAAATCTCGGTCACTGAATACCGCCAGCAATCAAGGCGATTCTGGCACACGAAAATGTGACTATCGCAGTAACCATTAGCGGAGGACCAAATGCTGGAACTATTCAAGGCGGGTGGCGTATTGATGTGGCCAATCCTGCTATGCTCGATCATAGCCGTTGCCATAATTGCTGAACGCTTCTGGTCATTGCGTAAGTCTCGTATCACACCAGTTGATCTCGTAAGAAAGGTCTGGCAATGGGAAAAGGATGGCACTCTGGATCAGGCCCGGATCAAGTTCCTGCACAACAGTTCACCACTGGGCAGAATACTGGCGGCCGGCCTGGTCAACCGCAAGCACCACAGGGATGTTATGAAAGAGAGTATTGAGGAAGTCGGGCGTCATGTTGCCCATGAACTGGATCGTTTTCTTAATACTCTTGGAACTATTGCCGCGATTAGTCCATTGCTGGGTTTGCTGGGTACCGTCATCGGTATGATCAAGGTATTTGCCGTAATTACATCCCATGGTGTAGGCGATCCGAGCATCCTTGCTGATGGCATCTCTACAGCTCTTATTACTACGGCAGCGGGACTGTCAGTCGCAATTCCCGCGTTGATGTTTTACCGTTATTTTCGCGGAAAGGTTAATGATCTTGTTGTCACCATGGAGCAGGAAGCAATGAAAATGATTGAGGTTATGCATGGACTCAGAGAGCGAGATAACCCCGCGGAAAATAATTAACCAATGAATTTCAAGCCAGACAAAACCGAGGACCTTGGTCTTGATATAACACCATTAATCGATGTGGTATTTCTACTGCTGATCTTTTTTATGGTCTCAACCACATTCGAGAGAGAATCTGAAGTTAATATTACGTTACCCGAGGCCAGTAAAGAGATAACCCAGGCCAAGCCAGATGCGATCAACATTGCAATCGATGCGCAATCCCATATTTATATAAACGACAGAGAACTCCTCAATAGCCAGTTATCCACCATCAAGCAGGGTATATACGATGCGCTTGGCAACCTTGAAGAGGCACCTATCATTATCAGCGCCGATGCCCAGGCTCCACATCAAATGGTTGTCAAGGTCATGGATGCTGCCAGGCAACTAAATCTGGTGAAGATCACATTTGCTACCCGTATATTCGAGGAAGATCAATAAACTGATCCATGCGATCAACAAAATTTATCCATACTCTGTGGTACGGTGAGCATCCTGTATCCTTTTTATTAATACCGCTTGCCTGGATTTACCAAATTGCCATTATCATTCGCCGCCTGGCTTATACTTCCGGCATTATCCCGGTAAAACGTCTTGGCATCCCTGTCATAGTGGTTGGCAATATCACAGCGGGAGGCTCGGGGAAAACACCTCTGGTTATATGGCTGGCAAATTACCTAAAAAACATGGGTTATCGTCCCGGGGTTGTGAGCCGGGGTTACGGCGGCAAGGCAAGTCATTGGCCGCAACAGGTCAGACCGGACAGTGACCCGCTGATGGTGGGTGATGAGCCGGTAATCATCTCAAGAAGGACCGCTTGTCCTGTAGCGGTGGGGGGGCCAAACAGGGTATCAGCGGCAGAAGGCCTGATCAGGACCAATCAATGCGACATTATCATCAGTGATGATGGTTTGCAGCATCTGGCGCTATTCCGTGATTTGGAAATAGCTGTCGTCGACTCCGAGTTACGGTTTGGGAATAAACGGTGCTTGCCAGCTGGTCCTTTACGCGAACCTGTCAGACGCCTTGAGACGGTTGATATCGTTGTAAGCAACGGCAAGGCCGAACATGGGGAGTTTTCAATGAAATATATACCGGGCAGGCTATTCAAAGTAAATGATCCAGGTAATACAATGACACTTGATGATTACAGAAACAGGACAGTCCATGCGGTCGCCGGCATAGGTCATCCTCCGAGATTTTTCCGGTTATTACGCAATAATGGAATCAAGACGGTTGAACACGCATTCCCTGATCACTACATTTATAATAAAGATGATTTACGCTTTGATGATGATTTTCCTGTTCTGATGACCGAAAAAGACGCTGTGAAATGTAGATATATTGCCGATGATAAATGCTGGTTTCTTTCCATTGATGCGACAATGGATGAAATTTTCCAGCATCGACTTGCAAATTTATTGAAGGAAATTACCGATGGATCAAAAACTGCTTGATATACTTGTTTGCCCGGTCACCAAGGGCCCATTAATATATTTAAAAGACAAACAGGAACTTATTTCCAAATCTGCCCGCCTTGCCTACCCGATTCGTGATGGCATACCGGTTCTGCTTGAAGAAGAGGCGAGAACACTGAGCATGGAAGAGCTGGACAGCCTCTCATAATGAAAGAAAATTTCGTGGCCATTATTCCGGCCAGGCACGGCTCTACACGCCTGCCCGGCAAGGTATTGCTGGAAATCGCAGGTAAACCTCTAATACAACACGCCTATGAATCAGCCTGCAAAAGCAACGCACAGCGGATTCTGATTGCAACTGACAGTGAAGAAGTAAGGTCCATAGCCCTGGGTTTCAATGCGGAGTGCCTGCTGACCTCAAAAGAACATGCATCGGGTACAGATCGTCTGGCTGAAGTCATAGACACTGTTGGCCTCGCTCATGACATAATTGTAGTTAATGTACAGGGCGATGAAATTGGCTTGCCGCCGGAATTAATAGACCAGGTAGCCGGATTGTTAGCAAACAGGCCGGATGCCCAGATGGCAACCCTGTATGAAAAAATCCACGAAGATTCGGAGATTGATGACCCAAATGTAGTGAAAGTTGTTGTCAATAAGAATAACGAGGCGCTTTATTTCAGCCGCTCACCCATTCCCTGGAACAAGGGGGGGTCTCAGACTGAATTCCGTCGCCATATTGGAATCTACGCATACCGGGCCGGGTTTGTTGCCAAATACCCGGATCTGCCAAAGTGTGAATTGGAAATTCAGGAGTCACTCGAGCAACTGCGTGCCCTTTATCATGGGGCGACGATCATGGTTGATGAGGCTTCTGCTCGTGCCGGTGTTGGTATCGATACGCCCCGGGACCTGGAACGTGCTAGGGAGATTTACAAGAACAATCTGTCTGTCTGATGAAAGGTAAGTGTTAACCTTTATGAATAATTACCGGGCCCGGTAAGTTATACGTCCCTTGGTCAAATCATAGGGTGTCATTTCGACGGTGACTTTGTCACCGGTAAGGATGCGTATGTAGTGCTTACGCATTTTCCCTGAGATATGCGCCGTAATAACGTGGCCATTTTCGAGTTCTACCCGGAACATGGTGTTGGGCAAGGTTTCTATGACCGTTCCTTCCATTTCAATATGTTCTTCTTTTGCCATAAAGATTAATGCTTCCAGTTAAAAGGGCGAATTGTGCACCAAAATCATGAATCTGGCAAAGACCGAACTCATTCTTTTGTACCGGGCGCACGAGAAGTCCAGCCTTGTCGATAATAATATTCAATACCCTGGAAACGGTTCTTGTAATTCATTTTACTGCATTTTTCGATCCAGTATCCCAGGTACAGCCATTTCAGGCCAAGTTTCCCGGCGATATTAACTGAATGTAAAATTGCAAATTTTCCAGGACTCCTTGCCGAATATTCCGGGTCAAAAAATGTGTAAACTGCAGACAAAGCATCATGCAGATAGTCAACAACAGCAACAGCTATCAGTCTGTCATTCAGGGTGAATCTGTGAAATCGAGTGTTGCTCCAGGATGAGTCCAGAAAAGACAGATAGTCCTCGGGCGAAGGATTACACATTGCACTACCTATATGCCTGTTTTCAAGGTAGTGGCAATACAGTTCATATTCATCATCCCGGAATGCGACCGCCTCTATCGATATATCCAAGTCGCTGTTTTTTTTCAGAACCCTTCTCTGATTCCGGTCTGGCTTGAATTCCATGACACGTATTCGCACAGGAATACAGGCCTGACAGTGAGTACAGTAAGGCATGTAAAGCTGTTCGCCGCTACGACGAAAACCTTTACTGCTCAGGTAACTGTAAAGATAATTATTTTTCCTGGCCTGGGGATTTACAAATAACGTGGAGGCATGTTTGTCAGGCAGATAGCTGCATTCATGCTCCGGTGTGATATAGAGCTCAGGTAGTTTGAATTCCTCAGTCACAATTTAATTTACCTTGCCACTGGTGAAGATGTGATAAATCACAAAATTCATGAAGAATATCTATGAATGGTTTTCTTTCCATGGCATAGGCGCCCAAACTTTCGAGATGTCTGGTATATACCTGGCAATCAATTAATTGAAAATCCAGTTTTTCAAGGAACCGGCATAAATTTACCAGCGCTACCTTGGATGCATCATTCATTTTACTGAACATTGATTCACCAAAGAATATCCGGCCCATGGCAATACCATACAGTCCACCCACCAGCCTTTGTCCATGCCAGCATTCAATCGAGTGGGCATAGCCGGATTTGTTTAAATTGATAAACGCCTTTTTTAATTCCGGGGTGATCCAGGTACCAATAGCATCTTTTCTTGGTGCAGAACAGGCATTGATAACGTTTTCAAACGCACGGTTGACTGTTACAGTGAAAATGTTTTTCCGAAGTGTCTTGCGCAGGCTGCGAGAGATTTTTATACCAGACGGTTCGAGTACCCATCGGGGATTAGGTGACCACCAAAGAATGGGCTGACCTTCGTTATACCATGGGAAAATTCCTTTCTGATAGGCAATAATGAGACGGTCTATAGTTAATGAACCCCCTATAGCAAGAAGGCCGTCCGGATCAGATAATGCCTTACTGACTTCGGGAAACTCTGCAGAAATCACATTGTCCTTTACCCAGTAAAGTTGATCGCTGTTTTTATAGGCAATGGCCATCAGGAGTCACCGGTATGTCTGTATGCCGTGTGTTTTGCCAAATCATTTATGTAGCTGTCAATATATTTGGTTTCCTGCTTCAGAAAATTATCGATTGCTTTCGAGAAATTATTGTTAGTCAGCCAGTGTGCTGACCACGTTTCTACCGGCTTGAAACCGCGCCAGATCTTGTGCTCACCCTGGGCGCCTGCATCCAGCCTGTAAAGTCCATGCTCAATACAATACTCTATGGTCTGATAATAACATAGCTCAAAATGCAGAAATTTGTAGTCATCAGAACAACCCCAATGCCTCCCAAAAAGCGTATTTCCACCTTCAAACGCGAGTGCACCAGCTACGTAATTGTTGTCATACCTGGCCATGATTAAAAGCACAGATTCAGGCATAGATTGACTGAGTGAATCCAGAAATTTTCTGGTAAAACGAGGCTCGCCCCATTTTTTGTAGAATGTTGATGCGTAGAAGTTGTGAAATGTTTTCCAGTGATGCTCGGTTATTTCGTTTCCCCTCAATATATGAATATTGAATTCCGGGATAGCAAGTGCTTTGCGTTCTTTTCTGATTTGTTTCCGCCTTTTTGCAGATAGCCTGCTTAGAAAATCTTCAAAATCAGAATAACCATGGTTTAACCAGTGATACTGGCAGCCTTTTCGCAGCATCATTTCCATGTTTGTCATGTTTTTGCACTCGGATGGGTCCGGGAAAAGTATGTGCAGCCCTGATGCCTGTGTTTCATTGGCCAGATCCTTTGCGGCATCAATCAGGACCTTGCTGAATTCCTGCTTTGATAAGTCCGGCGAAATCAGGCATCGATCACCTGTGACCGGTGTGAAGGGGATGGCCGAAACGAGCTTGGGGTAATACTTGCCACCAGCATTTTCATAGGCTTCGGCCCATTGCCAGTCAAATACAAATTCACCAATTGAATTTGTCTTGAAATAAAGGGGCAGGGCAGCAAGCAGTTTTTTCCCGGATTCTACGATGATATGACAAGGGTACCAGCCATGACTTGTGAGGCAGTCATATTGCTCAAGCCCGGACAGAAATTCATGTTTCAGAAAAGGATTTGTATCGCCTGTAAGCTGGTTCCATTCGCTGGAATGGATATCAGTAAGCGATCTGACTCTGCGTACTGAATATTTCAATCTTTTGCGTGATTAGTTTGAGTAACCTTTGTCTGTTTGAACTGTCAGATTAAAGCCCAGGGCCTCAAGCAAAGCCTGTTTTGAACGATTGAGGGAAAAGGATGTCTCTGCATATCCATAAGGAAATTTCTTGAAGCGATAAACTATTTCTCTGCCATTCATGAAATTGTAAAGTGGATTTGAAATAACCTGATTGTTATTAATATAACCAAGAATAAACTCAGTCCAGCCGCTTTCAACCAGACAATTCTCTCCGTTGATTGAGACATTTTGCATGCCGCGATTGACTACATCAAATGTAGGGCAATATTGACTGTCAATCCTGGTCAGGGTTTTTTCCGTGCTGAATCGGGAGCGAACGACGCCATTTTCATCCCGGTATACTTCAAGTTTGTAGCCATCATTGTTCCTTGTTACTGCGGCCTTGATCTGTTCACCGGATTCATATGCCTCATGGATTTCAACGGTCCACTGGGCCCACACAGGTACTGGCATATTCAGGTAAGTCAAGATGCAACCGAGCCTGATACAGGTTGATTTCATCTGAAATACGTTCTTTGTCAATATAAGTCTCTGTATAATTCAACAGATAATCCTAGTCTAAATCAAGTTGTTCACTAAAGACAATGTATTAATTATGAATCGCAGGCGTTTTCTTGAATTACTGGCCATTGCAGGAGTAACCAGTATTGGCCCCGGTTTTGCTTTACCACATGTATTTGCAACAGGGTTATCGCGTTCAGGACTGGTCTATGATGATCTTTTTCTGAAACATATCCTTTATGAGGATCACCCGGAATCACCTGACCGACTGGTTTATTTAATGCAGGCATTTAATGAGGCCGGTCTTAAAGATAAACTTGAGCAAATACCGGTATATACCGATGCTGGAAAACAAATTAGTCTTGTCCATACATCCGAACACATTAACAAGATCAGGGAGTCCTATCCGACTTCCTTTCCGGTAGCCGTCGGTGTTGTCGGTGGTGTGCTCGCTGCGACAGATGCAGTCTGTCGTGGTGAAATGCGGAATGCATTTTGTGCAACCCGGCCTCCCGGACATCATGCTCTCAATACAGGCAGGGAAGAAGGTTTCTGTTTTTTCAATTCCGTGGCGATAGCCGCACGATATGCAAAGAAACAATATAAACTGAGAAAAATTCTGATTGTTGATTGGGATTATCACCATGGTAACGGTACCGAGGCTGTTTTCTATGATGATCCTGAGGTATTGTTTTTTTCAACCCATGATCTCTATGCCTATCCTGGCACAGGAAGTCCGGAAAAAACCGGCGAAGGTGCCGGCAAGGGTTTCAATATCAACGTACACCTGGGTTGCGGCTCCGGTGATGCAGAAATAATTACCGCGTTCAGGGAAAAATTGCTTCCCAGGATGCATGAATTCAAACCCGAGCTTGTTATAGTCTCAGCCGGGTTTGACAGTCGCAAGAATGATCTCCTGGGTTGCTTCAGGGTAACGGATAAGGGCTTTGTCAGATTGACCCGCCTGGTAATGGATATAGCCGGACAATATGCGGGGGGGAAACTGATATCTGTACTTGAGGGTGGATACAACCTCAGGGGGAATGCCAGTGCCGCGTCACATCACGTACAGACGCTGTTGGAGTATACGGGTAGTGCCTGAATGTGAAACTGACGGCTTATTTTTTTGACTTATCGCCGCTGGTATAGACCGGAAAGTGAGTGACATTACCCTGATTGCTACCTTTGGATATCTTGCTGGCACCTTGCTTGTCAACTTCATCAATGCGAATGATGGAATGCATCGGAATGTAGGTCCGTGATACATGGTTGAATTCTGCCTTCAGGCTTTCCTCCGATGGATCGACGACTATCGAGGATTTTTCACCAAATAATAGTTCCTCTATTTCAATAAAGCCGAACATGGCCCCCTGGTGCACGTTTTTGGCATAGACTTCAAATATCTTGTCCTGGTTGTGAAAAATGATCTTGTAAACGGGTTTTTTACGCATGGCCTTCAAAATGTTTAAAAAGTTAATTAATTATCATTCTATCATAATAATGATAGATCAAAATTCAGCGGTGCACCCGGGCCAAGTGGAATATCAAGCAACATCCAGGCGGTCAGAAGGAGCGTCCATACCAGGGCAAAACACAAGGCATAGGGCAGCATCATGGCAATTAATGTGCCCATGCCGGAACCCCTTGCGTATTTCTGGACCTGGGCCAGGATAATTACCATATAGGGATTGAGTGGTGTGATGATATTCGTGACCGAATCACCAACCCGGTAAGCTGCCTGGGTCAACTCCGGACTGAATCCGACCTGCATCAACATCGGCACAAATACCGGTGCCAGGAAAGCATATTTGGCAGAAGCCGAACCTATGAACAGATTTGTGGTCATGGCAAGCAGGATAAAGCCGGTCAATAATGCTGGAGAGATGATATTCAGAGATGCCAGGTACTGGCCTCCACTGATGGCCAGCATTCCTCCCAGGCCACTGTATTTAAATGCCTCGATAAACTGGGCGGCAAAAAATGCCAGGACGATATAAGGCCCGAGGCCAGCAAAGGTTTGTCCCATTATCCTTGCAGCATCGCGGTCGTGTTTGTTTGTCCCGCTGCTGATTCCGAAAACAACGCCTGGAATAAAAAACATCAGAAACAGGATCGGAACAGTCACTTCTATCCAGCGGTCGAAGCGTTTGCCTTCACCAAACAAAGGTCCGCCGGGCACAAGGATGGCTGCAATGATGAGTCCGAATACTATTAATATGGCCAGCAGCGCATGCAGAAGGCCTCTTTTTTCCCGTTCCCTGTCAATATATGCCTGTTCTTCTGCTGGCTCAGTGATCACATATGAATCTGCTGCAGGTTCAACCCATTTTGCCGTCACGAACCAGCCGGCAAACATAAGAATGACCGTGGAAGCAATCATGAACCACCAGTTTGAAGTGACGGCCACCTGGTAATCCGGGCGTATGATGGTTGCCGCAGCCTGGGTAAAGCCGGCAAGCAGTGGATCAACGGCGGTAATTAAAAGGTTGGCGCTGAATCCTGCCGAAACACCTGCAAATACAGTGGCAATACCAGTCAAGGGTGAACGCCCCGCAGCCAGGTACATGGCCGCAGCAATTGGTGGCAAGACTACGTAACCGGCATCAAGCCCCAGTGACGACATGATCCCCAGAAACAGGGTTACTGGTGTCAGTAATTGCCTCGGTGTTATCAACATCAGGTAACGGAGCACGGCGGGTAGTAGACCGGTACGTTCTGCCATACCTATACCCAGCATGCCGACCAGTACAATGGCGAGCGGAGGAAAGCGAATGAAATTTTCCACCATGTGACTCAGCAACCACCATAGTCCGGTACTGGACAACAGGCTCCTGGCCTCGAGCTTGTCGGTATATGGACTGTTAACAGTCCACTCAAGGCTGGCTGCAACCTGGGAAATCAACATCACGATTAATAATCCAATTGCAAACAGGCTTGCAGGATGGGGCAGGCGATTCCCTGCACGTTCTATTTTATCGAGTAATGTCATCGGGACAGTGTTGTTTTCTGTCGCATATGGCGGGTAATAAAGTTTTTTATGCCCTGTAGATACATAGTTTTACTTTCAATAAAACCGTAATTATGATCACCTTGAATCATGAGGAATGATTTTGGGTCATTGGCGGCATTGAACAGGATTTGTCCCTGATGATATGGAATGATTTCATCATCGGAACTGTGGATCAAAAGCAAAGGTGAATTTATACCGGCAATTCGTTCGATGGTTGGGTACTTGATGCGCATTAACCAGCGTGTTGGCAGATATGGATAAAATTGACTGGCCATATCATTTACGGAGGTAAAGGTTGACTCAAGGATGACAGCCCCTGGTTTCGTTTTATTTGCCAGCCAGGCAGCGACGGCGCCCCCCAGCGATCTGCCAAAGATGATGATCTCATTGGCTGCAATATTCCTGTCGTTAATCAGGAATTGCCAGGCTGCCTCGGCATCCTGATAGGTTCCGGATTCTGAGGGACTGCCTTCGCTTCTGCCATATCCCCGATAATCAATCACAAACACGGATAAACCTATGCTGCGGAACATTTCAATCGTATCCAGGCGCTGGGAAATATTGCCGGCATTACCATGAAAAAATAATAAGGTCGCGTCAGGATCCTCAGCCGGCACATACCAGCCATGCAAATTTAAATTGTCATTGGTCTTGAAACTGATGTCTTCATAGGGAAGATTCAGATCAGCAGGTGTGGCGTGCAAGAATTTCGAGGGCAGAAACACAAAGCTGTTTTGAAACACAAACACCAGCAGCGACAGCAAGACCCAGACCGAAATCAGGACAAACAGTGTGGAGTGCAGCATTCTTTTTAACAACGGTGGCAAGGATAAATTCTTGCCTTTCATTTTGTTCAATCGATCTCCAGAACTATCTTTCCGGTCGTTGAACCTGTTTCGATCATCTCATGGGCATGGGTTACATTATCCAACGGCAATGTCTGACTGACAACGACTACCAGTTCCTTGTCTTGCATCAATCTGGCACATTGTTGCAGAATCCATGACTGGTGTTGCTGCGCATCGAGCAATCCGGCAACTTGTGGTAACAGCATCACTTCAAAACCGAGTCGCAGGTTTCGTTGTCTGGCAAGTGTCCAGTCAGTGTCTTGCTCTGGTTTCAGGAGAGTTACCAGGTTACCGTAGGGTTTTAGTGCGGCGAAGCTCTCTGGTATCACACTGCCGCCGACATTGTCCATGACGATATCAACGCCCTGACCATCCGTCCACTCCAGGCTTGCATCCACGAAGTTAGTTTCCCGGTAATTGATGATGTAATCTGCACCAAGCTTTTTAACGAATGCTGCTTTTTCATCGTTGCTTACAGTTGTGCAAACCAGCGCCCCGGCCCGCTTTGCAATTTGAATGGCGACATGTCCCACACCACCGGCACCGCCATGGATGAGAACACGGTCTCCCTGCTTCATGCCGGCGCGATCATGCAGGGCTTCCCAGGCCGTCAATGAAACCAGTGGTGCCGCGGCAGCGTGTATAAAATCAATTGCGTCAGGTTTGAGAATAGCGAATCGCTCATCAAGCACAATATATTCCGCGTAATTTCCCGGGACACCATCCAGACCACCGTAAAAAAAGAAGACTTCATCACCCGGTTGTAGCGTTTTGACCTGATCACCAACCTTTTCGACAACGCCAGCACCGTCACATCCGAGTATGGCCGGGAAGTGGGTCATGGGATACATTCCACGCCTGAGCTTGGTGTCAATCGGATTGATCCCGGCCGCCTTGAGCCGGACGCGGACGTCCGTCGGTGTTGTTAAATCGGGCGTTGGCGTGTTCTGATACTGCAGGACGGACGGTTCGCCCGTTTCTTGAATCAGGGCTGCTTTCACAGGCGGTTTTCCAGATTATCCAGGTAAGCCTCGGCATCGAGGGCTGCCATACAGCCACTGCCGGCCGAGGTAATGGCCTGGCGGTAGACATGGTCAGCCACATCTCCGGCAGCAAAGACACCGTCAACACTGGCGGCCGTGGCCTGGCCGTCAAGTCCACTATTAACGATGATGTAACCGTTTTTCATGTCCAGCTGGCCCTTGAATATACCGGTATTCGGTTCATGGCCGATGGCTATAAATACGCCCTTCAGCGGCAATTCCTCGGTCGTGTCATTTTTCGTACTCTTGATACGAATGCCGGTCACGCCACTCTCATCACCCAGTACTTCGTCGAGGACATTGTCCCACTTGATAACAACATTGCCGTTGTCGGCTTTTTCCTGCAGACGGTTGGCCAGGATCTTCTCGGCCCGCAACGCGTCGCGGCGGTGGACAAGCGTAACTTGGCGAGCGATGTTTGACAGGTACAGGGCCTCTTCCACGGCAGTATTGCCACCACCAATCACAGCCACATCAGCACCGCGGTAGAAAAAGCCGTCGCAGGTAGCACAGGCAGATACGCCCCGGCCCTTGTAGGCCTCTTCAGAGGGCAGGCCCAGGTATTTGGCCGAGGCCCCGGTGGCGATAATCAGGGCATCACAGGTATAAACGCCGTTATCACCCTCCAGGCGAAACGGCCGCTGTTTCAGGTCCGCGGTATGGATGTGATCGTTAATCACCGCCGTATCAAAACGCTCGACGTGCCTCAGCATCCGGTTCATCAAGTCTGGTCCCTGCAAGCCCTCGACATCACCAGGCCAGTTATCGACGTCCGTGGTGGTCATTAACTGGCCGCCCGGTTCCAGGCCGCTGATCATCACCGGTGAGAGGTTGGCGCGGGCCGCATACAGGGCTGCCGTGTAACCGGCCGGTCCCGAGCCCAGGATAAGTAATCGGCAATGTCTGCTGTCTGTCATGAATAACTCCGGTCACAAAAAAATCACGGCGAATAAAGCCGCGCTATGTTACGTTAAAGGCTCCACTCAGGCAAAAACACACTTAACGATCAGGACTGACTAGTGTCAGATTTCCTGTTATAATTATCCCTTTGTAAACATACGGCTATATCCCTTTCCGGCTAAAGAGGTTGAACTTCTAAATGGCACAGGCATCGCGTAAACGTCAGCCCGCAGACGAGCTGGGCAACCAGCTGTCACGTAATATCCGGGAGGTCAGCCTGATTGCCCTGGCGGCCCTGTCGATCTATCTCTTCATAGCCTTGCTGAGTTATCACCCGGATGATCCGGGCTGGTCCCACGCCATCTCCGTAGACATGATCCGCAACAGCGCCGGCAAGGTGGGCGCCTGGATCGCCGATGTCCTCCTGTATCTCTTTGGTTTTATGGGTTACCTGTTTCCCGTGCTCCTGGGTTTCAGTGGCTGGCGCGTCTACCAGGCCCTCCAGGCCAATGCGCCCCTGGACTATGTCCGTTATGCCCTTCGCAGCGCCGGGCTGATACTGGCCTATATTGGCGGTTGTGGTCTGGCGCGCCTGTATTTTCTGCCGAACAGTGGCTTGCCTTATGAAGTCCGCGGCGCGGGTGGCATTCTTGGAGACGTGATTGGTTCCGGAATGGTGCCGGTGATGGGGATGACCGGCAGCACACTGTTTCTGCTGGCCATGTTCCTGATCGGCATCACGCTATTTACCGGGCTGTCCTGGTTATGGCTGATGGATGTCTCTGGACACTGGACCCTGCGGTTCCTGAACTGGGCCAATGACCTGCGCCTGAGGCTCAGGGACGAACTCAAGGGCCGTGTCGCCAAGCGGGAGCGGGAGATTTTGGTGCAGATTGACCAGGACAAGGGCCGGCAACGTGAGCCTGTGCGGATTGAACCGAAGATTTCCCTGTTTGCAACCAGCGACCGGGCCGAGAAGGAACGCCAGGTGAACCTGTTTGAATACCCCTCGGATTCCACTTTGCCCTCATTGAATCTGTTAAATGCACCACCCGCGCGTATTGGTCAGTTGTCTCATGATGCGCTGCAGGCCATGTCGCGCCAAGTGGAATTGAAACTGGCAGATTTTGGCATTGACGCACAAGTAGTCGAAGTCCATCCAGGCCCAGTGATCACCCGTTTCGAACTTGAACCTGCCCCAGGCGTGAAAGGCAGCCAGATCATCAACCTCGCCAAGGATCTGGCGCGTTCCTTGTCGGTAACCAGCGTGCGGGTAGTTGATGTCATTCCCGGCAAGTCGGTCATTGGTCTGGAAATACCCAACGAGAACCGTGAACTCGTGGTCCTTAGTGAGATCCTGAATTCCCGGGAATACGAGGAAATGAAGTCACACCTGACCCTGGGCCTGGGCAAGGACATCAGTGGTAAACCCGTAGTCACAGACCTGGGCAGGATGCCGCACCTGCTGGTTGCCGGGACCACCGGCGCCGGTAAATCGGTTGCCCTGAATGCCATGATCCTGGGCCTGCTGTACAAGTCCACGGCCAAGGATATCCGCCTGATCATGATTGACCCCAAGATGCTGGAACTCTCTGTCTATGAAGGCATACCGCATCTTCTAGCACCGGTGGTGACTGACATGAAGGAGGCTGCCAATGCCCTGCGCTGGTGCGTGGCGGAAATGGAGCGGCGTTACCGGCTGATGGCTGCCCTGGGGGTACGCAACATTACCGGCTTTAACCGTAAGATCACCGAAGCCAGAGAGAAGAAACAACCCATCCCGGATCCCCTGTACCAGCCGCTGGATGAAAACGACGAGATCCCGATACTGGATGAGTTGCCATTCATTGTGGTTATTGTCGACGAACTGGCGGACATGATGATGACTGTCGGCAAGAAAGTGGAGGAATTGATCGCGCGGCTGGCACAAAAGGCGCGGGCGTCAGGCATTCACCTTATCCTGGCTACGCAGCGGCCTTCGGTCGACGTCATCACCGGCCTCATTAAGGCCAATATTCCCTGCCGAATTGCCTTCCAGGTCTCTTCAAAGGTGGATTCACGCACCATCCTTGACCAGATGGGGGCAGAAACCCTGCTGGGCAATGGTGATATGCTGTATTTACCACCGGGGACGGCCACACCAGTGCGCATTCATGGTGCCTTTGTCGCCGATCAGGAAGTCCACAAAG
This sequence comes from Gammaproteobacteria bacterium, assembly GCA_041556555.1. GTDB lineage: Bacteria > Pseudomonadota > Gammaproteobacteria > Eutrophobiales > Eutrophobiaceae > SZUA-592. The sequence continues at coordinate 17,297 of JBFFIE010000017.1, forward strand.
TGGCCAATGAACTGAAAAAAGGCGCCGAACCTGATTATCATGACGAGATCATTCGCGGGCCCCTGGAAGGCGGTACTGAACCCATCCCCGGCCTGGAGACAGTGAGTGATGATCTTGATCCCCTTTATGATGAAGCCGTGCGGATCGTGACAGAAACCCGCAAGGCATCGATTTCCTATATTCAGCGGCGTCTGAAAATCGGCTACAACCGGGCGGCAAGAATGGTTGAGGAGATGGAGCAGAGTGGCATCGTTGGCCCCCTGGAATCTAACGGCAGCCGGGATGTCATTGCCCCGCCACCGCCGGAATGAATGCCGGTAATCATGGTCTATTAATGCATGATTAAATTACTGCAACTATTTTTGGTTTCCTTGCCGCTGGTGTTCTCACAAGCCATGGCAGCCGGGAATTCACCGGGGCCATTGGAAAACTTCCTTGACGGATTTGAAAACTTCCATGCTGATTTCAAGCAAACCCTGTCCAATGAACGGGGTGAAGTCCTGGAAATATCCAGTGGCGTGATGTACATGCAAAGCCCGGGCAAGTTTCGCTGGGTTTACAAGGCGCCTTACAGTCAGATACTGGTCACGGATGGAGACGTCCTGTGGATGTATGATGTTGACCTCGAGCAGGTGACGGTCCGTAATATTTCAGAGACCATGGATAACACCCCGGCGGCCATCATCAGTGGCCAAAGCCGGGTTGATGAATACTATCGTAAGGTCAATCTGGGGAACATTGAGGGTTTTGACTGGATTGAACTACAGCCGAAGGCAGCAGATAACCAGTACAGCAAAGTCCGTCTTGGTTTCGACGGCGACAGGCTGGGAATGATGATCCTGTTCGATAATCTCGGCCAGATTACCCGGATTGATTTTATCAATGCCAGGAAAAACACCCGGTTGGATGCTGGCTTGTTCCGCTTCAATTCCCCGCAAGGTGTTGATGTGATTGATGAGCGTCAGTCAACCCAGTAATACCATCAAAAAAACCAATCCCAGATGAATGCAGTCCCGGATTTCCACCCGCTCGCAGACAGGATGCGGCCGCACCGTCTGGCGGATTTTGTGGGGCAGGAACATATACTCGGGAAAGACAAGCCGCTGCGCCAGGCCATTGAACAGGGCAGGTTGCATTCTATGGTCTTCTGGGGTCCGCCTGGCACCGGCAAGACTACCCTGGCAAGGATCATTGCCAATACCTGTGATGCCCAGTTCCTGACACTCTCGGCTGTACTCAGCGGTGTCAAAGACATTCGCGCTGCAATCGATAAGGCACAACAATACCGGGAGCTATACGACAGGGACACCGTTTTGTTTATCGACGAAGCCCACCGTTTCAATAAATCCCAGCAGGATGCCTTTTTGCCCTTTGTGGAGGACGGGACGGTCACCTTTATCGGGGCGACGACGGAAAACCCGTCGTTTGAACTCAATAATGCCCTGCTGTCACGGGTCAGGGTCTATGTACTCAAAACCATCGAAGCTGATGCGATGGAAGCGATCATTCAAAGGGCCCTTAAAGACAAAGAGTCTGGTCTTGGCAACCGGCAATTGAGTATTTCGGATACAGCGAGCAGGAAATTGGCCGAGATTGCTGATGGTGATGCCCGCCGGGCACTGAATCTGCTGGAAATAGCCTCGGACTTGTCAGAATCTGGCCAGATTGATGATGAACTGCTTACTGAAATCCTGAGCAGTGCCGCCTTCAGGCGTTTTGACAAGGGTGGTGAGGCCTTTTACGACCAGATCTCAGCATTGCATAAATCCGTTCGGGGATCGTCACCGGATGCGGCACTGTACTGGTTTGCTCGCATGCTGGACGGCGGCTGTGATCCGCTCTATATCGCCCGACGCGTAGTACGCATGGCCTCTGAAGATATCGGAAATGCTGACCCGAGGGGCCTGCGGCTGGCCCTGGATGCCTGGGAGACCCAGGAACGTCTGGGATCTCCGGAAGGCGAGCTGGCCATCGCCCAGGCCATCGTCTACCTGGCCTGCGCTGCCAAGAGTAATGCAGTTTACAAGGCCTACCAGACCGCCATGGCATCGGCACGGCAGCACGGTTCGAAAGAGGTTCCTCTGCATCTCAGGAATGCACCGACCCGGTTGATGAAAGACCTGGATTACGGCAAGGATTATCGTTACGCACATAATGAGCCGGAAGCCTATGCCGCAGGTGAATCATATTTCCCGGAGGGCATGGCGGAAGAGCACTATTATAATCCTGTAGAGCGTGGCCTTGAAATCAAAATAGCCGAGAAACTCGCGCATCTAAGAGAGTTGGACAAACAGGCAAAAAAAAGAAAATAACAGCTGCTTGTTATAAAATGGTCATCAGAAAAACAATTACCTGCTTATCATGCAACTATTATTCATCGCTGGCGGAGGCGCTATGGGGGCCCTGTTTCGTTTCTGGCTGGCCAACGGCATCCATGCGCTGCTTGGGCGGGGATTTCCTTACGGAACATTAACCGTCAATGTGATCGGTTCACTACTGATGGGTATATTTTATGTGTTTTTAACAGAACGCATGGACATTGCACCTGAATGGCGGGCAGGTCTCTTGATCGGGTTGCTAGGTGCCTTTACCACATTTTCAACTTTTTCAATTGAAACCTTGCACCTGCTTGAGAGCGGTGAGCAAATCAAGGCACTTTTGAACATAGTATTAAGCGTGAGTTTGTGTATAACAGTTTGCTGGCTGGGAATGGTAATCGCGAGGCAGGCATGAAAGAGATGGAAGTTACTATGGTCCGGATTTACCTGCATGAGGCCAAGGCACATCAGCAGGAGATTCTGGAATTTTTACATGATGACAGCAAGGTGAGGGGCGTCACTGTATTTCGAGGCATTACCGGCTTTGGTGTTTCAGGTAAATATCATTCTTCCACATTGACTGACATGTCTCTGGACCTGCCAGTGGTCATTGAGTTTTATGATGAGCCGGAAAAAATTAAAACCATAATCGAACAATTAAACCTGAAAATATCTCCTGGCCATATTGTTTACTGGCCAGCCAGAATCACACTGTAGTTCAATAGCAGGAAGGAAGATCATCTCATGTTGGATCCCCATTTGTTGCGTAATCATCTCGCGGAAGTTGCCAAATCACTGGAGAAACGGGGTTATCAACTTGATACGTCAACTATCGAAGAACTGGAAAGCGATCGCAAGACATTGCAGGTTGCTACCCAGGAGTTACAACAGGAACGTAACCAACGCTCGAAAGAGATTGGCAAGATCAAGGCGCAGGGTGGTGATACCCGGCCCTTGCTGGACGAAGTAGGCAACCTGGGCGATAGATTGAAAGAACATGAAACCCGGCTTAACGAAATCCAGGAACAATTAAATGATCTCTTGATGGGCATCCCCAATCTGCCACATGAATCTGTGCCGGAAGGAACCGGAGAGGATGACAATAAAGAAATCAGGGTCTGGGGCAAACAGCCCACTTTTGAATTTGAGCCTAAAGACCATGTGGACCTGGGAGAGAAACTTGGTCTGCTTGACTTTGAAGCTGCCACGCGTATCAGTGCCTCACGCTTCGTGGTACTGAGTGGTGCGGTCGCCCGGCTTCACCGCGCCTTGATCCAGTTCATGCTGGATGTACACATCAAGGATCATGGCTATGAGGAGGTCAATGTTCCTTATCTTGTAAATGCAGACAGCATGCGCGGGACCGGTCAGCTGCCCAAGTTTGAAGAAGACCTGTTTGCAATCCCTGAGCAGGGTTTTTATTTAATACCGACGGCAGAGGTGCCGGTGACCAATCTGGCCCGTGATCAGATCCTGGATGCTGAAACCATGCCAAAAAAATACGTTTGCCATACACCCTGTTTCCGCAGTGAAGCCGGATCCTATGGCAAGGACACACGCGGCATGATCCGCCAGCACCAGTTTGAAAAAGTGGAGCTGGTCCAGTTGGTCAAGCCGGATGATTCCTACGCGGTACTTGAAGAGTTGACCGGGCATGCGGAAAAGATCCTGCAACTGCTTGAATTACCCTACCGTGTGGTTGCCCTGTGTGGTGGTGATCTGGGCTTTTCCGCAGCCAAGACCTATGACCTGGAAGTCTGGATGCCTGGACAGCAGAGATATCGCGAGATTTCGTCCTGCAGCAATTTCGAAGATTTCCAGGCCCGCCGTATGAAAGCCCGCTGGCGTAACCCTGATACCGGCAAGCCGGAATTATTACACACGCTGAATGGTTCCGGCCTTGCCGTGGGCCGCACCCTGATCGCTATTATGGAAAATTTCCAGCAAGCAGACGCTAAAATCGAGGTGCCATCGGTACTTAGGGAATATATGGACGGTTTAAGCACAATCGGATGAGATTTTTAGCTGGCCGCTAATTACAACCTATACTTAGGGTATGAATGCCCTGGATGAATATGCCATTCAATGCCCTTACTGTGGTGAACCCCTGTCCTTGCTGATTGACCGCTCGGATGAGTCCCGCTCCTACGTGGAAGACTGCCAGGTCTGTTGCCAACCCATACTTCTGGAGGTCGCCATCTCAAGGGAAGGTGAAATGTCAGTGATGGCCCACCAGGAAAACGAATAGATAATACCGATCAGGCAGTTTTATTCAGGCGGGGGACCGTTTCCGCAGACTTGAGCCTGGTGGGTGATATGTCATGGCTATCCAGCATCTGTTTGATTACAGACTCACAAGTCCCTGCCTCATCGGTTTGAACCGGCAACAACAAGTCATGTAATTCCGGTCTTCTGCCCAGTAGTTTTTCTGCAAGTGAATCAGTCACGATCAGCCGGCTCAAGTCGTGTATTAATAACTTTTTAGTGATAAACGGATAGCGAAAAACCATACCACTGTCACCAATCGCGAGAACTGCCGCGGTTTTTTTTGATAAGGCCTCATTGAACAAACTTGCCGGGAAAACGAGAATACCGCCCTCTGGATTGCCATGTTTCAAACCGCTGACGGTCAATGCATCACTCAGTTCATGAGTGATGAAATAAATATTCATGATGCGCTCCACCCGGCTTTCCTCCCTGGAACCATGAAAATGGTGAAAAATACCCTCCACGATAGATCTGAACATATTGGTCTCTACTCCCCTGAAAAGATATCCTTCCTCGGTGAAGCACCTGGCGGTGAATGAATAGCCCGCGTTTAACAAATCGTTGATTGGCGGGACCCATGGGGAAGAATGAGCAAATTCTTTCTCCTTATTTGCTGGTGCATAGAGATAAGAATCTTTCAGCAGGCTGAAATCCGGTGCATTCATAAAACATTAAAAACAATTACCGGTCTTAAGATCGACAAATGTTAGGGTATATCAGTCAGGCAGCAATTTAAAAACTGATTCGAGGCTTTCCTTGGCATCACCAAACAGCATGCGGGTATTTTCCTTGTAGAAAAGGGGATTATCCACTCCAGCATAACCAGTGGCCATGCTGCGTTTAAGCACGATGGTCGTTTTGCCTTTCCAACATTCCAGTACTGGCATACCGGCAATGGGACTATCCGGTACTTCCTGAGCCGATGGATTCACAATATCGTTGGCACCAATCACCACGGAGACATCCACATCCGGAAAATCTTCATTAATCTCATCCATCTCGAAGACGATGTCATAAGGGACCCTGGCCTCGGCCAGCAGTACATTCATATGGCCCGGCATTCTGCCGGCAACGGGATGAATGCCAAAACGAACATTGACGCCCTTGTCACGTAAGTGCTTGGTGATTTCATTAACGATGTGCTGAGCCTGGGCAACAGCCATTCCATAACCGGGAATTATCATGACTTCCTTGGCAGCAGATAACAAATTGGCTGCTTCTTCAGCATCAATTGATATCACCTCACCAGCCTCTCCGGATCCTGCGGCAGCAGTACCACCGCTGGTTCCAAAGCCACCGGCAATGACAGCAACAAATCTTCGGTTCATGGCCCGGCACATGATGTAACTGAGGATTGCACCACTGCTGCCGACCAGTGCGCCGACAACAATCAGGAGGTCGTTATTTAACATGAAGCCGGTCGCTGCCGCGGCCCAACCGGAATAACTGTTCAACATGGAAATCACCACGGGCATGTCGGCACCACCAATGGCCATCACCATGTGAATGCCAAAGAGCAGGGCAAGTACGGTCATGATCAACAATGGCGTCAAACCACTGCCAGCTGCTGATTGTTCAACAAATGAGACACCCATCCAGATACAGGCAATGAGTATGCCCAGGTTCAGCCAGTGTCGTGCTGGCAAGAGCAGGGGCTTCCCGGAGATCTTGGCACTCAGTTTACCAAAGGCTATGACAGAACCGGTGAAAGTCACAGCACCGATGAGTATTCCCAAATAGGTTTCTATATCATGTATGGTTTTGTCGACACCGGTGTAAGCTATACTGTGGTCCATAAAGTTAGCAAAGCCAACCAGTACGGCGGCCATACCAACCAGGCTGTGCAGGATAGCAACCAGTTCCGGCATCTGAGTCATCTCAACCTTGCGCGCAAGCAGCAAACCAACAGTGCCACCGATAATCACACCGCCAAGCAGGAGACCATAATTTGCCGTGACCAGCCCAAAGATGGTGACGAGCAGGGCAATTAACATACCAATGATGCCGTAGAGATTGCCCCTGCGTGATGTTTCCTGGTTACTCAGACCGCCTAGGGCCAGGATAAAAAGGATAGTGGCCGCAATATATGAAACGGTAATGACTCCTGATGGCATGACCATTCCCCTTATTTCCTGAACATCTGCAGCATGCGCTGTGTAACAGCGAAGCCACCAAAAATATTGACACTGGTGATCAGGATCGCAATAGCGGCAAGAATCATGATCGTTTTATTCTCGGAAGAAATCTGGAGAAGTGCACCAATGATAATGATACTGCTAATGGCATTGGTTACGCTCATGAGCGGAGTATGCAACGATGGGGTGACATTCCAGATCACCATGTAACCAACGAAACAGGCGAGCACAAACACGGTGAAATGTTGCATAAATTCGGGCGGTGCGACCAGGCCCAGGCCAAATAACGCAAGGCCCCCGGCAATAAAAGGTATCAGGTATGACAGCACTCCCGGTTTCTTGATTTCTTTCACTTCCGGTTCCGGTATTTTCTCGGGTGCCTTTTTCGGGGCTGCGGAGAGCTTCGGTGCCGGTGGTGGCCAGGTGATTTCTCCGTTCTTGATCACTGTCGTACCACGGATCACTTCGTCTTCCATGTCGACATTGATCTCACCGTTCTTGTCCGGGCACATATCCGATAACAAATGACGGATATTGGTGGCATATAACTGGCTGGACTGCGTTGGTAAGCGGCTGGGGAGATCGGTATAGCCGATGATAGTCACGCCATGGTGGGTCACCACCTGGTCGGGCTCGGTCAACTTACAGTTACCGCCTTGCTCCGCTGCCAGGTCAACAATGACACTGCCGTCTTTCATGGACTTAACCATATCTTCTGTGATCAGTTCCGGTGCCGGTTTGCCGGGAACCAGTGCTGTGGTGATGATGATGTCCACTTCTTTTGCCTGTGTGGCAAATAACTCCATTTCTGCCTTGATAAATTCATCACTCATAACCTTGGCGTAGCCACCTTCACCTGAACCTTCCTCCTCGAAGTCAAGTTCAAGAAACTCGGCGTCCATACTCTCTACCTGTTCTTTCACTTCCGGACGAGTATCAAAGGCCCGAACAATCGCACCCAGGCTGATTGCAGTACCGATGGCAGCAAGACCGGCCACCCCGGCGCCGATGACCATGACCTTGGCTGGCGGGATCTTGCCGGCAGCTGTTATCTGGCCTGTAAAAAAGCGTCCGAAATGATTGGCCGCTTCCACCACTGCCCGGTAGCCGGCGATATTGGCCATGGAACTCAGGGCATCAAGTTTTTGTGCGCGGGATATACGGGGAACGCTGTCCATGGCAAGAACAGTTACTTTTTTGGCAGCCAGTTGCTCCATAAGTGACTGATTCTGTGCCGGCCAGATAAAACTGATCAGGGTCTGGCCTGATTTCATTTGGTCTATCTCGCTTTGCTCAGGCGCACGTACCTTCAAAATAATATCGGCGGATGACCAAATGTCAGCCGTATCCCTGATAATTTCAGCCCCGGCTGATTCGTAGGCATCATCAGAAAAACTGGCGGAGAGTCCGGCCCCGGATTCGACGGCAACCGTGAAACCGAGTTTGATGAGTTGTGCAGTTACGTCCGGAGTGGTCGCGACACGTTTTTCACCCGTATAAACTTCCTTGGGCACATATAATTTCATGTTTAATTCCCCTGAACTTAAACAACAGGTATGTCCCGGCAAATATTAGGTTTTGATATTGATTTATACCCGGGAAAGCACCGTTATATCACACTCGAATCGCTTCATAAATAAGGTGTCGTAGAAAAAAGAAACCCCGGTAAAAACCGGGGTTTCCTGGTTAGTTTGCTCGATCAATCTCTATCGTTACCGCTCACCGGCAAATGCACCCAGTAAATGCAACAGGCTGACAAAGAGGTTATAGATAGAAACGTAAAGCGTAATCGTTGCCATGATGTAGTTGGTTTCACCACCGTGGATGATTTCACTGGTCTCATAAAGAATCAGACCGGACATCAACAGGATGAAAATGGCCGATATGGCCAGTGACATTATGGGCAGGTTAAAGATTAAAGCAGCAATCCCACCCAGAAATGCCGTGAGAATACCAACGAAGAGATAGCCACCCAGGAAGCTGAAATCCTTCCTTGTGGTCAGGGCATAGCCTGACAAGCCCAGGAAAATGGCCCCGGTACCGCCCATGGCCAGCATCACCAACTCAGCGCCGTTAGAAAAAGTCGTCAGGTAGGCATTGATCATGGGCCCAAGCGTCAGTCCCATGAAGCCGGTCAGTGCAAATACGGATAACAGGCCCCAGGCACTGTTTCGCAGAGCCGTTGTCAGAAACAACAGGCCAAAATACCCGCCAATCGTAATGATGGCACCAAAGTATGGCATGTTGGTCGCTATGGCGATGCCTGCTGTCAAAGCACTGAACAACAGGGTCATCGATAGCAGGATATAGGTATTGCGTATGACCTTGTTAGTAGCCAGTACCGATTCGGTTGATCGGGCAACAGCGTAAGGTTGCTGATTCATATAAGCTCATCCTCCCAGATAGATGAAAATGGTTAATCGATATATAGGCATCAGACTGATTTTTTCAAGTGAGGTTCGGTTTGATCAGTCTGCCTTTCGTTGCGCGGCATTATATCAAAAATGTCTCATCAAGATGAGTGTACCGGCACATAGGGCAAATAAACTAATTAAAGACAAAGGACACCACAGCCTGTTCTTCAATATTGCCAATTCCCCGGATCGGGGTTGCGGTGCAGCAATTTTGTAACTAATATTAAACTCTGCGACAAATATATAAACTAAATAATATAATTTAATCAATAGATTATAATATTTTATTAATTTTAATTCTATGTTTCGAAACCTGCAGGCAATTACCGCTTTGTTGATTGGCATTTTCTTTTTCTACGGCGCCAATGGCCTCCTAACTACGGTCCTCGCACTTAAGTCCCAACTCGCAGGCTTTGCGCCCGGGTTAATTGGCTTATTGGCATCAGGGTACTACCTGGGCTTTATTTTGGCCTGCATGACCGGTAAACACCTGATTGTCAATTCAGGGCATATCCGCTCTTTCGCTGCATTTGCAAGCCTGGCGACCATCAGTGTGCTGTTACATCCTCTGGTTGTTGAACCCATTGTCTGGATATTGTTGAGAGTGCTCAGCGGTTATTGCCACGCTATGCTGATCATAGTCGGCGAAACCTGGTTAAACGCCGTAACGCCGGCAAACTCGCGAAGTTCTGTTTTTTCCTTTTACCGGATTGTAGAGCTGACATCTATAACTTTGGCGCAACTCAGCCTGTGGTTTGTCAGCATTGAAACCAGCACCCTGTTTTTATTGATTGCCATCAGTTTTTCCCTGGCCATTTTTCCAATCACTCAGTTTCGTTCGAAAAGCCCCGGTACTATAAAAACCCCGGGCCTCAACCTCAGGAAATTGATCGATGTGTCACCGCTGGCCATGACAGGCACCTTTTCCCTAGGCCTGTCCATGGGTGCCTTCTGGGGCCTGTCACCGGTTTTTTTGCAGAATAATAATTACGAGCCATATGTGATCGGCTGGTTCATCAGCATGGCGATCATTGGCGGCGCGTGTCTGCAATGGCCATTGGGCAGACTTTCTGACAGGATAGACCGGCGGAAAGTCATCATCCTGGCAAGTGTTATAACGTCCATTATTGCCATCCTGTTTTCGCTTTTCGCCAGTGCGCATTTTGCAATCATGCTGGTACTGGTTTTCCTGTTCGGTGGATTCAGTATTCCGCTCTATTCAATTTGCATCTCACATGCCTATGATTTCAGCGATCCCGGCGAATTTGTCGAGATATCGGGTGGTTTATTGCTGTTTTATGGCATCGGAGCCGTGATCGGTCCTGCATTGATTTCGTTAATGATGGGATACTTCGGCGACCGCTTCCTGTTCCTGACGATAGCCTTGATCATGTTGATACTGGCCATCTATGGTGCCCACTGGCTGAGACTGGGCACGAAATTATCACCGGATATGAAAAACCGTTTTGTCAGTGTGGCAACGACTGATGATATCTTCCAACTGGATCCCAGAAAACAGAATCCGAAAGAAGAGCGGGGCGATTAAACAGGAAGTTTCCGGTTGTTATCAGATTAACATTCGTTAAAATACGCGCTCGCTGTTAAATACATCTCCGGAGAGGTGGCAGAGCGGTTGAATGCACCGGTCTTGAAAACCGGCAAGGGTTTATAGCCCTTCGTGGGTTCGAATCCCACCCTCTCCGCCAAAATAATAAAACCTCTTTATGGGGTTTTTTATTTTCGGGCAGGGTGGATTTGATTTGAACCCATCGGTTCGACAAATCGTCAGGAAAGACGATTTGGAGCGCGCAGCGACCGCGAAGCGGCAAGGCACAGGGATGTACCGCAGCCAGTCCCACCCTCTCCGCCAAATTTTTTCAAACATTCAACAAGAGCAGCAATAAAATCCAATAACGCAGTCCCTTGCCTATACCCACGAGGATAATGAATGGCAGGAAGCGAACCCTCATAACGCCGGCGATAAATGTCAGCGCATCACCACCAATCGGGGCCCATGCCAGCAACAAAGACCAGATGCCAAATCGTTGAAACCAGGTCTGGGCCTTTGTCAGGTTATGCTGCTTGACCGGAAACCACTTCCGACCCTGAAAATGCAAGAGATAACGGCCAATGAGCCAGTTAAGTACAGAACCCAGGGTATTACCGGCAGTTGCCCAGCACCAGAGTGCTAACGGGTCATATCCGCCGACCACCAATCCTGTAAAAAAAACCTCGGAATACGCAGGAAGGAAAGACGCGGCAAGAAATGAAATGAAAAACAGTCCTAGGTAGGCTTCCATTGCAAAATGATAACAGTGGTATGTTTACTTTACAGTAAACGTAAAGACGCCATCCCAGTCTTCACCGGGGGGATTATCTGTAAAGAACTGTATTCGTTCCAGGTAGAGTGAATAGATCTTGCGTTGCTTGAACTGTAATGCCAGGGTCCTGAACAATTCCTTTGCCTTGTCCCAGTCCCGTTTGCGGTAGGCATCTATGGCGCGTTGATGTAAATCCAGTTCATCAAAGGTATTATTTTGAATTGTATCCCTGTGACCCAGCGGTTCGTATATAGCAACCGGTTCATGCTTGCCCTTGACCCGCACCAGGTCGATCTCCCGAAAGACATGATCCGGCACCATGTTACGGGTTGATTCACTGATCAGTGCATCGACACCATATTGTTTTGTGAGACCTTCCAACCTGGAACCGAGATTGACACTATCACCGATAACGGTATAGGCCATGCGAAATTCGGATCCCATATTACCTACACTCATGGTACCGGTATTAATACCAACGCCAATTTTCAATGCAGGCCAGTTCTTTTGCGGGAATTCCTCATGTAGTTCATACATGCGTTTGATCATGTCCAGGCAGGCCTCGACTGCGTGTCGTGCATGTTCCGGATCACTCAGTGGTGCACCCCAGAATGCCATAATGGCATCGCCCATGTATTTATCAATCGTTCCACGATGCCTGTGGATTACTGTGGTAAATGCCGTCAGAAACTCATTCATCATATCTGAAAGTTCTTTCGGGTTTAGCCCTTCGGACAAGGTGGTAAACCCACGGACATCGGAAAAGAGGACAGTCATCTCCCGTTCATCCGCTTCACGAGTAAAGGAATCCGGGTTGTCACTCATTTCATCTACCAGCTCGGGCGGGACATATTGTCCAAACAACCCTGTAATCTGGGCCTTCCTGCTCCGTTCAATAAAGAAACCAAAACTCATGTTAAACAGGAACAGGATGAGTAATAAAATAAGTACCGGTGCAATAGGAATGACATAGTCAAGTATGAACCAGACAGCAAGGTTGGATGCAAGCAGTATAAGAAAGAGCAGGGCGGAGGTGATCAAGGTCCAAAACGGCGTCAACACAGGCATAACCAGGATAAACAAAAGTCCAACAATGAGCATAGTTAATACCTCGATCGCATTGGACAATTCGGGCATTTTCATGATGCGCTGGTCCAGCATGCCAGCTATGAGATTGACATGTATTTCCACCCCGGGAAAGCTGCTTTGCAAAGGTGTCGAACGCAAATCAAACAGGCCAGGCGCAGAAGTACCAACCATTACGATGGTATTCTCAAGGACCGATTTTCCTGGCTTTCTGTCCAGAATGTCAGTTGCCGGGATATATGGGAAACTGCCTTGCATTCCCCGGTAGGGCACGATTGCCATGCCCCCCTCCGTTACAGGTATTCGATAGTTGCCTACCTTGAGCCATTCCAGTTTTTCATCACTAAACATTGGTTCAATCCTGTCTGCATTCACGAGAGTGCGAACCATCGCGAGTGAAAGAGATTCGTAATAGTCACCCTTGAAATTATAAAGCAGGGGTACGCGACGAATAATGCCGTCATCATCTATGTGTGGATTGAAATGGCCTGCGGCCAGTGCTTGTTCCTGGAAGATCGCAAGATTTGCCCCGTAACCACCTGCCTCAGGTGCAGGGATGGTTTTATTGCCCAGTGATTCATTGGTAAAAGTGGGTTGGGGCAAAGTGCCACTGATCTGCCGATCCAGTTCGCTGCTTTTATTAAAATAATAACCCAGTACCACAGGCCGTTTACTGATGCTTTTGGCCAGGCGCCGATCGTAATCCAGCGTTTTGCTCAGTTCTGTGAGTACAGACTGGAATTCTTGATTCAGCCTTAGTTGATCAGCGCCTAAATCTTCCAGGATTTTCAGACCGGAACTCGTATCAGGTTCAGCGAATACAATATCGAAACCAACCTGCTGCACCTGGTAATACTCAAACAGGTTATCGATTAACTGTTCGAGCTTGTTCCTGCTCCAGGGCCAGCGACCTTCAATTTCCAGGCTTTTTTCATCGATATCAACAATAACAAACCGGGGATCGGGTTTATCGATTGTGCTGAGTTGCATGCGAAGATCAAATGCATGATTTTCCATTTGCTGAAGGACACGCAAGTCCAGACCTGCCGCATGGGCAATAAATATGATGAGTACGAATAGACTCAAGAGGATCAAGGGCAACTGCTGTTGCAGTTTGGCCAGATGCGGTATGCAAATCCCCCGGGCCTGCTGCCATATACCGCTTGTCATTCAGTAAAATTTATATCATCTGGGCATACGTGGTCGGGGGATGTTAACACGTTGAATGGACTGCATGGAACGCATGATATTGTCTATTGTTTGTAGACGCATACGCCGCGGCGGAGATGGTGGACTGTATTGATCAGGTATTTCGGTACCATAGCCGGGTTTATCAATCACTACGCTGCCATACTCGTTTGCAACAAGGATGCTGGTATCACGATCTTCCCCTTCAGGTTCCATGAGAATAATGGTGGCAGAAGTTGAATCTACTTCCCCTACCACGTGCGTACCACGAATACCGATAGTAGCGACAGATGTCTGTACTTCCATGGAATCCGGTCTTGCACTGGCGATCAGTCCGCTGATAAACCGGAAAGTACCTTTGAGGATCTTGGCAGAAAAGCTGTTTTCTCTCTCGGGTTTCTTATAGATAAAATCCTGGATCAGCAGCTGGGCTTCTTCACCCATGTAGAATTTGGTGTCGTCCTGAAACCTGACCTGTATGTTTGAATCCGCCTCGGTAATCAACAGGTCATTCACATAAAACGGGGAACCTTCTTCAAGCTGCCTGCGGTTACCCTCAGTGTCCTGTGCCCAGACTGTACCAGTAACGGCCTCAACCTTGCCGGCCAGCTCAGCTGACAGAGCGGTTGAGCTGAACATCGACAACAGCAGCAATAACACCATACCGGAAAAACCGGCGAAACGTGGTTCCAGGTTTATCATGCCCAATCCCTGATATTACAGATCAAGTCTTAACAAAAGCGTTAAACTGCTGAAATCGATCTCCTCACGTTCCTTGTTGACATTAAATTGCAGATTACTGCTAAACCCGTTTTTCAGGAAGTATCTCAGCCCGGCAGATAACTGATATTCATCATTTATTTTTTGCAAAGAATCCGGTGCAGAGAAATCCTTGTACTGTCCGATATCTTTCAAGTAATCAAACGCCACGTATGGTTCCAACGATGAGCGGAACAAATAACTCAGATCAACGCCGGTTCGAAGCTTCTGAAAATTACTGGTTTGATCATAATAGCCCGTGGAGGAGTGACCATTTGGGGCAGGCTCTGTACCGTTGTTCTGGGTGGCGAGGTAACCAATGCGGGCGCCCATGGAAAAGCGGTTTAGGGTCAAAGAGCTGTTCAGGTTGCCTGATACAAACAGTCGCTCACTATAGAGGGTACTAGTATTATGACCAAAATTGCTGGCGGGAAAGAATTCCTGCGAGAACTGATTGTTGTAAATGTCCGGGTTGGTTCGACCTGCCGCGACGTCCAGGGCCAGGTTATCATTGATGAAATAATTGAGATAACCCGCCATAAGATTGTGGCGTGTGGTATATGGATCATCATAAGCCAGTGGATCAGCGTAATATTGGCCGGTTGTCACGCCGCCGGAGAAGTTCTCCGTGCCGAGCATATCCACTCCCGTCAGGTTGTATCCCGGGGCTTGTGGGCCATAGGAGAAAGAACCGGATCCATCACCTGTTGTCGCCCAATCCAGATTGGTCCAGAATCCCTGGGAGTGGCGGGGATTCCAATTATCGTCAGCCTGGGCAGGCAAAGCCAGAATGAGTCCAATCAGGAATAGGGTGAAGATTTTATTCATCAGTTACCCCTTTGTAATAATATCGATGGACAACCGTGTACCTGGCCTGAAGGCGCAATTTCAAATTGAAAGTATATCCGATATTTCTCTTCATAACAGCGCTACTGGCGTCTTCCTGTGACTTAATTCCTGCACGTTCTGAATCGGCGGATGCCATTGCAACAGTCGCGGGGTTTACCGGCGCCAGCTACCGTGCCGCTCCATTCGACATCCAGACTTACAATAAAGGCGTGGGTGCACAGAAGGAATTGTTGACGGTGTTTGTCGAAGGTGATGGGCAGGCATGGCGGCGTAAAAACCGCTTGTCCGCTGACCCGACCCCCCGGAACCCGGTAGGACTTAAATTGGCAACCAGGGACAGTAGCCCGAAAATACTATATCTGGGCAGGCCGTGTCAGTACCTCGACAAAAAAGCATTGCAACAGTGTGACAGTAAATACTGGTCTTCCCATCGCTACGCTCCCGAGGTAGTGAGAGCCATGAACAATGTCATTGACCAGTTTCTGGCGATATACCCGGCACGCGGGATTATTCTGGTTGGTTATTCCGGCGGAGGCACACTCGCCACATTAATGGCGGCGAAACGCCAGGATGTCGAGCTGCTGGTAACGCTTGCGGCCAATCTCGACCACGAGGCCTGGACCACTTACCATGAGGTCACGCCCTTGTCAGGATCTTTGAATGCGGGAGATGTGATTACCCAGATTGCCATGATTCCACAGATCCATTTCCTCGGCGATCAAGACACGGTTGTGCCTCCAGATACCCTTAACTATGTTCGCCGGGAATTTTCCAAAATCAACCTCGATCCTTTTCGGATTATCAATGGCTTTGATCATACCTGTTGCTGGGTGGATTCCTGGCCGGAGATATTGTGCCAGGAGTCTCTCTCATCACCGGTTTATTGTCAGTAAAGAGGATTATCAGATATTGACTTCACTGGGTCTGCCCGGATCTCTCTGGCAAAATATGGGGGATGACCACGTTTAATCCCGACTGCCGTCTTTGCCCCCGGCTGGCTGCTCACCTGAAAGATATCCGCAATCAATACCCGGACTACCATGCGAAACCGGTGGCCCCGTTTGGTGCCAGTAAACCAGAATTATTAATAGTGGGACTGGCGCCGGGACTGCATGGTGCCAACGCCAGCGGTCGGCCATTTACGGGTGATTATGCCGGAATCATTCTTTACGAAACCTTGCATAAATTCGGATTCAGCAACAAACCACAATCACTGCACCTGAACGATGGCCTGCGCCTGAAACATTGCCGGATTACCAACGCGGTAAAATGCCTGCCCCCAGGAAACAAACCCCTGGGCAATGAGATCACCACCTGCAATACCTATCTGACCACTGAACTGGACGCCATGACCAAAGGAACTGTAATACTGGCCCTGGGTCGGATCGCCCATGGAGCGGTAATCAAAGGCCTGGCACTGAAACAAAAAGACCACACATTTGCTCATGGCAAGGTACATGCACTTCCCGGAGAAAGAAGCCTGATCAATTCCTACCATTGCAGCCGCTATAACACCCAGACGCGCAGGCTGACCCCGGCTATGTTTCATGATATTTTCCATAAAATACATGAAATACTTGATATATCATTATGATTTTATGATAAATAAAGATAATTTTGATCCGAAATCCTTTGCTCGGACCCTGACTTCCAGGCCCGGTGTTTACCGCATGCTGGACAGCGACCACAAGGTCATCTATGTCGGTAAGGCGCGCAACCTGAAGAAGCGGGTAGCGAGTTATTTCACCCGTAGCAGCCAGCATTCCCCCAAGACCCGGGTGATGGTGAATGCCATTGCCGCTATCGAGGTCACGGTCACACACACGGAAAACGAAGCATTGATCCTGGAGAATAATCTGATCAAGGAACTCAGGCCGCGGTACAACATCTGGTTCCGGGACGACAAGAGCTATCCCTATCTTTACCTTTCCTCGGACCAGGAATTCCCCCGCTTGAGTTATTATCGTGGCGCGCGGAGAGGCAAGGGGCGCTACTTTGGCCCGTATCCTTCGGCAGGTGCCGCTCGCAAGACTGTTCATCTCATTCAGAAATTGTTCCGGTTACGTTCCTGCACCGACAGCTTCTTTGCTAATCGATCAAGGCCCTGCCTGCAATACCAAATCAAGCGTTGTACTGCACCCTGTGTTGATTTCATCAGCGCCGATGAATATCAAAAGGATGTTCGCCATGCCATGATGTTTCTTGAGGGTAAGAATGAAGAAGTCATCGATGCCCTGTTAGAGCCGATGCAGGAGGCAGCAGAGCAACTCGATTATGAGCGCGCCGCTCAATACCGTGATCAGATCAGTAATCTTCGCAAGGTTCAGGAACACCAGTACATCACGGCAGAAAAGGGGGATATCGATATCATTGCCTGCCAACTAAACTCCGGAGCCGCCTGCGTTCAGATGCTGTTTATCCGCGGGGGTCTGAACCTTGGAAGCAAAAGTTTTTTCCCGAGGACCACAATCGGGACAACAGAGGCAGAACTGCTGGAAGCCTTTATCCCGCAGTTTTACATAGATCAGTCTGTGCAGCGGATGATTCCGGATGAAATCCTGCTCAGTCATGCCCCGGAAGACAAGGAATTGCTGGAATCTGTGTTGAGTGAAAAAAGCGGAAGGAAAATCAGCCTCAAACATCGTTTACGTGGCGAACGGGCCAGATGGTTGGAAATGGCCAGTGAAAACGCAGCCATCATGCTGAAGCAACACCTGGATGGTAAACTCAGTCAGCAAACACGCCTTGAAGAGCTACAGGAATTACTGAAACTGGATGAACCCATAGAACGCATCGAGTGTTTTGATATTAGTCATACCCAGGGTGAAGCCACAGTTGCA
>JBFFIE010000018.1:0-34893 GCA_041556555.1 Gammaproteobacteria bacterium
GAAAGCCATCTCGTTATGATTGGCCTCCTGAAAAGTGACCGGCTCGACGAGAGGCAGAAAAAAATGGTCCAGGAAAAACGTGCCGAGTATGAAAAACAATCCCCGGGTGCCGGAAATACCGCAACAGTTGATTTCCCGGAAAGTGCATCGTTGTGTAAAAAATGCCTGACCAAGGCGATGATTATGATGGATAACTGCCTGACCTGCCTGAATTGCGGTGAATCGAAGTGCAATTAACCCGCCTATTGCATGAGTACACCAAAAATCCGATTGAAAATATTACCCGGCAATGCCTGTACCGTTTTGCATGAAAGAATAGTTTATACACGCACTGGCCACCGGAGCTTGAGTGGTTCCTATGCTGACTGTCACTGATCACCGCCGTGACCGGCTGGGATTGCATTACATCTACCCGGTCATCTCACGCCGCGCCGGCGGGCTTTCCATCGGTATCAACCTGAACACTGACAATGCCTGCAACTGGCGTTGCATCTATTGCCAGGTCCCCGGCCTTAGGCGCGGCAAGGCGCCGGATACGGATTTGCAACTGCTGGCAACGGAATTACATTCCGTACTGCAGGATATCCTGCACGGCGATTTTTATGCGCATTATCAAATTCCGGATGAATCAAGGCAGATCCGCGATATCGCCATATCCGGTAATGGTGAGGCCACCAGCTCCGGCATGTTCGACCGGGTCGTCGAAGTTATCGGCAAGGTCGTAGAAGAATGCGGGCTGCTGAAGCGCATCAAAATTGTTTTGATCACCAATGGCAGCCTGATATCCCGGCCGAAAGTCAAAAAAGGGATTGAACATCTGGCGCAATTCAACGGTGAAGTCTGGTTCAAGCTCGACAGTGCCACTAATACCGGCCTGCGCAATATCAATCATGCCGCTATATCGATCGGAAAGGTGCGCAGAAACCTGGAAACGGCGGCAAGCCTCTGTCCGACATGGATCCAGACCTGTGTCTTCAGCCTGGATGGAAAACCGCCGACGGAATCAGAACAGCAGGCCTATTTCCGGTTTATTTCTTCTCTTATGGAAAACTCGATCCCCATAAAAGGCATACTGCTTTACGGGATCATACGCCCTTCGCAGCAACCCGAGTCGAAGCGACTGACACGATTGCCCGAAAACTGGCTCAGGGAATACGCCAAAAAAATCAATGCATTCGGTGTTGAAGTGAAGGTCTGTGTATGACAGTTTTTTGATAACAAGGCCACGTCGGGCTGGTTTCTGCCTTTAAAATGCGTAAAGAATGCGGAATCCGGGAAACCAGGGTAATAAATCAATCAACGCTTGATCTAGATCATCACGTCCCTGGATTTTTCCTGCTATATAGTATGCAAATTATATCCATGATCATGACTGATGCAGGTAATCCTTGATAAAGAACTGATCTCCCGCTACGGCCAGACAGGTCCCCGATATACATCGTACCCCTCTGCTGTAAATTTCCATGACGGTTTCAGCGACAGTCATTACCAACATGCTGTCCGGCATACCAACGAGGAGTTAATACCGGCGCCCTTGTCGCTTTATTTCCACCTGCCGTTTTGCAGCAGGGTCTGTTACTACTGTGCCTGTAACAAGATCATTACCAGGAACCGGAGCCGGGCCTCTCCCTACCTTGCCACCCTCTACCAGGAGATCGCATTGCAAGGCGCCTTGTTTGACCATGACAGGGTCGTCGATCAACTTCACTGGGGCGGCGGGACACCGACCTTTATCAGTAATGAACAGATGCGGGAACTCATGGCTGTCATCCGTGAGCATTTTACCTTGCGTGATGATGACACTGGTGAATACTCCATAGAAATTGATCCGCGCGAGGTCCGTGATGACACGATTGATGTATTACGTAATATAGGGTTCAACCGTATCAGTATCGGTGTGCAGGATTTCGATCCCGATGTTCAGAAGGCGGTTAACCGGCTGCAGTCTTTCGAGCAAACAGAACAAGTGATTCGTGCGGCGAGGGAAGCCGGGTTTCACTCTGTTAATGTTGACTTGATATACGGTTTGCCGAAACAGAGCGTAAAAAGCTTTTCCGAGACACTTGAATTACTGTCTGATTTAAATCCGGACCGGATCGCCGTATACAATTATGCCCATCTGCCGACCCTGTTCAAAACCCAACGACAGATAAAGGAGGAGGAACTTCCTGCTGCCGATGTCAAGCTGGATATCTTGCAGCACATCATTAATTACCTGACGGCAAATCAATATGTCTACATTGGCATGGACCATTTTGCAAAACCCGACGATGAGCTTGCCAGGGCACAGGACAGGGGTGATCTGCACCGCAATTTCCAGGGCTATTCAACCCATGCAGACTGCGACATTGTCGGCATGGGGGTCACCGCCATAAGCCGCATCGGTGACTGTTATGCCCAGAACACCCGCACCCTGGAAGAGTATGAGCAAATGGTTAACTCAGGCAGGATACCGGTTGTCCGCGGAATCGAACTGGATGATGATGACCGCCTGAGGAGAGATGTAATTACCAGCCTGATTTGCCACTTCCGCCTGCGGTTTGCTGATATTGAGGATAACTATCACATCGACTTTGCGGATTATTTCCATGATGAACTGGTCACGCTGGGTGCATTGGAAAAAGATGGCCTGTTAACCCTGGAAAGTGATGCCATCAACGTCACTCCCAAAGGGCGATTATTGATCCGGAATATCTGCATGGTCTTTGACAAATATCTGCAGGGCGGTATGAACAGCAACAGATTTTCCAAGGTGATTTGATAGGCGAATTCTTTACCCGGGAAAAGTCGGGGAACTATCAGTTCATTCACTCTCCTCGCTCGAGGATCACGAAACAGCCGTCACCCGGCCTCAGGTAGGCCCCGAAAATATGGCCATAAACCGGCAATTAACGGTCCCCACAGGCTTTCTTGATCGCGGAATACTGAGTGCTTATACTGAGCAACCCACTTAAAAATCAGGGGATTACGATAAATCTGCCGGAGCAATAAATAATGGGAAAAATCATATCAACCCACACGGACAACGCCAGGGATGCCGGATCTTTCGATCGGTGGGTGGCGCGAAAGATATTATCAATCATCGGTAACCCGGCACTGGCATTTGTACTGCATGACGGCTCTACCGTTACAATCGGGGACGGACAGCCCAGCCTCCGC
Organism: Gammaproteobacteria bacterium; assembly: GCA_041556555.1. Taxonomy (GTDB): domain Bacteria; phylum Pseudomonadota; class Gammaproteobacteria; order Eutrophobiales; family Eutrophobiaceae; genus SZUA-592. Next base: position 3,160 of record JBFFIE010000018.1, read on the forward strand.
TTGCTGATTCACGATCGCCCTGCCCTTTGGTTATTGGCCATCAACCCGGAATTGTATTTCGGCGAACTGTATTCCGAGGGCCGGATCGAAATTGAAGGCGGCCTGCTCGAATTTCTAAACACAGCTAACCGGGCTCTAACTGCCAGGAAAAGCCCTGTAGTGAGCGGTTTAATTTATTCCCGGGTAAAGCAACTGTTCCTGAACAATAGCCTCGCTACGGCGCGCCACAACATTCATCAACACTACGATATCGGCAATGCCTTTTATGAGAAGTGGCTGGACCGTGAAATGCAGTATACCTGTGCCTATTTTGCCGATCCCGACTACACCCTGGAGCAGGCCCAAATTGCCAAAATGGATCATGTCTGTCGCAAACTCAGGTTGGAACCAGGGCAAAGCGTTGTTGAAGCAGGTTTCGGCTGGGGTGGACTGGCACGGCATATGGCGCGGAAGTATGGCGTCCGGGTCAAGGCCTACAATATTTCACATGAACAGGTTGCCTATGCCAGGCAACGTGCGCAAAGTGAAGGACTGGATGAACAGGTTGAATACATAGAAGATGACTACCGGAATATCAGGGGTGAGTTCGATGTCTTTGTTTCAGTCGGCATGCTGGAACACGTCGGAACTCGAAACTACAAGGTCCTCGGCAGGGTCATTAATTCGTGCCTGAAAGAAAAGGGTATGGGGTTGATCCATACCATTGGGCGTAACCGGCCCGGTTATATGAATCCCTGGATAGCAAAACGGATTTTCCCGGGGGCATGTCCTCCCGCCATCAGCGAGATGATGAATATCTTCGAATCAGAGAATCTCTCTGTCCTGGATATCGAGAACCTGCGATTACACTACGCCACGACACTGGAACACTGGCTCTCCCGATTCAACGATAATATCGGGCAGATACGGGAAGAATACGATGAAAAGTTTATCCGTGCCTGGCGTCTCTACCTGTCCGGATCCATGAGTGCCTTTACTACCGGCAGGTTGCAGTTATTCCAGGTGGTATTCACTCCGGGGGAAAATAACAATTTGCCCTGGTCGCGTGCCCATCTCTACGATTCACACCAGTAAACAAAGTATAAGAACAATACTTATTAATTGATATTACTGTGGCTCACCGCTTTCTCGTACAAGGTGTAGGCCTTCTGTTCGGTATCGTATCTTGTTTTCAACTGCTCGTAGCCCGGTCCGTTGTAGAGACGATCGAATTCCTCTCGCGATATAAACGATGACGAGTAAAGCATCTTTATACCACTGAGGTCGAAGCATTTTTGATCGAGGATCCGGGTGTAATGATTCCCTTCCCGCCCCGGCGCTTTACTCACATTACAGTAACAACCCAGGTTGAAATAAAGCTCGTTTGCCTTGATTGGATAAATGGTTGGCGATGCAGGCGTCTTGATGGGAACAGCGGTCCATGGTTTACCCTCGAGATCGACATTATCAAGGGCATAGTCAATAAGTTCCCTGGCTTGTTCCCAGGGAACCTCCCAGTCCTGTATCAGTGGTTCTGTTTCCTTTCCCGAACGCCACGGCAATCGGCGTTGCCAGATTTCCTTCCACTGACAGTAGCGCGTATAAAATCCTGAATTGCGAAAACGCCCGGGTGCATACCGGCGAAAAAGACGGTATGCAAATGTATCCGGCACATTCCAGAACCAGTCGGGATCGTAGCGGAAGATATAATCCCTGGTTGTAAGATAAATATCATCGGTCTGCTGTATGAGTTTATAAAAGATATGTTCCCGCACGATATCATGCGTATACGGCACCCCCTCGACCATCCTGGCAGTCATCAGGTAAAAGCTGGTGTTAGAGAAAAACAGGCCCTCTATGAAATCGATGTGATTATCTTCCGTTGCCTGCTGCATGGCATTCAAATACTCATTAACGTTGGCGAAGCGCGCCACTTTCATATGCACAAAAGGACGGGCCTTCATCAACCTGATTTTTGCGCGCAGGATGTAACCAAGGGTTCCGTAGGAATTGGGCAAGGCATGAAACAGGTCACTGTAGGCGTTCGTACTGTTACATTGGACAATACGACCATCCGGTAACAGTACTTCCGCCTCGATCAGCCCATCATGAACGAAGCCGTGGCGGTAACAGCTGGACTCAATGCCGATGCCGACTGTCGCCCCGCCAATCGTAATATGCTTGAGCTCGGGAGTAACCAGCGGCAACCTGCCCAGCGGCAATACGGCATCAACGATGCTTTCAAAGGTAGCAAGACCTTCAACATCGAGCACATTGTTTTCCACATCAACAGCCAACACGTTGTTGAAATCAGCAAGCGATAGACCCTCTGAACGATTGCTCTTCCACGATCCATAACGAAACAGGTTTGAGATCGTTCGCTTGCGCAGGCGTAATTTACCTTGTTGTGATGCCAGTGCCTGCTGCAGGTGTTGTTTTTTAGCGGAAAAGTCGTCCATATCCTCGTTTGATCCATCCTGCCGATAGAGGTGCTAGGCGTTGTTGCGCTCGAGGATCACGAAACTGTAATCATATTCATTCCTGGCGTCAGCCTTGAAATCTTGCCTTCCCACCTCTTCCCAGATGTCCCAATCTATTTTTGGAAACCAGGTATCGCCATCGACCTCGGCATGGACCTTGGTCAGGTATATTCGTGTGGCCTTGTCCAGCGTTTGTTCGTAAAGGTCCGCTCCGCCCATGACCATAACCTCGCCGGCATCGGCATAACGTTTGTAGACGTCCTCGAGGCTGTTCAACACCGTGCAACCTTCCGCCTGGTAATCGGTTTCCCGGCTCAGGACCACGTTGTCGCGGCCGGGCAAGGGACGGCCAATGGACTCATGTGTTTTTCTGCCCATGACAATCGGTTTGCCCATCGTGACTGCCTTGAAGTACTTGAGATCGGAAGACAAGCGCCAGGGAAGTGTATAATCCTTGCCAATGATGCCGTTCCTGTCCATTGCCACAATTAACGATATTTTCATACAGCGATGGGTGCCTTGATGGCTGGATGGCTTTCATAACCGATTAACTCAAAGTCTTCGTATTTGAAATCAAAGATCGATGTCACCTCCGGGTTGATCTTCATTACCGGCAACGGCAAGGGTTTGCGCGATAACTGCTCGTCCACCTGTTCCAGGTGATTGAGATAGAGATGGGCATCACCGAAGGTATGCACGAATTCGCCCGGTCGCAGACCGCAAACCTGCGCCATCATCATGGTTAATAATGAGTACGAGGCAATGTTAAAGGGCACACCGAGGAAGATGTCTGCGCTGCGCTGATACAACTGGCAGGACAACTGGCCGTTGCTCACGTAAAACTGGAAGAACGCGTGACAGGGCATGAGTGCCATCTTCTCCAGTTCACCAACGTTCCAGGCACTGACGATCAAGCGCCGGGAATCCGGATTGATCTTGATCAGTTCGATCACGTTTTTGATTTGATCAACTGTTTTACCATCCGCGGTTTCCCAGTGGCGCCATTGCGCACCATAGACCGGTCCGAGGTTGCCTTCCTCATCGGCCCACTCATCCCAGATGCTGACACCGTGATCCTTTAGATACTTGATGTTGGTATCGCCATTTAGAAACCAGAGCAGTTCATGGATGATGGACCTGAAATGCAGTTTCTTGGTGGTGATGGCCGGGAAGCTTTCGCTGATATCAAAACGCATCTGGTAACCAAACACGCTGAGCGTTCCCGTGCCGGTGCGGTCTTCCTTTTTCTGGCCGTGGGTTTTTACGTGCCGCATGAATTCCAGATATTGTTCCATTAACTACTCCACTTAAACCGTTTGCTAAATGATCTTGCCCCTGACATAGGCGATGACCAGTAATATAACACCCAGGATGATCATCGGTAACGAGAGCACTTGCCCCATCGTCAACCAGTCCCAGGCGAGGTAACCGATGTTGGCATCGGGTATGCGCACGAACTCTATCAGGCTGCGGAACACCCCATAACCCAGCAGGAACAATCCGGTTGCCGCCATTAACGGCCGCGGTTTCGAGGTAAACCACCAGAGAATAATAAACAAAAGTAGCCCTTCGAGCAGGGCCTCGTATAACTGCGAGGGATGGCGCGGGATGCCGCCGGCCCGTGGGTCCGGGAACACCATGGCCCAGGGCAACATGCTCGGCGCGCCCCAGAGTTCACCGTTGATAAAGTTGGCGATGCGGCCGAAGAACAAACCCAGCGGCACCACCGGTGCGACGAAATCACTGACCGTGAAAAACAGCTTGCCGTATTTTTTGGCGAAAAACAGCATGGCCGCGGCTACGCCGAGTAAACCGCCGTGAAACGACATGCCGCCCTTGTTGATCATTAACACTTCAAGCGGGTTATCGAGGTAATACGGCAGGTTGTAAAACAACACCGAACCGAGGCGACCGCCGATCAGGATCCCGAGCGTGCTGTAAAACACCAGGTCCGCCACCTGGTCACCGCTCCATGATGGAGACTTCCTGGCACGAAGACTGCACAGCCACCAGGCTATGAGGATGGCAACAACATAGCTGATCCCGTACCAGCGCACATGCAAGGGACCGATGGAAAAGGCGATGGGATCGATATTCGGGTAGGTCAGCATGGGCGCTTATCTTAACATCTCGCGCTTTGGCGTTCCCTGACGATTTCAAGCGTCCGCCGGGGTGTGGAGACTACCGTGAATACGTTATAGTGCGGGCTCATTTCAACCGGCGACAAGCACCGCGACATGACGAGCAAACACACTAACGCGCTGATCAATGAGACCTCTCCTTATTTATTACAGCATGCCAACAATCCCGTGGACTGGTACCCCTGGGGCGAGGAGGCACTGGAAAAAGCGCGCGCGGAAAACAAGCCGATCCTGCTCTCGGTGGGTTATTCCGCCTGTCACTGGTGCCACGTGATGGCCCACGAGTCCTTCGAGGACGAGGAAACTGCCGCCATCATGAACAAGCATTTCATTAATATTAAGGTCGACCGCGAGGAACGCCCGGATATCGACAAGATCTACCAGCTGGCACAGCATCTCCTGACCCAGCGTACCGGCGGCTGGCCGCTGACCATGTTCCTGACCCCCGAGGACCAGTTGCCGTTCTTCGGCGGCACCTATTTCCCGCCGGAACCGCGTTACGGCATGCCTGGTTTCAAGGACGTGCTGGAGCGGATCGCTGGTTTTTATGTCAGCGAACGCGAATCAATCAAGAAGCAAAACCGCTCGGTGAAAGATGCACTGGATCGCATCGGCAAGACGCCGGCCGTGGAACCGGAGCTGCAACTGGACAGCGCTCCCATGGACCAGGCCGCCCAGCAACTGGAGGAAAGCTTTGACTCGCGGCACGGCGGTTTCGGGCCCGCGCCGAAATTCCCGCACCCGTCCAACCTCGATTTCCTGCTGCGGATGGCAGCCGATGACCCGGACAATAATAGCCTGGCGACGATGATCGACACCACATTCCGGAAGATGGCGCTGGGCGGGGTCTACGACCAGGTCGGCGGCGGCTTTTACCGTTACTCGGTGGATGACCACTGGGAGATCCCGCATTTCGAGAAAATGCTTTATGACAACGGGCCCCTGCTCGAACTCTATACCCGGGCCTGGCAATTGATCGGTCATCCTTTGTATCAGCGCATTGCCCGGGAAACCGCCGACTGGGTGATGCGGGACATGCAGTCGCCGGAAGGGGCATATTACTCGACGCTGGACGCCGACTCCGAGGGGGTGGAAGGCAAATTCTACGTCTGGGATCTGGAGGAACTGAAATCACTGCTGGACGAAAAGGAATTTTCTGTTATAGAACAATACCTTAACCTGCATCAGCCGGCCAATTTCGAGGGCCGCTGGCACTTGCACGTGACCCAGGACCTGGATTATGTGGCCCAGCAAACCGGCCAGTCTATTGACGAGGTGTCCCGGTTACTGGTCAGCGCCCGGGGCAAGCTGCTGGCCGCCCGCGATCAGCGGATCTGGCCCGGCCGCGATGAGAAGATCCTGACTTCCTGGAACGGCCTAATGATCACAGGCATGGCCCGGGCGGCCATCGCCTTCGACAACGAGGATTATTTCAACTCGGCCAGCCGCTCCCTCGCCTTCATCCGCAACACGCTATGGAAAGAAGGCCACCTGCTGGCGACCTACAAGGACGGCAAGGCCCACCTGAATGCCTACCTGGATGATTACGCCTTCCTGGTCGAGGGCATCCTCAGCCTGTTGTCCTACCGCTGGGACAGTGACTGGCTGGCATTTGCGATCGAACTCACCGATGCCATGCTGGCGAAGTTCGAGGACAGCAATGGCGGCGGGTTTTACTTCACCTCGCACGACCATGAGCAACTGATCCAGCGCAATAAACCTTACATGGATGACGCCCTGCCGGCCGGCAACGCCGTCGCTGCCCGGGTGCTGTTGCAGCTTGGCCACCTGTTGGGAAATACTGATTACCTGAATGCAGGTGAGCGGTCACTCAAGTCCGCCTGGGCCTTAATCGGCCATTTCCCGGTCGGGCATTGCACTTTCCTGACTGCCTTGAAGGATTATTTGCGGCCACCACGCCAGGTCATCATCCGCGGCAGTGGTGATGAGCTTGGCCAGTGGCAGCAAACCGCGCAGGGTGAGTCGGGAGTCTATGATCTCATCTACGCCATCCCGGATGCTGAAACCCGGCTGCCCGGGATCCTCAATCAGCGCGAGCCCGGGGCCGAAACCCGGGCCTATATCTGCACCGGGACCCAATGCCTGGCCCCGCTAAATCGGCTTGATTTACTGTCTGAAAACCTAAAAAATGGTTAACAGGTTTCTAACGTTTTTATTGCAACGCAGCATTGTTAGCCGGCAGGTTAACCTCTCCCGGCAGTCGTCTCGGGGGATTCCGTTTTGTAATAAAACCAAACACATTGAGGTTGTGTTTTGCCTCTCCCCGGAAAATCACGCTTAAAAAAAGATTTGGGGGCAAATAATCTGAGGAGGAGGTTGTATGGCTTCAAAGAATAAGAAACTGAATGACTGGGTCGATAAGATGGCCGCCCTTTGTGAACCGGACAATGTGGTCTGGTGCGATGGGTCAGAAAAAGAATACGACCGGATGTGGGATATCCTGGTCAAGGGCGGCACCGCCAAGCGCCTGGATGACAAGAAACGACCCAACAGTTACTACTGCCGTTCCGTCCCTGAAGACGTGGCACGGGTAGAAGACCGGACCTACATCTGTTCACAAAAGCAAGAAGACGCCGGGCCCACCAATAACTGGACAGACCCGAAGGAAATGCGCGAAACCCTCAACGACCTGTTCACGGGTTGCATGAAGGGCCGCACCATGTACGTGATTCCCTTCAGCATGGGACCCATTGGCTCACCCATTTCCCACATCGGCGTGGAACTCACCGATTCACCTTACGTGGTCACCAACATGCACATCATGACCCGCGTCGGTACCAAGGTGCTGGATTCGCTGGGTAAAGATGGCGAATTTGTGCCTTGTATCCATTCCGTGGGCGCACCGCTGGAAAAGGGACAAAAAGACGTGGCCTGGCCCTGCAATACCACGAAATATATCGTGCATTTCCCCGAGACCCGCGAGATCTGGTCTTATGGTTCCGGCTACGGCGGTAACGCCTTGCTGGGCAAGAAATGCTTCGCCCTGCGCATTGCCTCGGTCATGGGCCGCGACGAGGGCTGGCTTGCCGAGCATATGCTGATCCTGAAATTGACCAACCCGGAGGGTAAGGTCCGTTACGTGGCCGGTGCCTTTCCGAGCGCCTGTGGCAAGACCAACCTGGCCATGCTGAACCCGACCATCCCGGGCTGGAAGGTTGAGACCATCGGTGACGACATCTGCTGGATGAAGTTCGGTGACGATGGCCGGCTTTATGCCATCAACCCTGAAACCGGTTTCTTCGGCGTGGCACCAGGCACCAGCATGGACTCCAACCCGAACGCGATCCGGACGCTGGAAAAGAACTCGGTATTTACCAATGTTGCCGAAACCGATGACGGCGATGTCTGGTGGGAAGACATGACGAAGGAAAAACCGGCACACCTCACCGACTGGAAAGGCAATGACTGGACCCCGGAATCCGAGACGCCGGCGGCCCACCCGAATGCCCGCTTTACCTGTCCGGCCAGCCAGTGCCCGGTAATAGCCGATGAATGGGAAGATCCCAAGGGTGTGCCCATCAGCGCTATCATGTTCGGTGCCCGCCGCGCTACGGTAGTGCCACTGGTCAATGAGGGTCGCGACTGGGGACACGGTACGTTCCTTGGCACGATTGTCGCCAGCGAGATGACCGCGGCCGCCTTCGGAAAAATCGGCCAGTTGCGCCGTGACCCGATGGCCATGCTGCCTTTCTGCGGTTACAACATGGCCGACTACTGGGGTCACTGGCTGAAGATGGGCAAGAAAGCCGGCGCCAAGCTGCCGAAGATTTATTACGTTAACTGGTTCCGCAAGAACGATGACGGCAAGTTCATGTGGCCCGGCTTTGGTGAAAACAGCCGCGTGCTGAAATGGATCTTCGAACGTTGCGAAGGCACCGGTGATGCAGTTGAAACACCGATTGGTAACCTGCCGACCATGGATGCCCTCGAATTTGATGGACTTGGTGTGACAGATAATGACAAGGCCACGCTGTTGCGCGTTGATGTGGACGGCTGGCTCAGGGAAATCCCGTTGATCCGGGAATACTACGAGTCATTCGGCAATCATTTGCCGCAGGAACTGGTCAAGGAACTGGATGACCTGGAAAAACGGCTGGAACAATCCAAGTCGGCAGTTGCCTGATGTAACAACCCAGCCACGTTTTATGACGTTGGACTATAACTCACAGAAACCCGCTCCCCGGAGCGGGTTTTTTTACAATAATTATAAAAACCGAGGTATTAATCATGATTGAAATGACGCTCAAGCTTGCTGAGGCAGTAGGAAAGGCAGCCTTGAAAAAGGCAGAACAGATCAAACGGCCGATGAGTGTATCCGTCGTCGATGAATCCGGACGCCTGGTTTTCTATTCACGTATGGACGGCGCGGGTTTTTTTACCTTTGATACGTCACGGGCCAAGGCCATGGCGGCGGCATCATTTAAACGCTCGACGCTGGAGATTACACAAAACAAGGACCTGAACCCGTTGCTCTGGTATTCATTGCCGAGCGTGGTTCCGGCTCAGGCCCTGCCCAGCCCCGGTGGCTTACCCATCAAAAAAGACGGGCGGGTGATCGGCGCGATTGGGCTGGGCGGCGGTTCACCGGAAGAAGACCACGATTGTGCGATAGTCGGCGCCACGGTCGCAGGCAAACAGTAACTACTAAGTTTATTTCAGGGCTATGCCACACCGTTTGCAGTGATCGGGCACCAGCAGGCGGGACTGAAGCCCGAGCCGATAACCGCACGCGGGACATTTCTGGCTGAACTGGACGAAGCCCGCCAGAACAACCAGTGCAACCAGGACCAGGAAGATAATTGTTGCAGTAGCCTGGCTCAGGCCGATTAATAGATCCAGGATTACAACCATCAGCAGGCCGGACATGGTTATTACAAACAGGCTGACCATCCGCCTTTGCCACTGCTTTAATTCTGCCAGCTCATTCGCATCCAGTTTGCTTTTGCCAGGCCTTGTTTGCATAAAGGCACTAAATTGAGTAACTGAAATTTTCCTCGAACCTGGCAAACAGTTCGTCCCTGGTGTGTGCATGGTTTTGTGTACCGTTTTGCTCAATATTGACCATGCCCATGAGTGCGGCCAGGCGACCGGTGGTCTCCCAATCCATGTCATTCATCAGTCCGTATAACATGCCAGCACGGAACGCATCTCCACAACCGGTCGGGTCCGTGATTACTTCCGGCATGGCAATCGGTATCTCGTAGAGTTTTTCTTTTGTGTGTATGCGTGATCCTTCTGAACCACGGGTAACGATCAAGGCCTCCAGCCTGCCCTTGACATCATCAAGGCCAAGCCCTGTTTTCTTTTGAAACATTTGCCATTCATAGTCATTGAGCGTCATCCAGGTGGCTTGATCAACAAAATTGGTCAGCTCCTCGCCGTTAAACATAGGCATACCCTGGCCGGGATCAAAAATAAACGGGATGTTGGCATCGGCAAATTGTGTAGCGTGCTCGATCATACCATCACGGCCGTCCGGCGAAATGATGCCAATGGATATGTCACTGGCATCTGTTACCTTGTTAAAGTGTGACATACCCATAGCCCCGGGATGAAACGCAGTGATCTGGTTATCATCCAGGTCGGTCGTGATAAAGGCCTGTGCTGTAAAAGCATCATCGATAACGGTGACATGGCTGCGATCGATTGAGTTATTGTCAATCCATCTTTCATACGGTTCGAAATCATGGCCTACTGTCCCCATGGGCAACACATGGTCTGATAACAGGTTAAGATTGTAGGCAATATTACCCGCGCAACCACCGAACTCCCGGCGCATGTCCGGCACCATGAAGGAAACATTCAATATGTGAACCTTGTCCGGAAGGATGTGGTTTTTAAACTGGTCCGGAAAAACCATGATAGTGTCAAAGGCAAATGAACCACAAATCAGCGCTTTCATGTGGGAACCCTTATCATTAATTTATTTTTTTCCAGGTTAAAGCCAATCCCGGTTTTCTTTCATATCACCTGACACCTGTAGCCCGGGTTGTCGGTCTCAGGCAACTGCCTTGCTGGTCTTTCTGTTCCCTGCACGTTTACCGGCCTGGCGTTCAAGTACCGGCTTGAGATGTTTCCCCGTGTAGGACTTTTTAATTTTAACAACATCTTCCGGGGTGCCTGTGGCAATGATCTCGCCGCCACCGTCTCCCCCTTCAGGGCCAAGATCAATAATCCAGTCCGCTGTCTTGATCACATCCAGATTATGCTCAATGACGACTACCGTATTACCGTGGTCGCGCAAGCGATGCAGTACGTGCAGGAGTTGCTTGATGTCTTCAAAGTGCAGCCCAGTCGTGGGTTCATCCAGTATATATAAGGTCTTGCCGGTATCGCGCTTGGACAATTCGCGGGAAAGTTTTACCCGTTGCGCCTCACCGCCGGAGAGCGTGGTCGCATTCTGGCCCAGCTTGATGTACGACAGGCCAACGTCCATGAGTGTCTGCAGTTTGCGGGCGATGGCGGGCACGGCATCAAAAAATTCCCGCGCCTCCTCAATGGTCATCTCCAGGGTTTCATGAATGTTCTTGCCCTTGTAATGCACGTCCAGGGTTTCCCGATTGTAGCGTTTGCCCTTGCAGACATCACAGGCCACATAAATGTCTGGAAGAAAATGCATCTCGACCTTGATCACGCCATCACCCTGACAGGCCTCGCAGCGACCGCCTTTGACATTGAAACTGAACCGCCCCGGCTGGTAACCGCGTGAACGGGCTTCCTGGGTTGCGGCGTAAAGCTCACGGATGGGTGTAAAGACACCGGTGTAAGTGGCCGGGTTGGACCGCGGTGTACGGCCAATAGGACTTTGATCAATGTCAACCACCTTGTCAAAATTCTCCAGGCCCTCGACCGATTCATACTCGGCGGGATTGAGATTACTGCCGTTGATTTCACGGGCCGTGATCTTGTGCAGGGTTTCGTTGATCAACGTTGACTTGCCTGAACCGGATACCCCGGTGACACAGACAAACAGGCCTACCGGTATTTCCACGTTTACCGATTTCAGGTTATTTCCCCTTGCGCCGCTGATCTTCAGCGTGCTCATGGGATTGACTGGTGTTCTGGATTCGGGGACATCGATCTGCATGCGACCGGAAAGATACTTTCCGGTTAACGATGTTTCGTGATCGATAATAACTCGCGGTGTGCCCTGGGCAACAATTTCACCGCCGTGGATGCCGGCACCGGGACCAATATCGATGACATGGTCCGCAGCGTGGATGGCTTCCTCATCGTGTTCGACAACGATCACCGTGTTACCCAGGTCGCGTAAATGCTTGAGAGTGGACAACAGCCGTTTGTTATCGCGTTGATGCAGGCCGATGGAGGGTTCATCCAGCACGTACATCACACCGACCAGACCGGCGCCGATCTGGCTGGCGAGACGGATACGCTGGGCCTCGCCACCGGAGAGTGTTTCCGCACTGCGGCTCAACGTCAGGTAATTCAATCCGACATTAACCAGGAACTGGAGTCTTTCCCGTACTTCTTTCAGTATCCTGGCGGCTATCTCGCCGCGTTGTCCTGTAATTTTTATCTCTGTAAAAAATTCCAGGCTGTGCTCGATGGACATCGCCGTGATTTCCGGCAGGTTCACGTCATTGATATAGACATGCCGTGCCGCTGTGTTCAGACGTGTTCCTGCACAGGCCGGGCAGGGCTTGTTGCTCTGGTACTTTGCCAGTTCTTCTCGCACCATGATGGAATCTGTATCCAGGTAGCGGCGCTGCATGTTCGGGATGACACCTTCGAACGGATGTTTACGTTTCGTGGTTTTACGGTCGTAGATATATTCAAAGGTAATACTTGTATCACCACTGCCGTAGAGGATGACATCACGGATATCTTCAGGTATTTCGTTAAACGGTGTATCAATATCAAACTTGTAATGCTTTGCGAGACTTTTGATCAACTGGAAGTAATAGGCATTACGACGGTCCCAGCCACGGATGGCTCCGCCAGGAAGGCTTAATTCCTGGTCCTGGATGATTTTGTCCGGATCAAAAAACTGGATGACACCCAGGCCATCACATTTGGAACAGGCGCCAATCGGGTTATTGAATGAAAACAGGCGCGGTTCCAGTTCATTTAGACTGTAACCACACTCACTACAGGCAAAGCGGGCAGAAAATGTGATCTCTTTTTCAGGATCGTCCATGGAAACAATCCTTGCTGTACCATCCGATAACCGGATCGCGGTTTCAAAGGATTCTGCAAGACGCAGTGCCTGGTCCTGTTTTACCTTGAAACGATCAACAACTGCCTCGATATCATGTTTCTTGTACAGGTCCAGTGCCGGTACCTGATCGAGATCCATGACCTTGCCATCGATACGGGCGCGGATAAAACCATCACTGCGCAATCGCTCAATGATATTAATGTGTTCACCCTTTCTTGCCTGTATGATCGGCGCCAGCATCATCAAGCGTTCACCCTCTTCCATGGCCAGTACATGGTCAACCATCTGACTGACCGTCTGTGCCGCAAGTTTCAAGCCATGTTCAGGACAGCAGGGTTCGCCAACCCGGGCAAACAACAGGCGCAAGTAATCATAAATTTCTGTGATCGTACCAACAGTTGAACGCGGGTTATGTGATGTAGACTTTTGTTCAATGGATATGGCGGGTGACAGTCCTTCAATATGATCTACATCCGGCTTTTCCATCATTGACAGGAACTGGCGGGCGTAGGCAGACAAAGATTCCACGTAACGCCGTTGACCATCCGCATAGATCGTATCAAAGGCAAGAGAAGATTTTCCCGAGCCGGAAATTCCCGTGATTACGATCAGTTTGTCACGCGGAATATCAAGATTGATATTTTTCAGATTGTGGGTCCGTGCGCCGCGGATACGAATAAAGTCCATGGAAACTTGTTTAGCCGGAAAAGAGGTAAACTGCTACTATAATTGTTTTTGGCGGCCCGACGCAAAGAGAATTCCGAATGTCCCCCGATTACCGCATGTCTCCCGTGGAGCTTAGAAGCAGTATGGCGTTGTCTCTCATCCTGTTCCTGCGCATGCTGGGCCTGTTTTTAATCCTGCCGGTGTTTGCACTCTATGCAGAAGACCTGGGTGATGCTACACCCACCCTGGTCGGTCTTGCCCTGGGCATCTACGGACTCACCCAGGCCTTGCTGCAAATACCTTTCGGGATGATATCAGACCGCCTGGGGAGAAAACCGGTTATCGTCGCCGGCCTGTTAATTTTCGTTGCCGGCAGCATCATTGCCGGACTGGGCGATTCCATCTACACGGTTATTCTGGGGCGGGCACTGCAGGGAGCCGGCGCCATCGCGGCCGCCGTGATTGCCCTGGCGGCAGACCTGACCCGTGATAATCAGCGCAGCAAAACCATGGCCATGATCGGGATCAGTGTTGGCGTGGCAATTTCAATTGCCTTTGTCGGTGCACCGATCCTGAATACCTACATTGGCGTCCCGGGATTATTTTTCATGGCGGCAGGCCTGGCCCTGCTGGCCATCGTTGTCCTGCTCGGGCTGGTGCCGACACCGGAAAAGATCCAGGTAAGCAGCACCCCCGGCCACACTGATAACCGGCTCTTGAATGTGCTGACCAATCCCGTGCTGCTGCAGCTTTATATCGGTATCTTCGTGCTGCACATGCTGATTATGACCACCTTTGTGGTCTTGCCACTCAGCCTCAGGGACATTGCCGGGCTTGCCACTGCGCAGCATTGGCATGTTTATCTGCCGGTATTACTGATCTCGGCCCTGCTGATGATGCCTTGCATTATCATCAGCGAACGCTATAACAAGGCCTTACTCATTTTTATCATGGCAATCGGCCTGCTGGCGCTCTCCCAGTTTGGGCTCTACGGCTGGCACTACACCGTCATGCAGATCACAATTAGTATGACCCTGTTTTTCCTGGCCTTTAATTACCTTGAAGCAATGTTGCCGTCCCTGATTTCCAGGGTCGCACCGGCACAGGACAAGGGAACTGCCCTGGGGGTATATTACACCAGCCAGTTCATAGGGATTTTCCTAGGCGGGGTCACCGGCGGTGCCATCCATGAGCACTACGGGCTGGAAGACGTCTTCCTGTTTGGCGGGATCATTGCCTGTTGCTGGCTGCTAGCCTGCCTGTTATTGCCCGCCCCGGAGCTTACCAGCAGGCGTGAAGAGTCCGGGTCATCTGGGGTATGATACACAGACAATAAATAAGGAGGAATTCCAATGGCAAGAGGGGTAAACAAGGTCATTCTGATTGGCAACCTGGGCAATGATCCGGACATACGCTACACGCAGGGCGGCGCGGCCGTTGCCAATATCAGTCTTGCTACTGCCGAGTCCTGGCGTGACAAGGATTCCGGCGAACAACAGGAACGTACCGAATGGCACCGGATCGTTTTCTTCGGCCGGCTCGCGGAAATCGTTGGTGAATATCTCAAAAAAGGTTCGCAAATTTATGTCGAGGGCCGTTTGCAAACCCGCAAGTGGCAGGACAAGGAAGGAAAGGACCGTTACACCACGGAAATCGTTGCTAATGATATGCAGATGCTGGGCTCACGCAGTGGCGGCTCTGCAAATTACGATCAATCCCCACCGAAAACAGAAGAAAGCAGCAGCTCATCAAAAGCGACTGCCACACAGGACGAGTTCGACGACGATATCCCCTTCTGACTGTTTTAGTAAACAGTTCAGTAGATACCCGCCAGCCGCCTGACCAGGTTGAAAAACCGCGAAATGATCTCCGGTACCTGCCGGCAGATCAGGCTGATGATCAGAAGATTCATTATGGCCATGACCAGGAATATCTGCGGGATAGAAATACCCATGGATATCAGGCCTATCGTGAGTAATGCCGAAAGGACCATGAACAGTGCATTCAGAATATTATTGGCCGCAATGATCCGGGAGCGGATCTTTTCTGCACTCAAGTGTTGTACATAAGCGTACAATGGCACGATATACAATCCGCCAAAAAAACCGATCAATGTCAGGTCAAACAGGATCCGCCAGTTATCAAATGAATTCATGAAAGTGAATGCACCATTTATCTTGCCCGGCGCAATCAATACTTCATAGGACAGATCAATAAAATAAAGATCTGTTGCAAACACACTAAGACCGATGGCCCCCAACACGCTGAGACCGGGCTCGATTTTTCTAGCAGAAATTTTTTCACACATCAATGAGCCCGTTCCTATACCAACAGAAAACGCTGTCAGGAGTATAGTGGTCACGTGTTCATTACCGAGCAGTATTTGTTTAGTGTAAGAAGGCACCAATGAAAGAAAGGTTGCGCCGTAAAACCAGAACCAGGAAATACCGATAATGGCCCAGAAAATTTTCATGTTTTTCCGGGCATGGGCAATGATGTCCCAGGTTTTACGTAAAATATTCACACTGACTTCAAGTGATGGATCTGCCGCCCTTGCAACCGGTATGTGACGGCTGGCCAGCCAACCACAGATGGCAACGGTGATTACCACGCAGGATACGTACCAGTTACCGCCGGGTTTGATGGCAATCAGTACGCCCCCCAGTATGGTCCCGAACAGAATGGCAAGATAGGTCCCCATCTGAATCATGCCGTTACCGCCGGTCAGTTCTTCCGGCTCGAGATGCTGCGGCAGGATGCCGTACTTGAGAGGACCGAACAAGGTTGACTGTGTGCCCATGAGAAACAACACAAACATTAACAATGGCAGGCTCACCAGAAGATAGGCCACAGTAGCCAACATCATGATCACGATCTCTGCCAGCTTGATACCACGAATGAGTTGTGATTTTTCATACTTGTCGGCAATCTGGCCAGCAATGGCTGAAAACAGGAAAAACGGCAGGATGAATACACCGGCGGCTATAATTACCATGATACTGCTGTTCTGCTCTGCACCGGTCAGCGAAAAGGCGATGAAGATAACCAGTGAGTTCTTGAAAATATTGTCATTGAGTGCACCCAGTGACTGGGTGAGAAACAACGGCCCAAAACGTTTATTATAAATGAGCTTGAACTGAGTCATGAATAAGCATTATTCATGGGGCAACGGTAAAAATAAACCTTTAAATATAATACATAGACAAACCGTATAAATGATCGATACCAGAGTTAACCTGCTGAAGAAACGCAGAACCAAAATCGTTGCGACACTTGGCCCGGCGACAGACTCACCTGAATCAATCCGCTGCAATTGGCAGATAAAGGTGACTTAATATTGCTCGCAAGGGGTTTTCACAGTAATCCGCAAAAAAACACACCTTCAATCACCATGTTGATGATCCAGGCAGCGGAACAGTAACGCAGTGGAAGTAAAAGTATAAAGCTCAGGATTATTATTGTTATTTATCAAATAACGGTGAATCAATCTTCGGCAAGCGCTGGCTTGTAGGCCGAGATCAATTTCTGTTGTTCGCGTTCCGGTACGGCTTCGTAATGACTGAGTTCGATGGAAAATGATCCCGATCCACCCGTCATGGATTTTAACTGGGACTGATATTGATCGATTTCTCCTAACGGTACCTGTCCCTTGATATTCGTCATCCCGCCTGACAGGGCCGTGGTCGATGTAATCCGGCCTCGGCGGCCGGAGAGATCGGCGGTAATATCCCCCAGACCGTTATGGGGCACGGTAATGGAAATATCAACTACCGGCTCCATCACGACCGGCCGCGCCTTTTTCACAGCATCGATAAAGGCCTTCTTGCCGGCCGCCACAAAAGCGACTTCCTTCGAATCCACGGAATGATGTTTGCCGTCATAAACAGTGACCCGCAGATCACATAAGGGGTAACCGGCGATCACACCTTCATCAATGGCCTGTGCTATCCCCTTTTCTACCGCCGGAATGAACTGGCGCGGGATAACTCCACCGACTACCTTATCGACAAATTCATAACCGGCACCACGCTCCAGTGGTTCCAGACGTAGGAATACCTCACCGAACTGGCCGGCGCCTCCCGTCTGCTTCTTGTGTCGGTGGTGTCCCTCGGCCGGGCGCGTTACCGTCTCCCGATAAGCAATGCTGGGCGGGTGAGTATCGACATCGACATGGTAAACATCTTTTAACTTATCCAGCATGATCCGCAGATGCTGTTCACCCAGACCACGGATTACCGTTTCATTCAGACTGGCCCTGTGTTCCACCTTGAAACTGGGATCCTCGTCCATCAGCTTGTGCAAGGCATCGGAGATCTTCTGTTCATCACCACGACTTTTCACCGTGATCGCCAGACCATACATTGGCGCCGGCAATGGAACCGGGTGCATATGGATATGATCCTCATCGTGGGAATCGTGCAGCACCGCATCAAAGTGGATATCCTCAATCTTGGCCACTGCGCAGATGTCTCCCGGTATTGCAGTGTTGATCTCGATATGCTCCTTGCCCTGTAACTTGAATAAATGCCCCACCTTGAAAGGCTTGCGTCCATCACCGATATACAACTGGCTGTTACGGTTTATCTTGCCCTGATGAACACGGAACACAGCGAGTTTGCCGACATAGGGATCGATACTGAGCTTGAACACATGGGCGAGGGCATGTTGCGCCGGGTCAGGGGACAGCTGGACAGGCTCTGCTGCCTTGCCTTCCCCCTTGAGAAACTGCGGCGGATTGCCTTCGCCCGGGTGCGGCATCAGGCGTGCGAATATCTCCAGCAATTCAGGTACACCGGCACCGGTTTCGGCGGAAACAAAACAGACCGGGATCAGATGACCTTCGCGCAAAGCACGCTCGAACGGGTCATGGAGCTGTTCCGGTTTGATCTCCTCCCCCTGCTCCAGATACAGGGTCATCAGGTCCTCATCCAGCTCAATGACCTGGTCGATGATCTGGGTATGGGCTTCAGTCACCGATGAAAAATCGGTTTCCGCGCCACTATTCTGGAAAAAACAGTCCACGACTGACTGGCCATTTTCGGCGGGCAAGTTTATCGGCAGGCATTCATTACCGAATATCTCCCTGATATTCATTAACACAGCTTGCAGTTGGCCTGGTGCCTGATCGATACGATTGATGATTATCAGACGGTCCAGATCACGCTCACCGGCTACCTGCATCATGCGCTGTGTCACTGTCTCCACCCCGGCCTGGGCATTGATAACAACCGCGCAGGTCTCGACGGCCGGCAACACGGCCAAAGCCCTACCAATGAAATCCGGATAGCCCGGTGTATCGATTAAATTAATATGACCGCTGTGATAGTCAAGGCTCACTACTGCCGCATTGAGCGAATGCTGCGAGGCTATTTCCTGGGGGTCAAAATCACAGACACTGGTCCCTTGCTCGACCGAGCCCTTGTTACTGATAACACCGGCCTTGTTTAACAAGGCCTCCGTGAGGCTGGTTTTGCCGGCTCCGACATGACCCACCAATGCGATATTGCGAATTTCCTCTGTGGAATAGGAAGCCATAAGTTAATCCAACTTATTGTTATTATGGCACGCCGGTGGAAAAACCCGGCCTGCTACTCTTAAGTATACTAAATGTCTAGGCGCCGCCGCGGAGCCTGTAGACAGGCAAGGCCCCGTCTGCTGCTGTTTGATACTTGACGCTGAAACCCTTGAGCGCCCCGAGGGCCTTGTTAATGTCTTTGTCTTCCCTCACCTGGAAGGAATCTATACCGCAGCGCTGCATATAGAACAACTGGTCCTGCAAGACATCACCCACGGCACGTATTTCTCCCTCATAGCCATAGCGCTCGCGCAAGAGCCTCGCATGTGAATAGGAACGGCCATCGGTAAACTTGGGAAAATCCAGGGCAATTAATTCAAAATGCTCGAGGTCGCGGGCCACTTCGTCCGTTTCATCATCACCGTTCACACACACGGCCACTTTCTTGCCGGAAGAGATCAACTGTTCCCGGTTATCCAGCCAGTAACTGAATGGAATGATTACCTGACCTTCGGGTAATGGACTGTCATTCTCCAGTTCTTTAACGCGTTCCCAGTTATCTTCAACCACCTGGTTGTCTTTAATGACTCGCAACTGCTTTGACTCCTCTGCTCTTTGATTCCTTAGTATTGTTTGCGGCCGCATAGACCCGTTCCTTGAACGGCTCAATACCAATGCGGCGGTAGGTATCCAGGAAACGTTCTTCCTCGATGCGGTTTTCAACATACACCTGGAGTAATTCGCCAATGGTGTCGGCGACTTTTTCCTTTTCAATTGCCGGGCCGAGTCGATCACCAAGTGCGGCATCATTCTCGGCGGATCCACCGAGTGTGAGCTGGTAATACTCTACGCCCTTCTTGTCGACACCGAGGATACCAATGTGTCCTACGTGGTGATGACCACAGGCATTCATGCAGCCCGACATCTTTACCTTGATTTCGCCGATATCATGCAGGTAGTCGAGATCACTGAACTTCTGGTTAATCTGCATGGCAATGGGGATGGAACCCGCATTGGCCAACTGGCAGAAGTCCAGACCGGGACAGCAGATCATATCGGTCAATAAACCGATGTTCGGTGTAGCGAGGTTTTCCTTGTCGAGAGCCTGCCAGAGCGCGTAGAGGTCGGCTTGTTTCACATGCGGTAACACCAGGTTCTGATCATGGGTAACCACGATCTCACTGGCACTGTATTGGTCAGCGAGATCGGCAATATAATCCATCTGCTTGTCCGTGGCATCGCCGGGGGGAACATCGGGGGCCTTGAGCGAGATCATCACGGCACGGTAACCTGGAGCCTTGTGGCCTTTCACGTTACGACGAACCCAATCCCGGAAAGCTTTGTCTGATTTCTGTTTTTCCTCGCAGCTGTGGTCCTTTTCGGCATCGGGGTCATAATCCGGCAAGGTGAAGTAAGCTTTGACGCGATCGATCTCTGCCTGATCCATTACCAGGGCCGAATCCTTGATCTTTTCCCATTCTTCTTCGACGAGACGGGCAAACTTTTCGGGGCCCAGTGCATAAACCAAGATCTTGATGCGGGCCTTGAACAGGTTATCCCGACGACCATAACGGTTATAAACACGCATGATGGCCTCGAGATAGGAAAGCAGGTGTTTCTTTTCCAGGAAATCACGAATAAACGCACCTATATATGGAGTACGGCCCTGGCCGCCACCAACCAACACCTTGAAACCAACTTCACCGTCTTCGTTCTTTACCAGATACACGCCGATGTCATGGACCTGGGTCGCGGCGCGATCATTTTCCGCCCCATTCACTGCGATCTTGAATTTGCGCGGCAGAAATGAAAACTCCGGGTGGAACGTCGACCACTGGCGAATGATTTCTGCATAGGGGCGGGGATCCTCGATTTCATCTTCAGCGATGCCGGCGAAATGATCCGAGGTCACGTTACGTATGCAGTTACCACTGGTCTGGATGGCATGCATCTCGACACTGGCCAAGTCAGCGAGGATATCAGGCACCCGCTCCAGCTGTGGCCAGTTGTACTGAATGTTCTGGCGGGTACTGAAATGCCCGTAATCCTTGTCATATTCCCGGGCAATGTGGGCCAGCATCCGCATCTGTTTGGATGACAATAACCCGTATGGGATCGCGACACGCAACATGGGCGCGTAACGCTGAATATAAAGACCGTTCATCAGGCGCAGCGGGCGGAACTCATCTTCTGACAACTCACCGGCCAGAAACCGCCGGGTTTGATCCCGGAACTGCTCGACGCGTTCGTTAACGATGGTCTGATCGTAGTTATCGTATTGATACATAATGCCCTATTACCTGATGTGTCATTCTGGCCGAGACCATAACAAGCCCATTTTATGCAGAAAAGAAATTGATTCTACTATATTTATTCTATTTGGTTATTTATGGTGGTTGGTCATATCCTCGACCACTTTGCTGATCATAGCATAGCCGTATGGAGCTAAATCACTGGAATTGCGGGTATCCCGGTGCACTGCATCCGGGGTCCGGGGAATGTAACTTTACTGCGCCTAGTATCCGTATGAATAGCGAGCCAGCAATGCCCTGCCCTTGCGGGTCAGGTAACCTTCTGCATCAATGAAACCTTGCTGGCTGGCAACCTTCAATACATCCTGGGGCCTGTCCTTGGGCAAGTACACCAATCCGTCCCCATAACGGTACTGCAAAACAGCGGCAATATCTTTTTCCGACAACCTGCTTCTCCAGACTCGGAGTCTTACTAAAATTAAAAAATCCCTGATAAAACTATTTTATTATCATCAATTACTTATATAGTTTACCTGATTCTCGAAGTCAAATTTTAGTTACAACAGACTGTTTAAAAGGATTTTAAGGCAGATGTGGCTTGGCCAGGTAGTCGTGGGTCCGCATTTCCTGCAAGCGGCTGGTGGTACGCTGGAATTCCCTAGCCAGTTGCTTGCCTATGTAAAGATAATCCGGATCCTCGGCGGCAGTCAGGATGAGTTTGACATTATGATCGTAAAACTCATCGACCAGGGTCATTAAGCGCTTCGCCTGGTCATTGTCATTATCGTCCATCTGCGGAATATTGGAGATCAATACAGTCTGGTACTGGCGGGCGATCTCAATGTAATCCGCCGCCCCACGCGGTCCATCACAGATGGCCGAGAATTCAAACCAGACCACCCCATCACCTCGGCGCACGCTTTCAATCTTGCGCCCCTCAATTTCCAGCTTGATTTTATCCCGGCCTGTATCCGGCGAAATGTGTTCAAAACTTTCTTCCAGCATGTGGGTTGCCCCTACATCCAGCGGATAGTGATAAATTTCCGCGGTATCCAGATAGCGCAGGCGATAATCAATACCGGAATCCACATTCAGTACCCTGGTATGCTCCTTGATGAGTTCTATCGCGGGCAGGAAACGGTCACGCTGCAATCCACCACTGTAAAGATCATCAGGAGATTCGTTGGACGTTGTCACCAGGATGACTCCCCTGTCAAACATGGCCTGGAGCAGTCCATGCAACAACATGGCATCGGTAATGTCAGTAACATGAAATTCATCAAAACAGAGTACCCGGGTCTGCTTTACGATCCTGCCGGCGACAAGCTTCAGGGGATTTTCCTTGTTCTTAATCTGTTTCAGTTCCTGATGCACCATTTGCATAAAACGATGGAAGTGAATTCGCATCTTGTCCCTGATTGGCAGGCAATCATAAAAACAATCTATCAAGTAGGTTTTTCCCCGGCCAACACCTCCCCAGAAGTAAAGACCCTGGATGGGTGTTCGCTTTCTCCTCAGGACAAAATTAGCCAGGCGTTTAATCAAGCCACGGTTTTTCCTGTAATCGGCAAGAACTTTTTCATAGAGTGCCTGGGTATGCTGAACAGCATATCGCTGGGCGGGGTCTTTACTGAAACCCGGATTTGTCAGATCCGATTGGTAACGTTGCAGGGGTGTTTTTCTTTTTTTCACTAATTCTTGCTGCCCTGGGATTTATCGTTTTTAGCGTACAATACCAACTATGCATCTTATCCTCATTCCTGTCATCGCGATCATTGTTTTTTTTGGTCCACAATTGTGGGCGAAAAATATCATGCTACGGTATCACCGGGAAATAGAAGAATTTCCAGGTACGGGCGGTCAACTCGCTGAGCATCTGGTTAAACAATTGAAACTGGAAGGTGTGAACGTTGAACGCAGTGAAAGGACTGCCGATCATTATGACCCCGAGGCCAGAACCATCCGCCTGGGCGAAAAAATCTACGACAGGAAATCGTTGACAGCCATCGTGGTCACCGCACATGAAGTAGGACACGCCTTGCAACAGGCCATGGGACACCGGCCTTTTTATCTTCGCTGGATGATTGCCCGTTACTTGCGGCCCATTGAGAAAATCGCCGCGCTGATCCTGGTGGCTTTTCCCTTTGTTGCCGTATTAACACATCTTCCGCTGGTTGGCGGCCTGTTTCTGCTGGCTGGTATCAGCATGATGTTCATACCGGTATTGTTTCACCTGATTACCCTGCCAGTGGAATGGGATGCCAGTTTTAACCGGGCCCTGCCGATCCTGATAGCCGGTGAGTATATCCCGGAGGCCGCGGTGCCTGCCGCACGCCGGATATTGCTGGCCGCCGCGTTGACTTATCTCTCGGCATCACTGGCAAGTGTCCTGAATTTTTACCGCTGGATCGCCATACTGAGACGTTAACAGACTATCAGGCGAACATATCCATTTGCTGTTTATGTTTCACCGGTTTCCTGAAAAGTGTCGTGTCGAGTGCCAGGTTTTCCTGATTAAGACCCAGTGACCGGCATTGTTTTGCAAACCGGTTTTTGATCATCCCGGCAAATACGCCCTGACCGCTCATCCGGCTGCCGAATTGTGGATCGTTTTCCCGGCCACCGCGAATATCCTTTATCAGGGACATCACGTGTCCGGCCTTCAATGGATAGTGTGTTTCCAGCCACTCCTTGAACAAAAGTTTAACTTCATGGGGCAAACGTAACATCACGTAGCCTGCATTCAATACGCCAACGGCTGCAGCCTGTTCAATTATGGTTTCCATCTCGGTATCGTTCAGTACTGGTATCACCGGTGCAAACATGACACCTGTGGGAATACCTGCATCATGCAGGGTACGCAGGGTTTGTAATCTTCTTGCTGGAGACGTGGCACGGGGTTCCATCTTCCGGGCAAGCTCATGGTCAAGCGTCGTGATTGAAACGAACACCTGCACCAGTTTTTTATCTGCCATCTCCGCCAGTAAATCTATATCGCGCTCGACCAGCCAGGACTTGGTAACAATCGTCAGGGGATGATCACAGGCATGCAGTGTTTCTATTATGCTACGGGTTATTTTCCATTCGCGTTCAATCGGCTGGTAGGGATCAGTGTTACTGCCCAATGCAATCGGGGTGCATTCATAAGATGATTTGCCGATTTCATGTTTCAGCAGTTCTGCAGCATTTGGTTTGGCAAACAGCCGGCTCTCGAAATCAATTCCGGGGGACAGGTCCAGGTATGCATGGCTGGGGCGTGCATAACAGTAAATGCAGCCATGTTCACAACCGCGATATGGGTTGATGGAAGTGTTAAATGGAATGTCCGGTGACTGATTACGTGCAAGTATGGTTTTTGGTTTTTCCGTGGTAACCGTGGTCTTTATCTTTAATGTCTCATCACCATAACCCCAGCCGTCATCTATGGCCTCCCGCGTATTATCTAGGTAACGCGCGTGGACCCTGTTTGCGGTGCCCCTGCCCTTGATACTATTTTTCCCTGACATCAGGAAGTTGTTCCGGTTCGCCTTCTTCTTCATCGGTGGACCCGACCATCGTGCCTGGTAAGCGCTTGCTGGTATCCAGTCCCAGTTTGCGCATGTCCTCGGCCTGTTTGACGAGATTCCCCCTGCCAGATGTCAGTCGCTTATGGGCGTCTTCCCAGGAAGTCCGGGCCTTGTCGAGATTATCTCCAACCTTATCCAGTGCATCCACAAAACCGACAAACTTGTCGTAGAGTTTTCCGGCGCGTTTGGCGATTTCCCTTGCATTCTGGTTTTGATACTCGTTGCGCCAGACATTATGAATAATCTGCAGATTCATCGTCAGGGTAGACGGGCTGACCAGATAAATGCGGTGCTTAAAGGCATCGCGAAACAGGTTTTCATCATGTTCAAAAGCCAGCATCAATGCCGGTTCAATGGGCACAAACATCAGCACCAGGTCGAGTGAATTAACACCCAGTAACTTGTCGTAGTTCTTTTCCTTTAAACCATTCACATGAGTACGAATTGAATTCAGATGTTCTTCCAGAGCCTGCCTGCGTTCATCTTCAGTTTCGGCGGCGTAGTATTTATCGTAGGCATTCAGAGAGACCTTGGAATCGATCACGACATCCTTGTTGTCCGGGAGGTGAACCACGACGTCCGGGTAAAACAGTTTTCCACTCTCATCACGGAAACTGCCCTGGGTTTCATATTCCCTGCCGTTTTTAAGTCCGGATTCTTCCAGTACCCGTTGCAGGATTACTTCTCCCCAGTTGCCGCGTTTTTTACTATCACCTTTCAGGGCATTAGTCAGGTTAACGGCATCCTGGCTCATTTGTTCATTCAGGGTCTTGAGATGTTTGATCTCGTGAAACAGGGACTGACGATCCCGTGTTTCCTTGTCATAGACATCCTCAATTTTCTTTTTAAATTCACCCAGCTGTTCTTTTAACGGTGTCAGGACTTCACCGATGTTGGTGCGGTTTTGCTCGGTAAACTTCCTGCTCTTCTCCTCGATGATGCGGTTGGCCAGGTTTTCGAAGGCCGTTGCCATTTTCTTCTCGGCCTCTTCCAGCAAGGCCAGCTTTTCCCGGTTCTGGCGTTGTTCATTTTCCAGCGAGGTTTGCAGTTCGGCGATCCGGGTCTTGTCTTTCCCGGAGATCTCATGTGCCTCAGCAAGTTTCTGCTCATAATCCACGAGCCGGGACTTGAGTTCATCGATGCGGCTTTCCTGGGAGCGCAGGCGCTCGGTGTCAGCGGCCTGGCGAACCTGTAATTCCTGCACATTCAGGGCATGCGAATCTGCCCTGAGCCGGCTCACTACCCACATGATGACAAGGCCCGCCAGCAGCCCGAGAACCGCGGCAATGAAAATGGATTCAATCATGGAAAAGCGTCGTCTGATCGTCTGCTGACATGATGCTCAAGCATACTGAATAAACCGCTTGATATCAGCAAGCAGGGGAAACCAGGGAGAAGGACCTTGTCTCCCCGTTTTTTGTCCCAATAAATGTAGACATAGTGGGCAATATTGATTATTATTGCAGTGCACAAATTGACTTTTTATCTATACTTCAGAAGGTAACAGGCCTTTTTTGATAGAAATTTAAACAATTTCCCAAGCAGATGCAGACCCTGAAAGCCATTATTTTCGATGTTGACGGTACCCTGGCCAACACCGAAGAGACCCACCGTCAGGCATTTAACAGCGCCTTTGAAGAATTCAACCTGAATTTCTTCTGGTCCGAGAGTGAATATGCCGAGCTTCTGGCCATATCGGGCGGCCGGGAACGTCTCCATGTCTATTTTAAAAACCATCGCGATGCCTTCCCCTGCGAAACCAACCTGCGCGAGCTTTCGCTGCTGGTACACAGGCGCAAATCGGAAATCTACAGGGAAAAACTTATTGCCGGTCAGATCGGCTTCCGTTGTGGCATAAAACGCCTGATCGATGAAGCCCGGGAACGCGGCATCAAACTCGCCATTGCCACCGCCTCCTCGATGGCGAATGTTGAAACCCTGCTGAAAAACAACCTGGGCGACAATGCGCTGGATATTTTTGAGGTCATCGTCACCTGCGACATCGTCCAGGACAAGAAACCTTCACCGGCCGCGTACCAGTTTGCTCTGGCAGAGCTTGGTCTGGAACCGGATGTCTGTATTGCAATTGAAGACACCTCGAATGGCAGGAAGGCAGCACAGGCTGCCGGTTTGAAGACCATCATAACCACCCATGCCTTTACCACGGACGATGATTTTGATAGCGCGAGCCTGGTGGTGGATCAACTGGGTGAGCCCAACCTGCCGTTTATTGTTGAAACCGGTGAAAACTTCGGCTGTAACTATGTTGATATTGACCTGATAGATTCGATTCTATCAAGCGATGCCGAATCAGAAACCGAGTCTGACTGGAACGAATCCGTATTGAGCGTCGCCAAGTAATCGTTACTTGATTACAACAAACGCGGCTGCATTACCCCGAATCATCCTGATCAGTAACGGATCAGTCTGGTTATCAACTTCCGCAAGAAACTCTTCTACGCTTCGTACCGGCTTGTGATTGACCGAGGTGATAATATCACCGCGGCGCAAACCGCTTGCCCAGGCCGGGCTGCCTCTTTCCACATCGGCAATAATCACACCCTCCACCTGTCCAAACAAGGTGTGATTCTCGTCCAGGTCAGCCAGGGTCATGCCCTGCAAGCGCTGGTTAACGGCCATGGGTTGCCCCTTTTCCGGTGCTTCGATTACTACATCAATAGTCTTGCGTTTACCGCCACGCATGATCTCGAATTCAACTCTTTCACCAATGCGTAACATGCCTATGTGGTTTTTCACATCAGCCGAATGACGGACCGGTTTATCATCGACCTTGAGGACAATATCGCCGGGCTTTAGACCCGCTTTCTCTGCCGGGGAATCCTTTATGATCTTGCTGATGACGGCACCGGTGTTTTTCTTAAGCCCAAAGGCCTCGGCCAGATCTTTGTCCAGGTCCTGGGCATACACACCCAGGTAGCCTCGTCGAACCTCTCCGGTTTCCAGTAATTGCTCGGTAATGTCGAGCGCCAGGTTGATCGGGATGGCAAAACCGATACCGATGTTACCGCCGCTTTGTGAGAAGATTGCCGTATTGATACCCACCAGTTCGCCGCGCAGGTTCACAAGTGCCCCTCCGGAATTACCGGGATTAATAGAGGCGTCGGTCTGGATAAAGTCCTCGATACCCTCAATACCCAAACCGCTGCGCCCAAGGGCACTGACAATACCGGATGTCACGGTTTGTCCCAGACCGAACGGGTTGCCTATTGCCACGACGAAATCACCGACACGCAGGACATCGGAGTCGGATGTTTCAATATCGGTCAGGTCTTCGGCCGGGATACGTATGACTGCAACATCAGTTTCCGGATCAGTTCCAATCACTTCGGCGTTCAGGTGGCGGCCGTCCCGCAGGGTAACGGTAATCTCCACCGCGTTTGCAATCACATGGTTGTTCGTCAGCACCAGGCCGCGCTTGGCATCAACAATAACGCCGGATCCGAGACTCTGGGTCTTGCGTTCTATGGGCTGATCAGGGAAATCAAAGAAATGCCGGAAAAAGGGATCATTGAATAAAGGATTTTGCCTGAGCTGGATCCGTCCCTCGGTGGCAATGTTGACGACCGCCGGGGTAACCTTTTCCAGCATCGGTGCCAGGCTCGGAAGTTCCTGGCCAGCCACACTTTGTGGCAGTGCACCCCTGGCCGTGAAGGTGAATAGCACCAGAAATATACTGATGACTGGGGCCAGAAATACTGTCTTTCTAATTATCATAGTCAGGGAATCCTCATCTGGTATAAATACGGATATCGAGAATTTTAGGGTAATGTTCCCTGAAAAAGTTCATCCCCATTGAAAAAGGCGGGGATAGCCCCGCCTTTCAAAAATTGCTGGTTATCAGCTCTTGACCGAGATCTTGCGTGGCTGGGTCTTTTCCAGCTTCGGCAGGATAATCTCGAGAACACCGTTCTTGCCGTGGGCCTCAATGTGCTCGGCATCGGCGCTGTCCGGCAGGCTGAAACGGCGATAGAAGCTGCCACGCACGCGCTCAACCCTGCGGTAACCTTCATGGCTCTCTTCCTTGTCGCTGGCGCGTTCGCCCTTGATGGTCAGAACGCCCTGTTCCATGGTGACTTCAATGTCCTTTGGATCGACGCCCGGCAGGTCAGCAATAATTACAAACCGGTTGGCTTCTTCACGGATGTCGACTGCTGGTCTCCAGGCGCTGGTGACGACATTGGAATTATCGGACTCACCTTCTTCCAGCTGATCAAACAGGTTCAGACGGTTCAATTCTTTCTGGAATTTATCGAACAGATTCCAGGGTTCATATCTTACAAGTGCCATAGTCTTAATACCTCCTAGGTAGATTGGTTCCTGCTTTCAAAAATGGGGACAGGCGTGTTTTTTTCAAGGGCCGGGTTACAATATTTTCAAAAACTCAATAGACTGCTGAATTATGGCCACATCCAGTTACTTCTCACGCATCTTCGGGAGCTCCCCCGTCACCCCGCTACAGAAACATATCGACAGCGTGGTCTCCTGCGTCGAGCTACTGCCCGCTTATTTTGAGGCCGTATTTGACAGAGACTGGGAAAGAGCTGTCGAAATCCAGTCTGAAATCGTCAGTCATGAAGAACACTGTGACACTATAAAAAATGAGTTACGACTGCACCTGCCCTCCAGCCTGTTCATGCCGATTGACCGCAGAGACGTTCTGGAAGTACTGGACCTGCAGGATGCGATTGCCAACTTATCCAAGGATATCGCCGGCCTGGTACTGGGCAGGAAACTGGCAATCCCTCAGGAACTCAGGGAACATTACCTGGGCTTTCTGGACCGCTGCATCGATGCCGCCAGACAGGCCCGGGTCGCTATCAACGAGCTGGACGAACTCGTGGTCACGGGCTTCCGGGGCACCGAGGCAGAGCGGGTCAAGGGCATGATCCGGCAACTGCATACCATCGAACATGAAACCGACGAGGCCCAGATCAGCCTGCGTGCCGAGTTGTACAAACTGGAGAGTGACTTGTCCCCGGTCGACGTCATCTTCATGTACAAGGTCATTGACTGGACCGGGGACCTAGCAGACGCTGCCCTCAGCACGGGCAACCGCCTGCAATTGATGCTGGCAAAATAAATATAACCATAAACGCAGAATTATCCGATGGAATACAGCACGACCTATCTGGTGCTCGCCGCCCTGTTCGGCCTCTTCATGGCCTGGGGTATTGGCGCCAATGATGTCGCCAATGCCATGGCAACCTCGGTCGGTTCCCGGGCACTGAAACTCAGAACCGCCATCATTATTGCCGCCATTTTTGAATTTGCCGGGGCCTTCCTGGCCGGGGGCGAAGTTACCACTACCATCAGGAAAGGCATGATGGATTCCTCGCTGCTGGTGGATGCTCCGGATGTGCTGGTCTATGGCATGCTGGCCTCATTACTGGCAGCCGGTACCTGGCTCTTGATCGCGACCCGCTACGGGCTACCGGTTTCCACTACCCATTCCATAGTCGGTGCCATTGTCGGTTTCGCCGCCGTGGTCATCGGTGCGGACGCGGTAAACTGGGGAAAGGTTGGTTCGATTGCGATGAGTTGGGTCATCTCACCCCTGCTTGCCGGCGGTTTGGCCTATTTTCTGTTCCGCAGCGTCCAGTTTCTGATCCTCAACACCCGCGATCCCTTTCAAAATGCCCGCCGTTATGTGCCGCTATATATCTTCCTGACCGGGTTCATTATTTCTCTGGTTACCCTGATGAAAGGTTTAAAACACATTGGCCTGGAACTGAACCAGAGCGAGTGTTACCTGCTGGCGCTTGGAATTGGCCTGGCCACAGCCGGCATTGGGGCATTGCTCATCCAGCGCATCAGTTCCTCGCGCAAGATCAAGTCCGGTTACCAGTTTGAAAACGTCGAACTGATCTTCGGTGTACTAATGATCTTCACGGCCTGTGCCATGGCCTTTGCCCACGGTTCCAATGACGTCGCCAACGCCGTGGGACCGGTGGCAGCCGTAGTAAGTGTGGTGAATTCCGGTGGTCTCGTCAGCCAGAAATCCATGTTGCCCCCCTGGGTGTTACTGCTGGGAGCCAGCGGGATTGTCGCCGGTTTGATGATGTATGGTTACAAGGTAATTGCTACCGTCGGCTCCCATATTACTGAGCTGACACCCAGCCGGGGATTTTGTGGGGAGTTGGCGGCATCCACCACGGTGGTATTGGCATCAAGCACCGGTATCCCGGTCTCCACCACGCACACGCTGGTTGGTGCCATTCTCGGGGTAGGATTTGCCCGTGGTATTTCCGCGTTGAATATCCGGGTGATTGGCTCGATCTTTATGTCCTGGCTGATTACGTTGCCGGCCGGCGGCATCCTGGCGATAGTTTTCTATTACCTGCTCAGGGCAATCCTCTAGACCTTATATATAGTAGGCCGTGCGGGTCATGATCCGCGAACAAATACGCATGGCCTGCTTGATGGGTAACGGCAGTTCGATACCGCCAATAGCGGCAGCTTCCTGGCCATGACGGGCCTCGTCCTCGGCCATCTGCTCCAGAATCGCTCGGCTTTTCTGATCGACGACCGGTAAACGCCCCAGGTGCGA
Source organism: Gammaproteobacteria bacterium (assembly GCA_041556555.1). GTDB lineage: Bacteria > Pseudomonadota > Gammaproteobacteria > Eutrophobiales > Eutrophobiaceae > SZUA-592. Next base: position 34,527 of record JBFFIE010000018.1, read on the forward strand.
TTGCAGGTGTTCTACAACCTGGCGTTCGGTCTCGGCCACAAATCCCAGACTCCAGCGGTCACCGACAATGCCAGCCAAGCTGCCCAGCAAAAATGAACCGGTATACCAGAACGGGTCCAGACGGCTAGGGTGACTGCCGAGTTCATTCAGTCTCTGCCGGCACCAATGCAGGTGATCGATCTCTTCTCGGGCCGCTTCCTGCATGGAGGCCTGCACGCCCGCCTCCCTTGAGGTCAAGGCCTGACCCTGGTAAAGGGCCTGGGCAGCGACTTCGCCCGCATGATTCACCCGCATTAAGCCGGCCACATGATGGCGTTCTTCAGTACTGAGATCCGGTTCGGGCATGTTATTGGCCGGCGATGGCCGC
>JBFFIE010000019.1:0-33867 GCA_041556555.1 Gammaproteobacteria bacterium
CATTGATGGCATCACTGCCAATGAGGAAGTGTGCAGGAACTATGTCAAAAACAGTATCAGCCTGGTAACAGCATTGAGCCCGGTAATCGGTTATGAAACCAGTACTCAGGTTGCCAAGGAAGCGCTGGAGACCGGTAAAGGGGTTTACGACATTGTGCTGGAGAGAGACTTGTTGACCCGCGATGAACTCAACGAGTTGCTCGACCCGGAAAACATGATCCAGCCCAGAAATTTTGGCAAGAAAAACTAGGTCCTTCCAGGCTTTGTCAGAATTGAATGATCAAGGGGCGTTAAATGACATATCCGGATGCAGATGATAGTCCCTTGCAGATTGGTGAAGTGGGCATTTTGCAGCATTTGAACCGTTCATCACTGAATGGATTGATCGCCATTGTTACCGGTGAGCTGAAACAGCGTTTGCTTTATAGTCTGTCCCAACCGTCTGATTCCGAAATCTGCCCGGCTTATACCGTCCGGGTACCAGGCTATCCGTCCATGAACGAGCGTATCGACTGGTGTGTGAAACGGCACCAGTTGCGACGCATTGATAACCAGGGTATCACGGAGACGCAGAAAACTGCTGAAGTGGATTTGCATTGTCAGTAATGCTTTTGGCTAGTGTGTGTTGATCAATATCGTCCTGACAGTACTCTTCCGGTTTCCCGGTAAATAGACGGTTCCCTGAATTAATAAGGTAAATAGCAAGGTAGATGACCATTGCCTGATATAACCTTGCCCGATAGGCGCCGCCTGCGATATGACATCTACGGTGACAGGACCGGTTTTCCGATTATCTATTGCCATGGATTTCCATCCTCACGAATTGAGGCCAGCCTCTTTGATGAAATTGCAATTAAGGCAGGCGTCCGGCTGATTGCGCCGGATCGGCCGGGATTTGGCGAATCGGATTTTCAGGATGAGCGGACCATTTCCGATTGGCCACGGGATATCCGTTCGCTGGTCGATCATCTGCTGTTGGCACGTTATTCCGTGTTGGGGATCTCCGGTGGCGCTCCCTATGCTGCTCGCTGTGGTGTCGAGCCGGATGAGCGCTTGCAGCGGCTGGGCATTGTCTGTGGTCTTGGCCCCATTAACAGCAAGGATGCCGCCAGCAGTATGGCGTTTCCCGCACGGACATTCATCGAGTTTTCAAAATCATCACCCAGACTGTCAATGTCCGTCTACTCACACCTGGTGGGTCCATTGATAAACCTGTTTCCGGCGTCGACCATTTCTATACTCAATCATGGTGCACCGGATTGCGACCACCGCATTTTTGATGATGAAGACATCAGGAAAATTTACATCAAGGCATTTCACGAGGCCTTCCACCAGGGTGGTGAAGGACCAGCACGGGATCTGCAACTGTATACAAGTGACTGGGGATTCGATCCCAATGACATCAGTGTAGCAACCTGGATCTGGCATGGTGAAGATGATCACACGGTACCGGTTGAAATGGGACGGTATTATGCGGCGTCGATACCAGAATGCAGATGCAAGATTCTTCCAGGTGAAGGCCACTTTTCTCTGCCCTTCAAGGTTATGCGCCAGGTGTTCCTGACATTGAGGGGTATTAGAACGGCCCGCTTTGTATAGGCCACCCGTTCCAGTCATCTGCATCCATCCCGGTACAGACTATTCATCTGTATGAACTAGACTTAAACATATCAATTTGCTCAAGATAGAGGAGAGGAACAATGGCCTACCGCGTTCTCAAGGTGAAATATTGCAAGATGACAGTACCCAGCAGGGCCGGACAGGGGTTACAAGTACTGGATGCAATCAAGGATGCCGGGATTTCATTGCAAGCCTTCACGGGATTTCCCGTGGGTGGTGGCAAGTCCCAGGTAGATCTGGTGTCGGATGACATGCCCGCCATACGGCGAGTTGCAAAAAGGGAAGGCTGGCGAATCAGTGATATCAAGAAGGCCTTCCTGGTCACCGGCAATGATGAAGTGGGTGCCGTACAAAAGGTGATGAAACGGCTGGCTGACAAGAAGATCAACGTGATTGCCGTGGATGGCGTGGCCGCTGGTGCCGGACGCTATGGCATGATCCTGTGGGTGAAACCCAGAGATTACCAGGCAGCTGCGCGAGCCTTGAATGCCAAGTAAGCTGACAATGCAGTGTAATATCGATTTAACTCAACAAACATAAATTTTACTGATTAATATGGGTAAGTTCCTGGTCATCGCCGGGCTAGTCCTGGTGATGGCGGGTTTGCTGGTCCATTTTTTGCCCAGTGATGGCCTGCCAAGACTGCCTGGCGATATTTATATCAAGAAAGAGAACTCGGTTTTTTACTTTCCTTTGGGCTGGTGTGTGTTGATCAGTATTGTGTTAACGTTGGTTGTGCGTTTTCTTGGAAAATAAACCATGCTCGTCTCATTCAAATGCAGTGCAACAAGGGAGTTCAGCATGCTGGGCAAGAATGCGGAACGACTGTTAAAAAGGAGTGAGTCATGATTGCTACTGCAGAACTACAGCTTATTCCCTTAGGTGAGGGTGTTTCAGTCAGAGAGAAAATCGAACGTGTTGTCGAGTTACTCGGTGACCATGATTTAATCATTGAAACCCATGCCACGGGCACCAACATCGAGGGCGAGATGATCGATATCCTGGCTGCCATTGGTGAAGTACATGCCGTATTGCACTCGGAAGGCAGCACCCGGCTCATCAGCTACATCAAGCTGGAAACCCGAACTGATAAAGTCCCTTCACTTGAAGCCAAACGGCTCTAGAACAAATACTGTGCTTTCTGATCTAGCAAAAATGCGGTGGATCACAATTCTTTTTTTCCTTTTATTCAGTGCAAAGTTACTGTCTTCACCCAAGTGGCACTGGGAGGATCGCTTTAGCCAGAAAGAACAAAACGGGTTAACTGCCTGGGTGCGACATGCTGAAACCGGTTTGACTTCACTCTTCGGCCCCTTGTCATTTGACTACCGGGTTTTCTTTCATCGAAGGGAGAGTCATGAGGAACCGGTGCCCTGGGCGAATACCTGGAAGAGCGAAGCTCGTGATGTGCATTTCTATGTGGCCATGTCCCATTCAATGGATGCTTTCATGGATGACTGGACGGCGCCACATGAGCTGGCTCACCTGATCTTCCCCTATCTCGGTGACAGGGGCCGCTGGTTTGCCGAAGGGATCGCAAGTTACCTGGAGTACCAGGTGATGTATGCCAACGGTACGATCAGCTGGGATGAGGCCATGGCGAATTACCGGGGCCGTTTTCATCATGCGCATAAACAGGGACCGTATGATTTGTCGATTGTCCAACTCAGCCCGGTCGTACATGAGTACCGTTCATACGTTCGTTTGTACTGGGGAGGCGCCTGTTATTTCATGCGTGCCGACAAACGCTTGTTTGAAGAGAAGGGAATACGTCTCAATGATGTGATCAGGGAATACATGAATTGTTGTTCCAGGCGAAACGGTACTTCACTCAAGAGGCTGATCCGGCAGTTTGATGTGATTTCTGGCAGTACGATATTTACAGAGACGTTGCACGTGGTGCAACAGGCAGGATTTCCCAAAATGAAAAATGATCTTGCCTGGTTAACGAACCACCCACCGACATTACTGACATTAAAAGACACAGATTAGCTATTACACCAAGTAGTGTGTGTTCGTTGAAGTGATATGTGGAGCAATGCGATAATCATTCAGGTATGAATACATTGCCCGATTATCTGCGAGAGGGCCTTTCCCTGATTTCCATTGGCCTGAACCCGTCACCAGTTTCCGTGAAGGCAGGTTTTTATTTTGCCAATCCCCGAAACCGCTTCTGGAGGGCATTGAATGCCTCACGACTGGTGAACTCAAAACTGGAACCCAGTGAAGAGTCGATGCAGATACTTTTTAATCAATACAAGATTGGGTTTACTGACCTGGTGAAACGTCCCACTAAAATGGGCAGTGCCTTACGTGCAGCAGATTTCAGGGCAGGGGCACCGGAACTGAAAGAGAAACTTTTGCAGTATGAACCCGACATTGCCTGGTTTCACGGGATCGATACTTACAAGAAATACCTGAAGTATGCCGAAGATCTCGAGAAGGATGATGTGCCCATTGGTGTGCAGCGACTGGATATTGGCCGGTCACATGTGTTCGTAACACCAAACCCCAGCCCGGCAAATGCCCGTTATTCCCTCGACGATCTCATCAAGTACTACAATGACATGGTGAGTTTCCGGGTCCGGGAGGCCTTCGGCCTGGGCTAGTTTTTTACCTGCCAGGGGTAATTTCAAGATGCTGCAGCAAATCGAATTATGGGGTTTCCTGGCTGGTCTGGGCCTGTTCCTTCTGGGCATGTATATGCTTGAACAGGGTTTGCGCGGCCTGGGCTCGCGTTCCATGAAGAAATTCCTGCGCGAGCAGACCCGTTCTCCCATTCGGGGTGTATTCACAGGGACAATTGTCACCGCCTTTCTACAAAGCAGTTCACTGGTTGGCTTGATTGCCCTGGCCTTTGTCGGTGCCGGGATTTTTGAATTACGCAACGCCCTCGGCATCATTCTTGGCAGTAATCTCGGTACCACGTTCACTGGGTGGATCGTCATCCTGATCGGTTTCAAGATGAACCTGGTCGCCTTTGCCCAGCCCATGCTGGCTGTTGGTGCACTTGGCACGGTTTTTCTGAAACAGGGCGGCAAGCCTTATTTCTACAGCAATCTTTTACTGGGACTGGGTTTGTTGCTGATGGGACTGGGGCAGATGAGCGATGCCTTTACCGCCCTGAGTACGAATGTCGATGTCACCGTGTTCCGTGATCGTCCCATGCTTTATTATTTTCTCGCTGGCGCATTACTCACTGCGGTGATCCAGTCGAGTTCCGTATCCATGATGATCCTGTTAACTGCCATATATACCGGAGTGATCACTCTGAATGAAGCGGCTCCGTTTGCCATTGGTGCCAACCTCGGGACAACCAGCACGGTGTTACTGGGTGGTCTGAAAGGCTCCGGTGAAAAACGCCGGGTGGCCTTGTCGCATTTCTTCTTTAACGTGGTCACCAGTCTGCTGGCCTTGCTGATGTTGCCGTTATTGCTTTATTTCATCAGCGATTTGTTGTTCATTCGGGACCCGCTGTATTCACTGGTGTTGTTTCATTCATTGTTCAATGTTATCGGGATCCTGCTGTTTCTGCCTCTGCTGGAACACTATATTCGTTTCCTGGGATGGCTGGTACCCGTGGCCGAATACGAGATCTGTGCCTATATCAAGCAGGTTCCGGCCAAGGTGACGGATGCCGCCATCGCGGCGATTGAAAAGGAACTGATCAGGATGTGCGCCTTGTCCATGCGTCTCAACCTGCGATGTTTCAAGATCATGGCGGAAAGCATTTCCAGGGATCCATTGTTTGCGGAAACAACCTCGCCGAAACCCTATGAAGATGACTACGCCAAGCTCAAGCGCGCCGGTGGCGAATTGCTGGGTTACAACTATACCGTACAAACCCAGGCGCAGGATGAAGATGATGTTCGCAAATTAACCCGTTTAAACCACGCCATACGTAATGCCACTTACGCGGCAAAATTTATCAAGGATGTGCGGCATAATCTGGCAGATTTCCGGCATTCTCAATCGCCCCTCGTCGAGTCCACATACGCGGACCTACTTGACGTGATCGAAGGGTTATATCCGAAGCTGGCGGACCTGCTGTTAAACAAGCACCCGGAACTGGCGGTGGAAAAGTACGAGGAATTGAAAGACGCGGTAAGAACATCCTATGAGAGAGTTCATCAGGACATCTACCATGCGATTGGTAAGGAGCAACTGGAAGATGAAGAGGCCTCGAGCCTCCTGAATACCAACCGGGAGATTTATCTTTCCAACTCGGCCCTGCTTGAATCTGTGCATGTCATTATTTCATTAATGAATAAGCCCGAGGATATCCCACCGCCGGTGATCCAGCCGGCCATGTAATCATGTTGCACATGGCACACCTAAAAAAATGATGGTTGCCGCGAATGATTTCCGGCAACCATCATCGCTTTTTGAAACAATCTACTCTGCCCTTTCCAGGCGAACCGGTACCGGTCGGCAGACTGTGTTGCACACCGGTGAATGATCCTTGGCAAAGGCCAGCAATTCGTCCAGTTCCTCGTCGCTGCAATCGGCCTTGATATGCATCTTGATACGGACCTGTTCATAACCGACTGCTACTGATTCATCCAGGTCGAGCAAGCCTTGCAGATCAATATTGCCTTCCAGTTCCGTGGATAATTCCTGGATCTCGATGCCACGTGCTGCGGCGTGCAACACGGTGGTCGTGGTCACACAACCGGCCAGGGCATGAAGTAAAACCTCGACCGGGTTGGTCCCCGCGTTTTTGCCCAGCAATACCGGTGGCTCATCATTGGTCAGGATGAAGGGTTTGTCACGTGATCTGTCCTCCGTCCCGGCACCATAGAAATCCTTGATCGTCGATTGGTTGATACCACCATCGATCCAGCGGTTCCTGGCACGGAATTCGAACTGAGCCAGTGAGGGATCCTGTTTCAGGGCATCTACAGTCTGGACCATTTTCTGTATGTCCAGGCCATTGAGTGTTTCAGTCTGTATTTTCATTGCTTGCTGCGTGGTCATGGTATTTCTCCTGTAAATGGGTTTCATTTCACTGGCAACCCTGGTTCCGGGTGACCAGTCTGGGGCTAAAGATACGTCTTGACAGCCCGGTCGGTAAGATGGATATTTGTCAAAAACGGTTCATTTGTGCCACTTATTACGGGTGCCAAGCATGACCAAAGCGAAGCGACCACTGGATGCCTTCATTGTCGCAGTGCCCGAGACAGCGGGCTCTGCGCTTTACGGCATGGTGGATGTGCTCTCGGCAACCGGTAATATCTGGCAGGCCCTCTCCCGCACGGGTGGTGGTGAGACCCTAGTTCGACCCTGGATTGTTTCGACCACGAAGCGACGCTTCCTCTGTGGTAATACCATCCCCGTGGAACCGGCGCTGGATATCAGGACCCGGCGGCGACCGGACCTGGTGATATTGCCGGAACTCTGGCTCGGCCCGGATGAAGATTTGCACGGCCGATATCCTGATTTAATCGACTGGATCAATAACATGTACAAGGCCGGCAGTTACATTTATTCCGCCTGCTCCGGGGCAATCATGCTCGCGGAAACGGGCTTGCTGAATGGCCGGGAGGCAACCTCACACTGGGGCTACCAGGACCTGTTCCGGAAGCGTTTCCCCGAGATCCGCTTTAAGCCGGAGCCAAACCTGTGTTTTGCCGATCCGGGCGGGCGTGTTGTCACGGCAGGCGGCACGACTTCCTGGCATGATCTGGCCATTCATATCATTGCCCGGCATTGCAGCCCGGGTGAGGCATTGAACATTGCCAAGGTCTATTTGCTTAAATGGCATGGTGAGGGTCAGCTGCCCTATGCCACCTTAATCCGGCATAACCCGCATGCGGATTCCGCGGTCAGAAACTGCGAAAATTGGCTGGCCAAACATTTCAGGGAAAAAAATTGCATCACACAGGTGGTCAAATTCTCAAAGATCCCGGAACGCTCCTTGAAGCGACGGTTCAAGTCAGCCACGGGCAGTTCCCTGATCGAGTACATTCAAAACCAGCGCATAGAGGAAGCAAAGCGTCTGCTTGAAACTGACGATATGGCAGTAGAGGAGATCAGCAACCGCGTGGGCTATGAAGATGCGGCATTTTTCCGGCGGCTATTCAAACGCACCACCGGTTTGAGGCCAGGCCAGTACCGCAAGATGTTCAGGCCTGTCGCAGAAGCCACGCGGGATGTAAAAGAGCTAAATTACTAGTTATTTGATTAAAAAGCGGATACACTGATAATCGCTACATTCTATCCAGGTTTTTGTCAGAAGTTCTTTCTAAGTTTCTCCTGTTAATTGCCTCGTAAGACTTGTAACACCACTATTATTTAATATTCAAAGAGGTAATTATTATGGCAACAGGAACCGTTAAATGGTTTAACGAATCCAAGGGTTTTGGTTTCATCACTCCTGCTGATGGCAGTAAGGACGTTTTCGTTCATTTTTCAGCTATCGCAGCATCAGGGTTTCGCACACTGGCCGAAGGTCAGCAGGTATCCTATGATATGGAGAATGGACCCAAGGGCCCACAGGCATTAAACGTACAGGCTGCCTAAGCCTGTTGTAATAATGTCCAGGATAAACCCCTCGAGGAATCGCGGGGTTTATTTCTATTTCTTAAAATTTAGCAGGGGAGGTCCATTGTGAAAAAGCTATTTGTCGGGAGTCTGCCCCCCACTACCACGGAAGAATCTCTGCAAGCCCTTTTTTCAGAATATGGTACGGTCCGGTCTGTCAAGATTGTGAAGGACCTTTTTTCCGGTACTTGTAAGGGATTTGGTTTCCTGGAAATGGAGGGACACGAAGCCCGTGCAGCCATTTCCGGACTGGATGGTAAGACCTTTGAAGGCCATTACCTAAAAGTAAAATTTGAAGACCAGCGTGGCCGGGGCCATAGAGGACGGCGCCGCTAGAACCAGTCACCGGGCGATGCCTTCCTTGGTATCTTCCCGAGTATTTCAAATATCCTAAAGTGCCCGAAATGCCTCTGTGGCCTGTCTTCTGCTGCGGCCACCCGAGCTATTTTGACGTTTGCCGGAGTTATTCGAGTTGCGAATTTTATTCCGGGCACGCTGTTCACCTTTACCTGAAAAACCACGCTGTCCTGTTTTCTGTTCCGGTCTTTTTGAACGATTCGGATTGTCAGCCCGCTTGCTGGATTCCGGCACATGATGATCCGGTGCAAAGCCAGTTATTTCTTCACGTTCAATCTTACGATTGATCAATTTCTCAATGGCAATGAGATGTTTCACTTCATCGGCACTCACCAGTGAGATGGCATGGCCACTGGCGCCGGCACGACCAGTGCGGCCAATACGATGGATATAATCCTCCGGGACATATGGTAAATCAAAATTGACCACGTTCGAGAGTTGGACAATATCGATACCGCGGGCGGCGATGTCAGTTGCAACCAGTACCTGTACCTTGTTCTTTTTGAAACCGTCCAGGACCCTGGTGCGCTGGGCCTGTGATTTGTTTCCATGAATGGCGGCGGCGTTGATGTGATCGCGGGCCAGTTGCTTAACGAGTTTATCGGCACCATGCTTGGTGCGGCTGAACACCAGTGTCTGGAACCAGTTCCCTGAGCGGATAAGGTGGCTGAGTAATTCAGGCTTGCGTGCCTTGTCGACCACATGCACTTTCTGGGTGATGGTTTCTACCGTGGTATTACGCGGTGAGATATCAATCTCAACCGGCTGGTGCATGATGCCCCTGGCCAGTTGTCTGATCTCGTTCGAGAACGTTGCCGAGAACATCAGATTCTGACGTTGTTTCGGTAACAGTGCCATGATCTTCTTGATGTCATGGATGAAACCCATGTCCAGCATGCGGTCGGCCTCATCCAGGACCAGTATTTCAAGGTCATCGAAACGCATGGCGTTTTGTTGATAGAGATCCAGCAAACGCCCCGGTGTGGCTACCAGGACATCAACACCACGGGCCAGCCTGGATATTTGCTGGCGGATATTCACACCACCAAACACGGCAGCACAACGAAATTTCTGGAATTTACCATAGGTAATAACACTGTCCTGTACCTGCGCGGCCAGTTCCCGGGTTGGTGTCAGCACCAGGGCGCGAACACGGTATTTTTTTGCCGCCGGTTTCTGCCCAAGCCGCTGCAATAAGGGCAGGGTAAAGCCGGCGGTCTTGCCCGTGCCGGTTTGTGCGGCGGCCATCAGGTCGGAACCTTCCAGTATCACGGGAATAGCCCGGGACTGGATTGGGGTCGCGCTACTGTAACCCTGGACGCGCACAGCGCGTAATAAAGGTTCGGATAATCCGAGTGATTCAAAAGTCATACTGTTTTCCTGTATTTATATGAAGCCAGCGGCACCGGTCAGCGAAAGACGCAGTAACCTTTACCCTGGCATTATGTGGCTAGAAATATCGTCCCCCGTTTCTCGGGGTGCAGAGATAGCTTTGCCGATTCGTGTGCATTCAGCACATGCGGCATTCAATAATTGGCTCTCTTAGGGGAGGGACAGTTGGCTTCGAATCGGGCGTTGCGGACAACGCTGGTGAGGCAAACTTACAACTAGTGATGACGCTCCGGGCACCTGTCAGGTGTCACGGCTGGGGAACTGTAACACAGTCTTTTTGTAAATGTCTGGTTTATTTACTGGCAAACACATCAACCAGAAAGGACTGGTCCGCCACTGGCAAGGCAGTGGCGGATTGCAGATGGTGATTATCAACTCCTCATTGCGGTTATACCATCCTCCCAGTCTGCACTTCCCCGATGAGATTCCGGCGACGAAATCAGGGGAACAGGCTGCCGATTTGTATATGCTGGTTTTTGAGTCACGTCCCTGCCTAACAACATATCGATAATGCGGGAAGATGCACCCTTGTAAAATCCGCACTCCGTGCTGTTGAGGTTATGTGGATTAATATAGGTCCCGAAGATCATGTCGATTATCGGCAAATCGGCATAATTGTAACTGTGTATATCCGTCGCATGGTGAATATTATGACTTTCAGGGCGTTGTATCAGGTAACCCAGCCAATGCGGTGTTTTAATATTGGCATGTTGAAACATCGCGTTGAAGGTCAGGAATAAACTGCCAATGATTGCCGACTCAATGGACAGACCCAGCAACGGGAAAAATACCAGGCTGCTGATCGTGGTAAACATCGCGGCATCAAACGGGTGCAGATAGTAGGCCCCGAACGCATCCAGACTCTCGGCACTATGATGCATTTGATGGCCGGCCCGCCATAACCACTCCCAGCTATGTGCTGCACGGTGGTAAGCATAATGCAGCAATTCATACACCAGGATGCCAATGATGGCCCCGCTGAAAAGTCCCAGGCCACTGAGATTAAACAAATGAAAATCACCATACAGTTGACCCCATAAATAGGCGACTTCACCGGTAAAGAAAAAGATCCCGGCGGTCACTAGGGCCCCCCTGAGGCGCCAATGACGGGTTTTATTGTACTTGCGCTTCTGGATGACAAAGTCCAGTAACAGGAACCCCGGGATCAACAGCAGCGTTATAATTTCCAGTAAATCAAACATGACGTGTCCCTCCATAATTAACATACCAAACGGTATGTTCGACAATTATAGGAGAAAATATCAAAAAAACAATACTAATTAGTATGTTTTTTTGGAATGGTAAATATTTCAAATATAATAATAAGTTATATTTTTAAATAAAAGAAATATTGCAAAAATCAAGTATTTACACATACCAATAAGTATGTAATTATTTAGGCATGGGCAAGAAAGGCGAAGATACCCGCACCCGGATACTGGATACTGCACAGGACATGATCCTGGGTAACGGTTATGCGGGCGTATCCATCGATAAACTGATTTCCCGCCTGGGCATGACCAAGGGTGCGTTTTTCCACCACTTTAAAAACAAGAGTGAACTTGCGACCGCGCTGATCACACGTTTTTCAGATGATGGTGTTGAACTGTTCAAAGAAAGCCTGGCCCGGGCGCGGAAATTCAGCAGTGACCCACTGCAACAATTAATGATCCTCATTGGCCAATATGAGGAATTATTTGAGGGCCTTGAAGAGCCTTATGCTGGATGCTTACTGGCTTCCTATGTTTATGAATTACAGCAATTCAGTGAGGAGACCCGCGAAATTATTAACCGGGAGTTCCTACTCTCCCGCAAGGAACTAACGAAGCTCTTCAGGGAAATCGTGAAAAAATACCCGCCCAGGGTAGATGTCGATATCAAGTCCCTGGCAGATGGCTTTATGAGTTTGTTTGAAGGCGCCTTTGTCCTTTCCAAGTCCTTGCAAGAGGCTGACGTAACCTTTCAGCAACTGCAGCACTATAAAACCTACATCAGGCTGCTGTTTGATCCGAAGCTGGCTGCCTAATCGGTTTTAATCTCCTGATCTATCCACTTTAACTCGAACAGATCATCCCGCCGGTCCCTGGAATTGGTGACCGAGCCTTCGTGACGAAGTTGGACCAGTTTATCGAGATCGAGATCGGCGATCAGTGCCATCTCGGTATTCGGAGTACTCTCGGCCATAATGGCATCGTGCGGGAAAGCAAAATCGGACGGCGAGTACACTGCCGACTGGGCGTATTGAATATCAACGTTTTCCACCTGCGGCAGGTTGCCAACATTACCACCGATAGCGACATAGCATTCGTTCTCAATGGCGCGGGCCTGGGCACAACGTTGGACCCGGAGAAAACCGTTCTTGGTATCGGTCCAGAAGGGAACAAACAATATATCCATGCCCCGTTTGGCCAGAAGCCGCGGCAATTCCGGAAATTCCGCATCATAACAGATGAGCATGCCGATAGTACCGGCGTCTGTTTCAAATGTTTGCAGGGTATTACCGCCTTCGATTACCCAGTCGCGGCGTTCATGTGATGTGATGTGAAGCTTGGGCTGGATGCCCAATGTGCCATCCCGGCGGCAGAGGTAGGCATTGTTAAATAGAGTGTGATCTTTCATTGCCGGCATGCTGCCGGCAATGATATTGATGTTGTAAGAGACGGCCAGTTGCAGCAATTCTTCCACGATCCGGTCGGTGTAAGTAGCAAGGTAACGGATGGCCTCGAACTGCGTTTCATGTTTGCCCATGCCCATGAGTGGCGCATTGAAAAATTCAGGGAACATCACGAAGTCACATTTATAATCTGACATGGTGTCGACGAAGTATTCAACCTGGGTCATCCAGGTTTCATAGCAATCGACATGTCGCATTTGCCACTGCAATATGCCGATGCGAACCGGTATCTCGCGGATTTCATGCAGCTTGATGTCTTCCGGTTCATAAAGAATGTTGTTCCATTCCAGCAGCGTGGCATAACCCAGGGACCTCTTGTCTTCAGGCAGATAACCTTTCATCAGCCGCTTGACTTCAAAATCATTGGCCAACTGAAAGCTGAGGATAGGATCATAGATCTCACGACCGCGGACGGCCTCGATATAGTCCTCCGGCGACATGTCAGGGTTCTCATGATAATTGACGATTCTTCCCCCAAGCAGGATGGCACGCAGGTTAAAGTTGCGGCACAGTTCCTTGCGGGTGTCATACAGGCGCCGGCCCAAACGCAAATCCCGGTAATCCTTGCTGACGAAGACATCCATTCCATAGAGGGCATCACCTTTCGGGTCATGGTGAATACGATCGCGGCGTTCAATCAGGTCATCGTAGGTATGGGTACGGCTGAAACGGTCATAACTGCACATGACGGTCAGCGCAACAGCAACGATCCTGCCCTTGTCCTCAATGGCAATTTGCCCTTCAGGAAAATCATTAATCAATGAGAGCAGGGCGCTCTCCGACCAGGCGCCACCAATATCCGGATAGACTTCTTCCATCAGCCTCGCAACCTGTGGGTAGTCACGGGCTTCCAGGTTGCGCAGTTTCAGGTGCAGGTCGGAAGTCTTGTCATCGGTCATACGCAATTAAAACCTCTTGATGCCGGGGTGATTAAAAGAAGTGCCCGGAACTCTGATACTATCAGACCTTTGCCGGTGCCGACACAATCCTGTTACCACTGATATTTATTTTCAGGGCAGGTTTTACGTTATGATTAGGGCCCGAATATAAATTCAAGGAGTTAATATGCATTACGCGATTTCCACAACCTGGGGACCTACGGATACCACCCGGGCATCCCTGCCGTTTATCTTTGCCGCATCCGCATTAGAGTCCGGTGACACGGTTATGATCATGCTGTTTCATGACGCTGTTACCGTTGCTGTGAATGGTGCACACCAGAAGATGCTGCCGTTTGGTCCGCCGCCACGTTATGAAGAAGTTTTTACAAATCCCAATGCTGAAGTGATTGTTTGCAAGCCCTGTGCGGAAGCACGTGGGATTACGGAAAACATGTTGCTCTCTAATTGTAAGATTGGCGGCATGAATGATTTTCATGCACATGTTTTACGTGAAGATTGCAAGGCCGTAACATTCTGACATTTGCTGATGAAACATTGGCAACCTACTTTGGCAAACTTGTGTTGTCATTGCCTGACCGGTACGGCCTCTGTCAGTACCCGCTACCTTGTTAATGTCCTGGATCCTGTTGAGATCGCCTTTCTGCGATATTTCTTCGGCGGACTGGCGGTCATGTTTCTGTTCTCCGGCTTCCGCTTTCAGCAATTTAACCGGGAACTGTTACTAAAGACTGCCGGCCTTGGGATCATCTTCTTTGCCATATTTCCTTTTTTATTTTCCTGGGCCTTTGTCTATACCAATGCAGCTCGCGGAGCGCTGGTATTGGCAACGATGCCAATCTGGGCCATGCTGATCAGTGAAATCATCGGTCATGAAAAAATCACCGCGATGTCAATATATTCTATCGGGCTGACATTACTTGGCCTTTTAATCGCGCTTTCAGACAAGCTGACGACCGGGGCTAATCAATTCATACTCTTTAAAGGAGAATTAATAATGCTGCTTACGGCATTACTCGGTGCAATCTATGCAATCTATGCACGTGGGGTATTGCGTGAAGTACCCGCTGCCAGCATGACACCGGTTGCCATGTTAGTTGGATGTTTCTGTTTGTTGCCATTTGTGGCCTGGAACGGGATAGATGTGCATGTTATGGCTTTAACGCCAGGGCAAATGCTGTTGATGGTTTACCTAGGTGTGATTGCAGGCGGCATAGCGTTCTTTTTGTTTAACTGGGCACTTAATAAAACCACTGCTACCTATACAACCTTGTTCGTGGTGTTAAACCCGATCACTGCAATTTTCCTCGGCAACCTGTTCCTTGGCGAAAAGATTACCTTGAATTTTATAATTGGTGTAGTGATTGTATTTGCGGGATTGGGATTGGCTGTCAGGGCGCAGATGAGGGCGCATCAGCTACAGGTGGTATGTTGATTATCTGATTAAATGCTATCCCGTGTTAAACTGCCCTGAAATCAATTTCGTTTCAAAACCATGTTAAATGCTATAAAACAATTTTTTGATGAACACCTGGCTGCGGAGACAGAACAGGACTCTGTGCATGATTTGAAGCTTGCAACAGCTGCGTTGTTGATCGAGATGATGCAACAGGATCATCAGATCAGGAATGAGGAACGTACTTCTGTCAGGGAAGCATTAAAGGAAAAGTTTGAATTAAATGATGATGAAACCAGGACTTTATTCGAGCTTGCCGAGCGGGAAACCCGGGAAGCTACTGATTTTCATCAATTCACCAGCCTGATTGCCCGGCAGTATTCACCGGAACAGAAAATCAGGGTTATCGAGTATCTCTGGACAGTGGCCTATTCCGATGGCCATTGCGATCCCCAGGAAGAACATCTGGTCCGTCGAATTGCGGATCTCATTTATGTTTCACATCGGGATATGATGAAAGCCCGACACAAGATCGAAAAAAAGATGCAGTCATCGGATGGCTGTTGATTTCCAGCTGATTGATGATTATGAAAACCTGCTTCGCGTTTGTGAAGAGTTGCGGCAATTCTCATGGCTGGCGGTAGATACCGAATTTGAGCGTACCAATACCTATTATCCCGAGTTTTGCCTTTTGCAGCTTGCCAGCCCGGACAGCACGGTACTGATCGATCCTGTCCGGATTAACAATCTTGAGCCGGTCTTTGCGCTTCTTTACGACGAGTCCATTATCAAGGTATTTCACAGTGCCAGGCAGGACCTGGAAATATTCTATCACCTGAGAGGGCAGGTTCCTGTGCCCTTGTTTGATACCCAGCTTGCCGCACCATTACTGGGTTACGATGAATCCATAGGCTATGCAAACCTGGTACAGACCATGCTTGGAGTTGAACTGGGCAAGTCGCAAACCCGTACCAACTGGAAACAACGCCCCCTGCGCAGTAAGCAACTTGAATACGCTGCTGAGGATGTTATTTACCTGGCAAAGATATATGAATTGATGCGGGACAAACTGGCTGGACATATCAGTGAGAAACTACTCGACCAGCAACACGAGGCGCTGACCAGGGAAGAGATATATGCGCCGGACCCGGCCGATCTCTGGATCAAGATCCGGGCAGCCAAAAGTTTCTCGGGTAACAATCTCTCGGTTCTGCAACAACTTTCCACCTGGCGCGAAGAAACCGCGCGTCGGGAAAACCGGCCACGTAAATGGGTACTCTCCGACCGGGCAATTATTGATATCGCAAGGGCCTTGCCTGAAGATATGGATTCGCTATCCGATATCAAGAGCGTAGACAATAAAACCCGCGAAGCGTATGGGGAAATGCTTTTATCCAGAATCAAGACAGGTATTGAGCAACCGCCACTCGCTTTTCCGGAACGGAACAGTTATAAATTGTAACGGGAGTAAAATCATCCATGCGTAATCGCAACTTTACCAAACCGGTATTGCTGTTGTTGCTATGGCTGACGGCATGCAGTGATGAACTGCCCCGCATTCCCAGGCTGTCTACGGATGCTGTGATACTGGCATTTGGTGACAGTATCACCTATGGCACAGGCGCCAGGGAAAACGAAAGCTACCCGGCCATTCTGGAAGACCTGTCAGGCCGGGAGGTAATCAATGCCGGAAATCCGAGCGAGGTATCTGCCGATGGTCTTGCCCGCCTGCCCGGCCTGCTGGACATGTATCAACCAGACCTGTTGATATTATGTCATGGTGGCAATGATATCCTGCGCAAGAAAAACCTGGTTACCATGCGTAACAACGTGCAACAGATGATCATGCGGGCACAGGCACGTAATATCCCGGTTGTACTGCTTGGGGTGCCCGAGTTCGGTTTATTAATGTCCGTTTCGAAATATTATGATGAGGTCGCTGATGCAACCGGTGTGGTATACATCCGCGATTTGCTGCCCAAGATTATCAAGGACACTTCACTGAAGTCGGATCCGATACACCCCAACCGGGATGGTTACCTTCTCATGGGGAAATCGATATATACCGTGTTGCAGGAGACAGGGGCATTCTAGGGCTGCGGCTCATCTGGCAATGGCCTGCTTGATTTTCAGATCCATGTTTTGTTTCACCAGGATATCGCTGACACCGGTAGGTTTCTTGTAGATTACTTTCTTGTCCTTGTCCATGACGTAGAGTCCGGGTGTGCCTTTGACTCCCCATTCATCGGCAACGGCATCACCATTTAATAACAGCTTGTAGGTATATCCTTTGGTATCAAAGAATTCCACCGGATCCAGTTTGCCGTCTTCAAAGGTACTGATGGCATAAAATTTCAGGCCTTTATTCCGGTATTTGCGATAAACGACTTCCAGATGTGGCATCAATGTTGCGCAATAGGGACACCAGGTGGCCCAGAACAGGACAACGGAAATCTTCCCTTCGCTGTCCTTGTGATAATCAATAATATTGCCTTCCTGGTCCTGTAATTGCCAGTCAGGTGCGGTTTCGCCGAATTTTAACGGCGCGGCAGAGGAGGTTAATGCGAAAGCAGTCAGTAATACGATTAATAAATAACGCATGGTATTTCCCTGTATTTAAATATTAGTGTTTTTGCCGTTCGATAAGTTTCATTTTTCAAACGGCTGTGACCTGGACATTGACTGTCAGTGTGGGTTTTTGTTCATTGCCAACAAAGCTGCCGGAGACAGGTGGCACGGTTTCCGGGTGCCGGGAAACGGCAGTTGCAATGTGATGATTGCCTGTGAGTTCACCGATGGTCGGGTCAAAGCCTTTCCAGCCCGGGCCCGGGAGAAAGACTTCCGCCCAGGCATGGGTGGTGGCGTTTCCATATTCCGTACTGGGTGCAAGTACATAGCCACTGACAAAACGACTGGCCAGACCCAGTTGGCGGCAGGCTTCTATAAACAGGGTGGCATAATCACGGCAGGAACCACTGATGGATTCAAGTGTCATGCTAGGTGACTGCACGCCGGGTTCCTCGCGGATGGTATAGTTGATGTTTGCGTTTAGCCATTTACTCATACGCTGAAGCAGAACATAGGTTTCAATTGAAGTACCAATATCAATTTTTTTCAGCCAGTCCTTGATGATTTCCCGTTGCTTCGGGAAATTGGGTTTCAAATAAGGCAGGAGATCGGTTTCTTCCCTGGGCGGATACCTGAATGGATAATTCACCGCGTATTCCTCCACAATGAAGTCCAACGGGGCCTCATCATAGTGTTCAATGATCACCCTGCTGAAAATGGACAAGCGATTGGCTGGTTCCTTAAAATTCACGGTTGCAACGGAATTATTAAATACATCCCGGGCCCACCTGACTTTATGCGCAGGAAAGATTTCCAGGGAGGAAGACTGGATACGGATATCATGGCCTTCGCGGGGACGAATGAGCAACCGGTGTGGTTTCAGGGTGACGACATGGACGAACTGGTATTCTGTGAGGTGTGTGACTTCGATGCGTTTCACTAATGCAATGGCTCCAGGTTATTCAGCTTTATGGTCACGGGTGTTGTTGACTTGCCCATGAAATAGTTAGTTACTTTTTTGCGAAAATCAGGCACATCAATACCCAGATAGACATTATTAATGTGTTTCATTTTCTCCAGCCCGTTATCCGCCATGCGTTGAGATACTTCATCAAATCCCTGGAACCGCTTCAGGTGTGCCACGGCAACCTGTATCAACCCCTGAATAAACAAGCCGGTTTCTGTTGTCCTGCCAGCAGTATGCCAGACCGCCTCCAGTGATTCATGCGCCTCCCACCAGTATCCATGATTAAAGAGATCAATACCAAACAGATATTCCTCACAGGACTGCCAGTTTGAGATGTCAAAGGATTCGGGATCATTTGGATGCAGGTTATAGGAGTGGCCTTGCGGATCGCGTGTCGGGTGTGGTGTTTGTCCCGGCACATAGGCATATTCCGGAAATGCTTTACCTGTGTATCGATATGTCGTGGGTCTTATGGGAGAATTCATCTGCTTTTGGTGTGAATGCAGGTCAGCTTGCGGATATTCACAAATCATAAAGGATAAAACAAACAGCAATCAATGATTCATCTATAAATACTCCCTGATACACTGTCTGACCGATGCTGTCATTTTTCGAAAAACTGATAAAACCCTTTCCACCGGAAGAGCCGGAGCAACCTCCCAGGGGATTAATCGCATTTTGCTACCATTATACCCGTGGTATTGAGCCTTATTTGATCCTGATGGCCGTGTTAACCGGGTTGATCGCAGTACTGGAAGTATCCCTGTTCAGTTTTCTGGGTGATCTGGTTGACTGGCTTGCCGGTTCCGAACCGGCAACCTTGCTGGAAACCCACAGTAATCAGCTGATCTGGTGGAGCGTTCTGGTCCTGGCAGGCTTGCCATTGCTGGTCTACCTGCATTCCCTGATCGTATTCCAGTCCCTGCTGGGTAATTATCCCATGGTGATCCGCTGGTACGCACACCGTTACCTGCTGGGTCAAAGCCTGTCATTTTACCAGAATGAACTGGCCGGACGGGTGGCAACCAAGGTCATGCAGACATCTCTTGCAGTGCGCGAGACAGTGATGAAGATCCTCGATGTCATGTTGTATATCTCGGTGTATTTCGGCGGGATCCTGATTGTTGTTTCCGGATCTGATATCCGCCTGACGATTCCCTTTATTATCTGGTTGATCCTGTACATCACTATCATGTGGTTTTTCTTCCCCCGTCTCGAGCTACTGGCTTCCCGGCAGGCCGATGCCCGTTCGGAAATGACCGGGCGCATTGTCGATACCTATACCAATATAATGACCGTCAAACTCTTTTCCCATTCCCGTCGCGAGGCTGCTTATGCCAGGGAGAGCATGAACGGTTTCCTGAAAACCGTCTATGCACAGATGAGGATGGTCAATGGCCTGGTGATGTCGGTATGGATCATCAATGCACTGCTCATTTTTTCAATTACAGCATTGTCATTGCATTACTGGACGCAGGGGATTGTTACAGTCGGTGCAATCGCGACGTCAGTGGGACTGGTATTGAGGTTGTATGGAATGTCGCAATGGATCATGTGGGAACTGGCAAGCCTGTTTGAAAACATTGGTACGGTGCATGATGGCATGGCTACTATTTCCAAACCACATACCGTTATTGATATACCGGATGCAAAACCATTACAGATTAGCGAGGGCAGGATCGAGTTTGAACATGTCAAGTTTCATTACGGAAAGCAGAGTGGTGTTTTCGATGATCTATCTCTTGTGATTAACCCAGGAGAAAAAGTCGGTATCGTTGGTCGTTCCGGTGCCGGGAAATCCACCCTGGTAAATTTACTTCTGCGATTTTACGATGTTGAAGGCGGGCGCATCCTGATTGATGGCCAGGATATTGCCAGGGTACAACAGGAAAGCCTGAGAGCAAACATTGCCATGGTTACGCAGGACACGTCTTTGATGCATCGTTCTGTGAGGGACAATATTATTTATGGTAAACCGGAGGCATCTGATGCCGATATGCTGAATGCTGCAAAACAGGCCAAGGCACATGACTTTATCAAAGAGCTTTATGACATCAAAGGCAGGCAGGGATATGATGCCCACGTAGGCGAACGGGGAGTCAAGCTGTCCGGAGGCCAGCGTCAACGCATCGCCATTGCCCGGGTGTTGTTAAAGAATGCGCCGATCCTGATCCTGGATGAAGCCACCTCTGCACTGGATTCCGAGGTTGAAATGGCAATCCGTGAAAACCTGAATCACCTGATGCAGCATAAAACAGTCATTGCCATCGCCCATCGGTTATCGACAATTGCGGCGCTGGATCGTCTGATTGTGCTTGATGAAGGACACATTGTTGAAGACGGGACACATACTGAATTAATCAACCGGGATGGGATCTATGCGCGATTATGGTCCCACCAGTCTGGCGGTTTTATCGGTGAAGACGTTGCCTGAGCAGGGGGACTGCACATCTTGAAATACAATCCAAGGGTTCCTTCCATCAAGGACATGGCTGTGCAGGCCAGAAAACGTGTACCACGATTCGCACTGGATTACCTGGAAGGTGGTATTGGTGAAGAGTTGGGTCTGCAGCGCAACCGTAAGGATCTGGATAACATTATATTATGCCCACGCTACCTGAGGGACGTTACCAGTGTCGATACGTCCTGCGAACTGTTTGGCCGGAAATATGATCTTGGCATAGGCATATCCCCGGTCGGGCTCGGCAATATGATGTGGCCGCGTGCCGAACAGATTCTTTCCACTACGGCGCAGCGAATGAATATCCCTTACATACTCAGTACCATGAGCACGACACCACTGGAGGATATCGTGCGACTGGCCCCGGATGTCAGCTGGTTTCAACTGTATGTGCCGAAAGATGTTGCCATCATGCAGGACCTCCTGCAGCGGGTGAATCGGGCCGGGTTCAAGGTCCTGGTGATCACGGTGGACATTCCCGTGGGCGCCAAGCGGGATCGCGAACTCAAGAATGGTTTGATATTGCCGTTTCGTCTGACACCACGTCTGTTACTCCAGGTTGCCGGGCGTCCGCGCTGGGCGATAGAGACCCTGCGTCATGGCACACCACGGTTCGTAAACATCGATAGCTATGTCGATTCGGGCGATATCAACCACCTGAGCGAATTTCTGACCTCGTTTTTTATGTGTGGAGTCACGCTCGAAAGAATAAAAATGATCCGTTCGCTTTGGCAGGGACCTCTGGTCATCAAGGGATTATTGCATGCGGAAGATATCGAGGCCGTAGTTAAGCTGGGTGTTGATGGTGTTATTGTCTCCAACCATGCCGGCAGGCAACTTGATGCTGCACCATCCAGTGCCAGTGCCTTACAAGCGGTCCCGGATCATCTGAAAAGGGAAACCACAATACTGATGGACAGTGGTATTCGCACGGGCCTGGATATCGTCCGGGCCAGGGCCCTGGGTGCAAAGGCCTGTTTTTCAGGACGTTCATTTATGTATGGCGTGGCAGGTGTTGGTGATGATGGTGTGCGCCAGGCTATTGAAATCTTCCGTGACGAAATTACCCGTACCCTGCAGCAACTTGGTTGTGTTCAATTTTCCGCCATGGACCATACCTGGATAGACGGCGCATGAGGGCGTTACTGCTTCTCTTGTTCTCATTCCTGACAGTGACAGCTGTCATTGCGGCTGGCAGTCTCGAAGATCGTCACATAATAGACTGGCATGTACATGTTGCCGGTCTCGGGTATGGTGACTCCGATGCATTCATAAATACCGAGATGCATGAGAATTTCCGCTTTGGCTATTTCATGCGCTGGATGGGTGTTACAGAAAAGGAATTAAAAAATAACGGCGATCAACTGGTTGTTAAACGCCTGGATGAAAAAATCAGTCAATCACGCTATATCGACCAGGCGGTCGTGCTTGCACTCGATGGCGTGATTAATGAAACAAGCGGAACACTCGACCGGGAAAAAACCCAGATCTATGTGCCGAATGATTTTATTGCCCGGGAGACGGCAAAGTATCCCCGTTTACTGTATGGTGCCAGTATCAATCCACTTCGCAGGGACAGTATCGAGAGACTTGAGCAGGCACACAGGCAGGGTGCCGTCTTGATCAAGTGGATTCCTTCCATTATGCATTTCGATCCATCTGATAAAAACCTCACCAGCTTTTATCAGCGTATGGCGGAACTTGATATGCCGTTGCTGACACATACCGGCAAGGAAATGTCATTCCCTACGGCAAGGAATGAACTGGCCGATCCAAGGCGATTGGAATTGCCACTAGAACTCGGCGTCACCGTCATCGCCGCACACATCTCAACTACAGGCAAGTCCGACGGAGAGGACAACTTCAAACGTATCCTGCCTATGTTCAGTGAATACGACAATCTCTATACAGACATTTCCAGTCTTACCCAGATAAACAAGCTGGGTTACCTGGCCAGGGCATTGCAGGTGGAAGGACTGACAGAACGAATGATTTATGGTTCTGACTGGCCGTTGCAGTACTTCCCTGTAGTTTCACCCTGGTATCACCTGGGCCGGATCGGATTTATCAACGCCTGGCAGATCAGTGGTATCGACAATCCATGGGATCGTGATGTTGTATTAAAAAAACGATATGGTGTGCCGGAAGCAGTATTTACCCGTAAACCGTACCCCGGCTTGTAATCCCTTAACAGTCTACTTGCGAATATATAACCAACGCTGCAGCAGGCGGCTAAGAAACGGCATGATGAGGTACGTCATCAAAACAATAATTACCAGGGTGCTGCCTATGATCTGTAAAATCGGATACCTGTCACCAAGCACAGGCTCAAGCAGCAGGTAAATCAGTATTGACAGGGTCGAGATACAAAGCCAGAGCACCAATGCCATTTTGTGTCGGGGTGGTGGGACAACTGAATCTTCATCGCGCAGTGAAAACCAGGTCTCGAGGCCACTCAGTACTTCCATTTGCGGATCACCCATATCAACTTTGGTGAACCTGTCCAGCCAGGCTTGACGCTCCTCTGATGTTTCCCATTGTATAAAGTGGCGGCGTGAATCGAACTTGAACACTATCCGGTAATAATGGGTCGATTTGGTCGGGCGAAATATGTTGACACCGAGATGGCCCTCAAAGCTCATGGCGGCCCGGCTGATTCCGGTAACAACTTCCTCGAATTCTTTTTCCTTGCCGGGCCGCGGTCGACGCTTGACAATGACCGTCACCGGTGTGTCGCAGTCTATTTCGTTGCTGTCTTTGCTGGACAAGATTAGCCCCCGGTTTACTTGACTATCAGCGGGCTACTTCTGAAACTGACGCCTTCCCAGCCGGTTTTCATGAACTGACGAATGTTCCGGTGATTATCGCCGTCGGGATGCTTTAACACATCATCACGATAATAACTGCCAAAACAGGCCAGGGTTTGCTTTTCACTCAGTCCCTGCAGGCAGGCAAATGCCAGAATCTTGCAGGAGCCGTCGTTTTCCCCGGCCTTGTTGCACAAATCTCCGTTGTTAAACGCAGTTGCGTGATAAGAATAGTTATCATCAATTACTGAAATCGTGTCTGAAAAATCAACCGATTCAGGTGATTCTTTCAGTTTTTTCAGGAAATCACTCAATGTCATCGGAGAGTTCATTGCCTGTTTGATCTATAATTGGTTTTAACCGATATAACACGAAAAAATCAAGGAACAGATCTTACACTCTTATGAATAAATATCGCATCTTTTTGCTAATCATTATCATCATCATTGTTGTCGCCATTGTTTTATATCTCAGGCAACAAGGCATATCGCCTATCGGGGATAATTTTATATCACCGGAGCAGACGGTCGAGGGACCGGTTGAACCTGAAAGAATGACCAGTGAGAAACCGGAAATCAGGTTCCCGGTACCGCAGATACAGGAAGTGACACCCAAAAAACCCGGGCAGGAAGCCGGAGAAGAAACAGCAAAAACCCTGCCTGAGCTTGATGACAGTGATGAAACCATGAAACTTGAGCTTGATCAGCTTTATGGGGAAAAGACGGTAGCCGAATTATTCCTGATAAAGTCCCTGATCAGGCATTTCGTGGTAACGGTCGACAATATGACCTCACGTAAATTGCCGCAGCGATTTGTTTTTACGGCTCCACCACCGGAAAAGTTTGTTGTCGACAAGCGATCGGAGAATGAAATCTATCTTTCAGCAGAAAATTATGATCGTTATAATCGTTTTGTTGATTTTTTAACAAGTATGGATATAAATAGAACCACGGCACTTTATCAAAAATATTATCCCTTGTTTCAGGAGGCCTATGAAGACCTGGGTTATCCGGAGAGTTATTTCAATGACCGGCTGGTCTCGGTGATTGATCATCTGCTTGATGCCCCCGAACCTGATCAACCAGTAAGACTGGTTCGTCCCAAGGTTTTTTACCAGTTTGCGGATCCGGAGCTTGAATCACTTACTGCAGGACAGAAAATATTGATACGAATGGGGCCGGGGAATTCTGCCGAGGTAAAAAGTGTGCTTACAGAATTCAGGCAGAAACTGACGAATTTACCCACAAGCGGAAGATAAATATATGAATCTGTCCATGTACCAGGCATCGGTGCCTGTCTATGTACGTATGCTCAATAACCTGGTCACTATCATGAAAAAGGCAGAGACTCATGCCAAAAAAAGAAAGATCGATCTGGATGTTTATTTCAATGCAAGGCTGGCACCGGATATGTTTCCCTTTTACCGACAGGTCCAGATCGCCTGCGACATGGTCAGTCGAAGTGTCGCGAGACTCGCTGGCCTGGAAATCCCCAGTACGGAAGACCGGGAAAAGAATTTTGAGGATCTCTATAAACGGATTGAACATACCATTGATTACCTGGAGACCATCCAGGAGGAAGCAATCAATGGTACAGAGAACAGGAAAATTTCTTTTGAAATTCGGGGCGCGGCACTGGAATTATCAGGAATGACCTACCTGCTTTACTTTGTTCTTCCGAATTTTTATTTTCATATCACCACGGCCTATGACATTCTCAGGCATAACGGGGTCGAACTGACCAAGCCGGATTTTCTTGGCAAACCCCCGGAATAAATCCGGGTGGATAGCAGACGGTTTCAAGCTGGATGAATCTCAGAGTTCTTACCTACAATATCCACAAGGGTTTCAGTTTCAATAATCGCCAGTTTATCCTGCATGAAATACGTGAAGGATTAAGATCGACAGATGTAGACCTGGTTTTTATCCAGGAAATTCATGGAGAGCAATTGCGCCACCAGGGAAGAATAGGGCAGTGGCCTGTAGAAACCCAATTTGAATTCCTGGCTGATAGTGTCTGGCCGCATTACGCCTATGGCAAGAACGCCATTTACAATCATGGGCATCATGGGAATGCCATACTCAGCAAGTATCCCATCAAGCAGTCACGCAATATCATTCTTTCACGTTTAAAAAGGGCGAGCCGGGGTCTGCTACACGGAATCATCGAGCTGCCCGGCTACAAAAAGGATCTGCATGTAATCTGTGTGCACCTGGAGCTTTTCCGTTTTGAGCAACGCCGGCAGCTTGAAGTGATCAGGCAGCATATTCTTGAATTTATTGATGATAATGAGCCATTGGTACTGGCTGGCGACTTTAATGATTGGCGTGGTCGATCGGCCCGCTTTCTGGGGAGAGAGCTGGGCCTGGTTGAGGCCCATCATCAAAGGTATGGTGCGCATGCATTTACCTATCCGGCATTTTGGCCGGTTCTGAAAGTGGACCGTATTTATTTCCGGGGAATCGAATTATCAGATGCCGGTTGCCTGACAGGGAATCCCTGGGACACGCTGTCTGACCATTCCCCGCTCTATGCAGAATTCAGAATCTGATGCCGGTAAAACGACTCATTACCATTCCCAACCTGCTGAGCCTGATCCGGTTAATGTGTGCATTGGTCATGCTGGTACTGGCCTGGTTGGGTCATCCGACCCTGTTTATCCTGGTGCTGATATGCGCCTTTATCCTGGATGCCATCGATGGACCGATAGCGCGCTGGTTAAACCAGGTGTCCGAACTAGGTCCAAGAATAGACAGTTGGGCAGATTTTTCAGTTTATATTGTTTTCCTGGCCGGCGCCGTAATGTTATGGCCGGAAATCGTGCAGAGAGAACTTGTTTATATCATCCTGGTTGCAAGCAGCCTGATATTGCCCGCAGTCGCCGGTATCGCCAAGTTCCACAGGCTAACCAGTTACCATACCTGGCTGGTAAAAACTGCGGCCGTGGTCATGGCACCTTCGGCCATACTACTTTTTCTGGGTGGTCCTGCATGGCCTTTCCATGTTGCAACCGTCATTAGTGTATTGGCAGCGCTTGAAGAGATACTGATCACGTTGTATCTGACTGAACCTTGTTCTGATGTGGGTAGTTTGATACATATACTGAATAATAAACACGGGAAAAGATAAAGTGCCCACTGCCTGCCTGGCTTTCATCTTGTTGATGTTCGGCTCTTTACATGTCAGAGATGCAATTGCCGCGCCGACAGGCGCTGAATTGTTAAGAGCATGTGAATCTTCTCTTGCGTCCGGCTTCAAGGGAAACAACGGCATGATGTGTGAATGGTACGTAACACCCTGTGATTGCCAGCTGACCATGCGGCCTGACATACCGCGTGTTTGCCTGCCGGAATCCGTTTCCACGGTAGCCCTGGCCAGGAAAGTGGTAGATGGTCTGTCAGCAAACCCCGTACTGCAGACTCTGGACGCCGACCTGGCCGCTGGGTTGATCCTGTCTCAATATTATTCCTGTGATGAAGACAGTAATGGTGGCTATCAGTGAAATCACAACTCGACCAGATCTACAACGCCATCACCGGCGATGAGGATGCCCGGGTTTGCAAGGACATTCCTGATAGTGCCTGTCGGCATTTGCCCCGAAATTTCTTTGCCTACCTGTGTTCCAATGTCCTGACCAAAATCGCCGATGAACTGGCCAGTGCCAGGTTGATGCTCCCCTGGTTATTGGGTTCTCTGGGTGTGCCGGCCAGTTTTACCGGCTTCCTGGTACCCATACGTGAGGCCGGCGTATTGTTACCGCAACTGCTGGTTGCTGCCTATATTCGTCGACTACCTGTCAGGAAATGGGTCTGGATTATCGGTGCAGGCTTATCCGCTTTGGCCATGTTATTGATGGCCCTGATGGTGGATCGCTTTCATGGTGTCATGGCCGGTTGGGCTGTGCTTGTTTTGATCACACTGTTCAGTCTTGCCCGCGGGATTTGTTCCGTATCGGCAAAAGATGTCATTGGTAAAACTGTATCCAAGACACGCCGCGGAGTATTAATGGGATATAGTGCCGGTATCTCAGGTGTTATTGTTTTTTGCATCGGTCTTTATGTCATGTTCTATGTCGATGTTTCCAGGCAAAGTGATTTGTTTGTAGTCTTTCTGTTGGCCTGCGCAATCATCTGGTTGCTCGCAATTTTAATGTTCTGGTTGATCCGTGAGGAACCCGGCGCAGTGGAGGGCGGAGGCAACGCCATTGAGATGGCGATAAAAAGTCTCGCTTTGATTAAAACAGACAAACTTTTTCGTGAATTTTTAATTGCCCGGACATTATTACTCAGTGTTGCATTAGTGTTACCGTTTTATGCCTTGATGGCACAAACCAACAGTGAAGGCATATCAGATCTTGGTATGTTAATCATCGCCGGAGGTCTGGCTGGCAGTCTCAGTTCTCCGATTTGGGGGAAAATGGGTGACCAGTCCAGTCGTCGGGTGATGGCTTTGTCCGCAATTGGTGCCGGCATACTTGGTATTGCGACCTTTGTATTGAATCTGGTACTGCCAGGCATGATGACATCAATATGGGTTTATGCTGTGTTGTTTTTCCTGGTCTCGGTCTGCCATAGCGGCGTGCGTCTGGGTCGCAAGACTTATCTGGTGGACATGTCCAACCAGGACAACCGCTCTGCTTATACGGCGGTCAGTAATACCCTGATTGGTCTGGCCATGATTATCGGCGGCCTCTTTGGTGTGCTTGCTGATATTCTGAATACAATTTCGGTGATAGGGTTGCTGGGACTGGTTGCGTTGTTATCGGCTTTTTATATCTATGGCATCGAAGAGGTCAGCGGATAGCACAGATGAGAGAGGCTCCGTCCTATCGGCTGGTGTATTTGCTGGGTTATGCCGGTTTGATCCCGTTTGTGACCATAGCCGTATTGCTCTGGTTTGAATCGCAGTTCCCAAGCTTCTTCCTTCTGCAATTATTCCATATCTATTCCATTCTTATCCTGGTTTTCCTCTGCGGTAGCTGGTGGGGATTTGCCTTCGCTGTCACGTTTTCAGATCGCCTGCGCAATTTCCTGTTGCTGGGCAGTAATCTCCTGTTTCTCATATTTTTGGGTCTGATGTACGGGGTCATTATGCAAAATCAGTGGCTTACATTGATTCTGGCCGGTGCCTATCTGCTCATCTATATTATTGAACGGATTTTGTCTGGGTTACCGATAGACCACCACTATCGCCAGATGCGCCAGATATTGACTCTGGTAGTTGTGCTGTCTCATATAAGTGCCTATTTTGCGGTAAACTAATGATGACGATTTACGTGATTGATCAAGAGGAGTTAACAACATGAAACAAATACTGGTTTTCTCGGTTCTGTCTTTACTGTTTTCCCTACAGGCTTGTACACTACTTGGCTTTGAGGCCAGCTCCACTGAAACCAGCACAACAAAAGTTGAAAATCAGGATCTGAATCAACGCGTAACTGACCTGGAAAAACGCGTCAAGGCACTAGAGGAAAAACAATAGGCTGCCGAAGGTTGCATAATGGATGACCTGGAAAAGCTCGGGCACGCCAAGCTCAACTCGGAAACTGCCACGATTGCGTGGAAAGAAATTGAACCGTTTTTTGCAAAAGGACTGGTAGTTCTTGTTAATGAACACCTGGACCTGGTGGATGTAGCTTTTGAGATATCCCGGGACAACACCGCCAGGATCAGTGAATGGATCGAGCAGGGAAATCTTCTGAGAGATTTTGAAAATCAGGCTACCCAGTGGTCGGAAGAGGATGCCGTTGTCTGGTGTGTAGTGGTCAGGCCCTGGGTACTGGTACAGCAGTCACATGTCGACGCTCATTAACCGGGATTTCCTTGGATCGGTTAATTACACTGGCAATGTTATGATGATAATTAAATTTGCAACATTACATAACATGTTAAGGTAGAACTCCCATGCAAGAGTCCATTGATATGTTATTTCTGGCAAGATGCCAGTTTGCCTTTACGGTCGCCTTTCACATTATTTTCCCGGCATTTACTATCGGTCTTGCCAGTTACCTGGCGATGCTTGAGGGTTTATGGCTCAAAACCAACCGCGATGTTTACCTGATACTCTACCGTTACTGGGTCAAGATATTCGCCATCTCTTTCGGCATGGGCGTGGTCTCCGGGGTGGTTATGAGCTACCAGTTTGGGACCAACTGGAGCCTGTTCTCGGAAAAAACAGGCAATGTCCTGGGCCCGTTACTTGGCTACGAGGTCATGACGGCATTTTTCCTCGAAGCCTCGTTTCTTGCCATCATGTTGTTCGGCTGGAACAAGGTCGGTCGGCGATTGCATTTTTTCTCGACCTGCATGGTGGCCATCGGCACCCTGATCTCGGCCTTCTGGATTTTAGCGGCCAATAGCTGGATGCATACTCCGGCCGGTTATGAAATCCGGGATGGTGTTTTCTATACCACGAGCTGGCTGGAAGTGATCTTTAATCCTTCCTTCCCCTATCGCTTTCTGCATATGGTTTTCGCCGCCTACCTGACTACTGCCTTTACAGTAATCAGTATTGCGGCAATACAAATCCTGCGCCGGCAGCAGCGCGAAGCCAACGTCGTGATGCTGAAGATGGGTATCCTGTTTGTTATTGTTGTCACGCCCCTGCAACTCCTGATAGGTCACGAACACGGCATCAATGTACATGAGCACCAACCGGTCAAACTGGCTGCAATGGAGGGCCACTGGGAAACCCACAGGGGGGCACCGTTTTATCTGATTGCCATGCCAAATGAAGAACAGGAAAAGAATGATTTTCAAATAGGGATCCCGAAACTCGGTAGCCTGATTGTGACCCACAGTCTGGACGGTGAGATCAAGGGCCTCAAGGAATGGCCAGCTTCCGAAAGACCACCTGTCGCTATTGTGTTCTGGAGCTTCCGTATCATGGTGGCCATCGGCATGTTGATGCTGCTGGTTGCCGTCTGGGGATTGTGGTTGCTATTGAATAATCAGCTGACACAGAACCGGATATTCCTGCGGCTCTGTGCACTGATGTTGCCATCCGGTTTCATTGCCGTAATTGCCGGCTGGTTCACTGCTGAGGTTGGACGGCAACCTTATACAGTCTACGGTTTGTTAAGAACTGTTGACTCGGTCTCACCCGTGACTGTGGAAAGTGTTGGCATGTCATTAATCGTCTTTGTTTTTGCCTACACGATTGTCTTTTTTGCCGGCATCTTCTACATCAGTCGCCTGGTATTGATTGGTCCCACCGAGAAGGCAGAACCCATTTCTGCCATGGAGTCCAAACCCGTGCTCAGTGACCGGGCGGGCATGGGTGACTTGAAGCATGGGCTGCTGGGGTCTCACCCTTCGGGAGGTGACAGTTGATGGAAGCGGCTCTGCCATACATCTGGGCTGGTCTGCTTGGACTGGCGGTCCTGATCTACATCTTGCTGGATGGCTTTGATCTGGGCATCGGGGTCCTGTTTCCGTTTGCCAACAGTGATCATGACCGTGATGTGATGATGACCTCTGTGGCGCCGGTCTGGGACGGTAATGAGACCTGGCTGGTACTGGGTGGGGGCGGCCTGTTTGCCGTTTTCCCCAAGGCCTATGCGGCCCTGATGCCTGCCGTCTACATGCCAATCGGTTTCATGTTAATCGCCCTGATATTCCGGGGCGTGGCCTTTGAATTCCGGTTTTCCTCGAAAGGTTCGCTGCAACGATTCTGGGACCAGGCCTTTCACTGGGGATCAGTTGTGGCCGCATTCAGCCAGGGCCTGATCCTGGGTGCCATCGTCCAGGGTATCCCGCTGGAAGATGGCCGTTTTAATGGTGATATGTTTGCCTGGTTAACCCCATTCAGTTTTTTTACCGGCTGTGCCGTAGTCTGGGGTTATACCATGCTGGGGGCAACCTGGCTCATCATGAAAACAGAAGGTGATCTCCTGTTCTGGTCCCGCAGGGTTGCCGGAGTCGCGGTCTTCATTGTGATTGCCTGCCTGGTCATCGTCAGCGTGTCCGTGCCGTTGCTAGACGTGACTGCGGCAGATCGCTGGGGATTGAATTACCCGGAGATTGACTGGCAGAGAATGTTGCCATTGGCCCCGATTCCGCTCGTCACAGCCATCTGTTGCTGGCAGTTGATTTCCTCTGTAAGTAACCGGGACTCGGTTTACCGGCCGTTCCTGATGTCAATCAGCATTTTTGCCCTGGCCTATATTGGCCTGATTATCAGTATCTTCCCCTACATCGTGCCTTATGGACTCACTATAGAGCAGGCCGCTGCACCGGCGAATTCACAAGGCATATTACTGGTAGGCGCTGTCATCCTGTTACCGGTAATTCTTGCCTATACGGCCTATGTTTACTGGGTCTTCCGTGGCAAGGTGGATATCAATGCCGGATACCACTAATCACAGCAACAATGGTTTGCCATCAAGAACAGGCCGTTGGCTCTGGTTTATCGGCCTGTACCTGGCCGGTTTGCTGGTGACGTTCCTGGTGGTTTATTTTTTTCGAAGCCTGTTGGGCCTGGCTTAGGCTTTCCTGATTTTCATGACAGATGTATTCAATGATCTGAAACAACGCCTTGATAATTTTGCCAGTGAACGGGACTGGGACCAGTTTCATTCTCCAAAGAACCTGACCATGGCCTTGATCGTTGAGGTTGCCGAACTGGTAGAACATTTCCAGTGGTTAAGCCAGGCAGAGAGCAAGGCAATCACGCCGGAGAAAAAAGCAGAGGTTGAAGCCGAGCTTGCCGATATCCTCATCTATCTTGTGCGTCTTGCCGATAAACTGGAAATTGATTTATACCAGGCCGCTCTCAGCAAGCTCGAGAAAAATGCCGAAAAGTATCCCGCCGAAAAGGTCAGGGGAAAATCTACAAAATACACGGAATACTAATCATGTCATTACTGTTTCAATGTTAAATTATCGCCATATCTTTCACGCCGGGAGTTTTGTTGATGTCCACAAGCACATTACGCTGAGAATGCTGCTCAGGTCATTGCTGAAAAAAGATTCGGCATTTTGCTATATAGATACCCACGCCGGTGCTGGCAGTTATGATCTGCAGTCTGAGTATGCACAGAAAAACCGTGAATATGAAAACGGTATATACAGGGTTGCAGCAGCAGAGAACCCACCGGAAGAAGTAATTGATTATCTGGATGCAGTTAACGCTGTAAATCCTAAAAAAATCAGGGAACGGGGGGAATATCGTTATTATCCCGGTTCACCCCTGATAGCCCGTCAGCTTCTTAGAAAGCAGGACCGTATGCTACTTACCGAGTTGCACAATACCGAGGCGCCGTTGCTTCGCAAAATTTTCAACAAGGATAAACAGGTGAGTGTCCTGCATGGAGATGCCTTTGTCAGTCTCAAGGCCAACCTCCCGCCCAAGGAAAGACGGGGGCTGATTCTTGTTGATCCACCTTATGAGGTTAAAGCCGAGTTTCAGTCGCTGGCCATGTCATTGATCAAGGCCTGGCAAAAATGGCCAACTGGTATATTTGCGGTTTGGTATCCCCTGCAAAAGTCACAGCCAGTACCGCAATTTCATTATGAATTACGTGCAGCAGGTGTTCGCAAGGTTTTCATTCATGAATTCTATGTGCTTCCCGATAGCCAGCCCAACCGTATGGCCGGTAGTGGGATGCTTATCATCAATCCTCCCTGGCAGTTTGACGAACGCATTACCGCAGTTCTCAATTGGCTGGTTCCTGTGCTGGATCAGGGTGGGGGTAGTGGGCCACGTTGTGAATGGATCGTACCTGAATAGTCAGGCGAAATATTTCCAGACAGGTTCGCATTCTCCGGGCAGGGGAGGGATGTCTGCCAGTTCGGCCCAGCTCAGATCGGGCTGGTGAAAGTCTGATCCACATGAGGCCAGCAGCCCGCGCTTAATACAGAGGCTTGCCATATCCCGGGTCTGCCATTCAAGCTGTTTTCCCGAGATCACTTCCATGGCCCGACCACCTGCTGCCTGAAAATCATCAAGTAACATATTAAGTCGCGTGCGGGTCAACTTGTATTTCAGGGGATGTGCCAGCACGGCAATGCCGCCTGCGCAGCGGATCCATTCTATGCTTGTTGATACTTCAGGCCAGTGCCGCGCCAGGTTTTTAATTGACAAATATTTTTTAAATGCCTCAGTAGTGGATTTGCAAACCCCGGCCTCGATCAGGAAGGCGGCAAAATGAGGTCTGCCAATATTATCGTTCCCAGCGATTTGG
>JBFFIE010000020.1:0-33034 GCA_041556555.1 Gammaproteobacteria bacterium
CGATGCCGAGTCCCTGTCGCTGGCCCAGGGTGTAGTAAAACACACCATCGTGATGCCCCAGCAGGTCACCCTCGGGTGAAAGGATAGCGCCGGGTTGTTTTGGAATATAACGGCTGAGAAATTCCCTGAAGTCACGTTCGCCGACAAAACAGATGCCGGTACTGTCCTTTTTATCATGGGTGATCAGACCATGATCACGGGCAAGTTTCCTGACATCCGGTTTTTTCATTGCACCAATCGGAAACAGCGATCTCGATAGCTGTTCCTGACCGAGACGGCAAAGGAAATAACTCTGGTCCTTGTTTTCATCGAGTCCTTTCAGTAACCGGTAGCGGCCCTGTTCGTATTTGATACGGGCATAATGGCCTGTGGCGATACGGTCAGCACCCTGCGCCAGCGCCAGTGACATGAACGTATTGAACTTGATCTCCTGGTTACAGAGTACATCCGGGTTGGGTGTTCGCCCGTTCCTGTATTCATTAATAAAGTGACTGAAAACCTGATCCCAGTAATCTTCGGCCAGGTCCACCGTATTGAGGTGAATACCCAGCACCTCGCAAACGTGCATGGCATCTTCAACGTCTGCTTCCCACATGCAGCTGCCATCTTCAACTTGTTCATCCCAGTTCTTCATGAACAGGCCTTCGACCTCATATCCCTGCTGTTTCAGTAACAGCGCAGCCACCGAGGAATCCACTCCTCCTGACAAACCGACGATGATCTTTTCTTTTTTCATGTCTAATAAATACAGCGATAACTCACACGGCATGGTTCAACATGTCGAGCGGATAGCGTTTACCGGCCAGATAATCTTTGAGGCAGCGTGTTACCATGGGGCTGCGCAGGCGTTCTTGCCTGGCCTCGATTTCCTCCGGGGTGAACCAGACAGCGCGGATGATGCCCTCATCCAGTGGTTTATCATGTTTCCTGTTGCAGGTTCCCGCAAAACAAAAACGCAAATAAATAATGTCCACATGCGAGTTGGGGTACTGGTACACCCCGACCAGGTATTCAGGCCGGAATTCCCAAGCTGTTTCTTCCAAGACCTCGCGTTTCACCGCGTCGATCAGTGACTCGCCTTTTTCCAGGTGACCGGCCGGTTGATTAAATACCACAAGATTATCGGCTTCTTCCTCAACCAGCAGAAAGCAGCCATCTTTTTCCGCGATCGCTGCGACAGTCACATTGGGTTTCCATTGCATGGGTTATCAATACCTCCCCGATATGGGTTAAATACCGGATTTACGTTAGAATAGAGGCAAATACAGGCTTTCTGGATTCAGCACATCGAATGAACAAAATACCACATGCACTCAGTCTTGGCATATCCCTTGCCGTTCTGTGGTTGCTGCTTTCCGGCCATTATACAGTCCTGTTACTGGCACTTGGCCTTGGTTCTGTCCTGCTGGTCGTTTATCTTGGCAGGCGCATGGACGTGATCGACCACGAGGGACACCCCATACATTTAAAGTTCAAGCCCACCCTGTTTTACTGGGCCTGGTTGCTCAAGGAAATCATCATAGCCAATATCGATGTCAGTCGACGAATCCTTTCGCCGCGTTCCGCGATTTCACCCACAGTTGTGAAGGTCAAGAGTTCCCAAAAGACCACCGTAGGCCGGGTTATCTACGCCAACTCGATTACCTTGACCCCGGGAACGGTGTCAATGAGCATTGATGATGACTTGATCCTGGTGCATGCCCTGTCCGCTGAGGGCGCTGCAGCACTGGATGAGGGTAAGATGGACAGGCGTATCTCGATGATTGAGGAAGATTACTGATGTTTGCAGCCGCTATGATCGCTATTCTGCTGGCCATGTTCATGTCATTGTGCCGGGCCTTGCTGGGGCCGACATTATATGACCGCCTGCTCGCGGTTAATGTGCTGGGTACAATCACCGTGTTGTTTATCGCCGTTTTCGGTTTTCTTACCGGTCGTCCCGAGTTTCTTGATATTGGTCTGGCTTATGCATTGATTAATTTTATTGCCACAATTGCAGTGCTTAAGTTTTTTGAATACCGCGACATGGGCCGTGCCACGGAGGAAGAACTCGATATATGAATCATGTAGTCGATATACTCAGTTGGGGTTGTTTGCTTGCTGGTGCCACTTTTTTGTTAATCGGGGTGATTGGCCTGTTACGGTTTCCTGATTTTTTCACCCGCCTGCATGCTGCCAGTGTGATAGAGACCCTTGGCAGCCTGTTGATAGTTACCGGCCTGGCATTACAGGCTGAACAGGCATTGGTGATTGTGAAACTTGTATTACTAATCGTGTTCATCATGTTTACTTCACCTACTGCGGCACATGCGCTGGCCAAAGCTGCCTTACATGGAAAACTCGAACCTGTAACCAGTACAGAGGACGACAATCGATGGAAACATTGATTGATATAATTTTGCTTACATTCTTGGCTATCATTGCGATTGCCATCACGCGTATACGACACTTGTTCGTGACAGTGATCCTGACCGGTATGTTCAGCCTGTTGTCGGCCAGTTTACTAGTCAGTATGGATGCTGTTGATGTGGCATTTACTGAAGCTGCCGTAGGTGCCGGGATCTCAACCCTGTTATTCCTGAGTGTATTGGCTTTAACCTCGACAGAAGAACTCGCGGGTAACAGAAAATTCTCGAGTATTGCTTTTATCCTTGTCAGCATAACCGGCGCAATACTGATCTATGGCACACTGGATATTCCAAAATTTGGTGATCCATCTGCCCCGGTGCATCATCATATTGCTGAACGTTTTATATATGAATCTCCGGACGAAATCGGAGTCCCCAATATGGTGACCTCGGTCCTTGCAAGTTACAGAGGCTATGACACCCTGGGTGAGACGACCGTAATCCTGACGGCAGGCATCGGGGTGCTTTTACTTTTGGGTCGCGGCAAACAGGATAAAGAAACTGATTAATCAGGAAACTATTCATGGAACATCACCTCGTCCTGAGAGTCATTGCCAAGTTCATCATACCGATGATTCTGTTGTTTGCCTTGTATGTACAGTTCCATGGTGATTATGGGCCCGGAGGCGGCTTTCAGGCAGGTGTAATCTTTGCTGCCGGCTTTATAATCCATGCGTTGATATTTGGCTTAGATCATACCCGTAAGGTCTTACCCCCGGCAGTATTGCGTGCCACAGGAGCGCTAGGATTGTTGTTATATCTCGGTACCGGACTCGCAGGTATCCTGCTGGGCGGGAACTATCTGGATTACAATGTGCTTGCGACTGATCCTGTCAGCGGACAACACCTGGGAATATTGTTGATTGAAATGGGTGTGGGCATTACTGTTGCTTCAGTGATGTTGTCATTGTTTTACATCTTCGCCCGACCCTGATTCGCTTGATACTTCAGTTTTGTAAACTTTAATCTCAGGGTTATCCCAACTGCCTTTCATTGTGTATTGGACACGAAGTATTTTACCTATTTGTTTCGGTATGGATTCGAAGACTTCACCTGCCAGAAAAATCGTTGTGCCGATTCCGATACCAACCGGACCAAACAGGGCCCCTGCTACCGGGAGGTTCCCTGTTACTCTAGGTGATACAGTAACAATTTGATCATAATCTTGAGTAACCAAACCGGTGCGGCCGGACATACCAATATCAATTGCAGGTCCAGTCAATGTAAAATCATTGGTATAGGCATTACCATTCTCAATGCTGTAATGTCCACCGATGCGATTAAACACGATGTCAGTGCTAAATGGATCACTGACATTCAGGGTCAGTAATCGTGGTATAGTCTGTACACCCAGGAGGCCCATCAGGCCCAGTACCCGTCCTGCAGACTGTTCTACCTTTACCAATTCCCCGTCTTTGATAATGAGATCAAGTGTCCCCTTGAACCCACCAATGGAAAAATCCATCGGTGATCCATTCCAGCTACCATCCAGGGTGATCCAGGTCTTGCCATTCTTGATATATTTTTCGGTGTGATTGAATGTTTTGCGCAAGTCATAAAAACGTTCAGCTTCAACCCTGACACGGAAGCTGGTTTTTTCATTATCATTGTCAATTATCCATGAGCCACTCCCGTTGAAGGAAAATTCCGGTTTGCTGATTAAAAATGAATCTATGATAAGACCTTTTTCAGTTCTAGAAGTGTCTATTTCCAGTTTGCCGAGTTCATAATCAGAATATTTGAAATCCATTGTACTGATTTTGAATTCAGGCAGGTCCACGGGACTGCTTGTTTCCCCGGTTTGCTTTTCGACTACCTTGATATGGAGTTTATTGAAACTTCCAACGATTTTCTCCTGTTTCATATTCGCGGGAATAGCCAGGTTCCCATCGATTTCGCCCCCGCCCATTCCAACCAGCCAGCCAGTAGGCGTGTTCTCGATAGATACATCTGTATTGGAAAACTCCTGTTCCAGGGCATTCATGGTATTGGCTTTTACATTAACCACGATATGCGTGTCATTACTGGCCGGAAGATCGACCGCAAGTTCATCAATGAATTTATTCCAGCCATCAAGTGCCAGTTTGTCGACTTGGCCATTAATCTCCAGCTGATTGGTCCTGGCTGTGTCTTTTCCCTGATTTTCCATTCTCCCGGTAAACCGGGCAACCAGGCTTGTATCATATTCAATCTTCACCTGTGCCATGCTGCTGCCGGTAAGCGGTAAACTGATTTTCAGTGGAACACTTTCAATTCCCTTGTTAAAAGGAGCCGGGAAACCCAGCAGCAAGCCGTCGAGTTCTGATGTAATGATCAGTTTCTGTCCATTATCTGTGGACTCCTTATCCTGGCGCAATTCGGCTGACCAGTGGGTTGAGCCCTTGATATGTTTTTGCAGCTTATCGGTCAAGCCCGACTGCGTCGGGAAAAAATGTCGTAATATTTTTCCGATATAGGCACTGTCAGCGTTTCCAGAAAAGTTTAACGAAAGATCATTTTTATCGTTGGCAGAAATATCAAGCGAAATCTCTTGCTCGAGAAAATGGCCTGTTAAAGAACGGGTGGACATTTCGTGTCGGCTAAAGAGGACATCACCCCTGATATCATTTAGCTGGATGCCGAGTGAAGGTGAATTCAACATAAGACCATCAAGCTCAACCTTGCCATTGACTCTCATTTTTTCATCATAGAAAGGGATATTGATTTCAATGTCTGTTGAAATCGGACCTTGTAGTTCATGTTTGAAAACTTCAGCCAATTGCGGTACTGATGCTAGTGGGCTGTTTTTCAAAATGAATATGGCTTCTTCTGCCTGGTTTCTGATATTACCTGTAATTTTCATCAAGGCATTATCTGTATCGAAATCTTCCACAGAAGCCCGTACATCAGAAAACCCCGAAGTATGAATGAATCCGGAATTGGCAATCACATCCAGTTTTTCATTATCGATGATAAGTTCTGCATCCACCCGTTCTGCCGGTAGCCATTCCGGATCAAATTCCAGATTCAGATTATTGATATTTACAATAGCCTGAAATCTCCCGTTGTTATTTTTAAATGGGAAATCTTTCGGGTTTCCACGCAGAATAAAATCCATCGAGGATACAGTGCCGGATATGACTGAACGGTTGATCCAGTTACTGAGTTCATCACCCATGACAACCGGCAAGTATCGCGACACATATTCTACGTTTGCATTGGTAACGCCGAACATTAAGTTAGAGCGAATAGCCAGAGTCTCCGAGGCAATGTTTATGTTGCCGTTCATATATGCGTCGAGGTGATCGGTACTAGCTTTGAGATTGATAGCCCGGACCAGCCATTGGCTTTCATCTGTATGGTTCCAGATAATCATTCCCTGAATGCCGTTAAACTGCAACGGTGAACTGAAGGCATCGGGTACATTAAGCGTCAGGGGTGACCCATGGAACAGAAGCGTGCCCCTATCCGCCATCGCTGTAATTGACGCGGACAAGTCTTGGGCAAGTACCCGCTCTTCATAGACACTGATGTTGATCGAATTTGTTTCAGTGGAAAACCGGTTTCTTTCCGGTGAACCGGTATCAACGATCACGCTGGTATTAGCCAGTTCTCCCTGAATATAAATCTGGTTTGTCTTTATGACTTTACCAAGCTTTTCATGTAAAGAAATAAACGGAAAAATATCATCAATACTGAGATAACTGCTATTCAGACTATAGGTATAACCAGACAGGGCGCCCGGTTCCCGGCGCAGGACCAACTGTGTCATTGGCCAGGCTTTTCGACTGGTGACCAGACTTTCAATGCGGATATTGGCAGCAAAATGATCACTATCTGGAATGACTGCAAAGGCCGCAGACAGATTATTTATCTCCTCGGAGTGCCCTTGGTAACCCAGCTTGATTGACTGGTTATCAATTCTCCCCTTGATGCCGGTAATTTTTGCATTTTGCCATTTGCTCCATAGTTCTACATCGAGTGAGTCGCTACTGAGTTTCAAATCACCCAGTGACTGTTCATAAAGTTTCAACCATTCGTCAGTCAGCAGTTGTTTGCCACCGAGATAAAGTTCACCGGACCAGTCGGGTTTGGTGATATCGCCATATACATTCAATGCAAAGACGAAATTTCTACCGTATGTTTCGGGAAGGCCCGCATAACCATTAACCTGCATGCGTTGGCTTGTTTTTCTGAGTAGAAGATCGACATCTGTAAAAAGCAATGGCGTGTAATCATCTGTCCTGTCAATATAGGTAATAGTAGCGTCTTCTATAGAGATGCTTTTTTGTGACAGTATCCAGGCAGCGAGACCTGCTGGATTGCCGGGCATACCCTCGCTCGGTTGTTGCTGGCTGGCAAGAGCGAAGGAGCCGTCCTCTTTGCGAATCACGGTTAACTTGATGCCTCTGACTGCAATATCCAGCCTGGTCAGATTTTCCCCGAAATAGGCGTAAAAAGGATTGAAACTGACTCGTGCTTCCTCGAATCGGGTGGGTTTGACTGCAGATTCGTCAACAAGTCGTATACCTTGCAGGGAAAAAACAGCAGTCCAGCCTTCCCACGAGGCATTGATATTGTCTATTTCAATTTCATAACCTGTTTTTTCAGATACCCAGCGGGTTATCTCGGCATTGTATTGATTGATACCAGGTAACAATAGTCGCGCTATTGACACGGCAACGGCAACAGACAATATCAATGCAGCGGAAATATACCAGCAGGCGTGATATAAACGTCTAGGCAGGCTGTTTGTCATTCTCAACGCCGTTACATCAGAACGATGTCATATTGTTCCTGGGTATAGAGAGGTTCGACTTGGAAGGTAATGGGTTTGTCAATGAATGCCTCTAGCTCAGCGACGCTGGCTGATTCATCGTCGAGCAACGTGTCAACTATCGATTGTGATGCGACGACCAGTAATTTTTTCGCGTCAAATTGTCTCACTTCACGTAATACTTCCCGGAATATTTCAAAACAGACAGTTTCCCTGCTTTTCAGTGAACCTCTGCCATTACAGGTTGGACAGGTCTCACAGAGTATATGTTCCAGGCTCTCCCTGGTTCTTTTTCGTGTCAGCTGGACCAATCCCAGAGAAGTCAGTTCACTGATGATAACTTTTGAATGGTCACGATCCAGGTGTTTTTCCAACGCTCTTAGTACCTGTCTGCGGTGTTCCGGGTCTTGCATATCAATGAAATCAATGATGATGATGCCACCCAGATTCCGCAGTCGTAATTGTCTGGCAATTGTCTGGGCAGCTTCCAGATTGGTTTTGTAGATGGTTTCTTCCAGGTTCCGATGACCGACGAAGGCACCGGTATTGATGTCAATAGTAGTCATTGCCTCGGTTTGATCGATAATCAGGTAGCCCCCGGATTTGAGCTGGACTTTCTTGTCCAGTGCGCGTTGTATTTCATCTTCAACGGAATAAAGGTCCAGGATAGGATGTTCACCGGTGTAATATTCGATACGACCCAGAAATTCCGGGACAAATTGCCGGGCAAATTCCATGACGCGTTGATAGGTCTCCTTGGAATCCATGCGGACACGCTCAATGTCGGTTTTAATCAGATCGCGCATGGTCCGCAATGTCAGGGGCAAGTCTTCATATACAATGGACGGGGCAGCAAGTTTATCACCCTTGTCCAGGGTCGAATCCCATAGCTTGTGCAGGAATTCAATGTCACGGTAGATTTCTTCATCGGAAACGCTTTCTGCAGCAGTCCGCACGATAAAGCCGCCCTTGTTGAGTATCTCCGATTCTCGCATGGCCGAGTGCAATACCACGTTGTCTTCGTTGCCCACAGCAAGTCTCGCGATGCCGCTGCGGTATTGCAAAATGCAATTTCGCAATCGTTCACGTTCTGCCTCGTCCTCAATGCGTTGCGATATGCCGATGTTGGGATAATCCGGGATAAAGACCAGGTAACGCGATGGCAGGGAAAGCCGCGTGGTCAAACGGGCACCCTTGGTGCCTAATGGGTCCTTGATAACCTGGACCAGGATTTCCTGGCCTTCATTCAGCACCCGATCGATGGTGGACTCCCGCAGGTTCTCCTGATTGTCCGGAATAGTATCGTCCGCCATTTCGACAATATCTGACGTGTGCAGGAAACCGGTGCGCTCCAGGCCGATATCGATAAACGCCGCCTGCATGCCGGGCAGGATTCGCGACACGCGACCCTTGTAAATGTTGCCCACAAGCCCGCGTTTTTGGGAGCGCTCAATGTACACCTCTTGCAGGACCCCGTTTTCAACCAGGGCTACCCGGGTTTCCTGCGGGGTGACATTGATGAGTATTTCTTCGCTCATGACCGTGCCTGCTTCTTCATGTATTTTAAGAAGATACGTTAATAACTATATAAATCAAAGTGGTATTTTACAAAACAAATCCACCGATTACGCTTTATGGTGGCTTCATCCATAATACCACCCAATCATTATCAGTTAATGACCGGATAGCAGTGCGGCCGGGACCAAGATTGGTAATCCTGACATAAGCGGTAGAATGCCGATATGGCTTTGATGATAGAAAAATTCATGAAGTTCCTGCCCCCGGAATCTGTTATTACCGGCGAAGAAGCACTGCGAGTCTACGAATGTGATGCCTTGTCTGCCTACCGTGAGATACCCGCCTGTGTGGTCCTGCCAGATACTGTCGAGCAAATCCAGCAGATACTCCGGATCTGCCATGCTGCCGATGTTCCAGTGGTGGCCCGCGGCGCCGGGACTGGCCTGTCCGGTGGTGCCTTGCCCGTCACAGATGGTGTGGTACTGAGCCTTGCCCGCCTCAACCGAATCCTTGAGATCGACCCGGTGTTACGGCTTGCCAGGGTGGAGCCGGGGGTTCGGAATCTAAGTGTTTCCGAGGTCGCAAAGGCGTACGGTTTGTTTTATGCACCGGATCCTTCCTCACAGGTGGCTTGTACCATCGGCGGTAACATCGCCGAGAATTCGGGTGGGGTGCATTGCCTGAAGTACGGCCTGACGGTCCATAATGTGATGGCCGTGAAGGTTGTTACCATGGAGGGTGACCTTATCAAGCTGGGTGGGGAGGCACTGGATTCAGCGGGTCTGGACATGCTTGCCTTGATGACAGGCTCAGAAGGCATGTTGGCTATTGTGGTCGAGGCAACACTGAAATTATTACCGCTGCCGGTTCACCACAAGATCATGCTTGCTGCCTTCGATACGGTTGAGGAGGCAGGCAATGGTGTGGCCGCCATCATCGCTGCCGGGATCATCCCGGCAGGCCTGGAAATGATGGACAACCCTGGTATCCGGGCCTGCGAGGATTTTGTTCATGCCGGTTACCCGACAGAGGCTGCTGCCATATTACTCTGTGAACTGGATGGGATCCCCGAGGAAGTTGAGGCCGAGAGCCAGGAGATTGCCGACTTGCTACGGAATGCGGGCGCCACTGAAGTCAGGATGGCCCGGGACA
The DNA here is from genome assembly GCA_041556555.1 of Gammaproteobacteria bacterium. GTDB lineage: Bacteria > Pseudomonadota > Gammaproteobacteria > Eutrophobiales > Eutrophobiaceae > SZUA-592. The sequence continues at coordinate 9,835 of JBFFIE010000020.1, forward strand.
AGGCAGAGGGTGAACGCTTCTGGGCCGGCCGCAAGGCCGCATTTCCCGCCGTTGGCAGAATTGCTGCTGACTACTACTGCATGGATGGGACGATTCCCCGAAAACACATCGCCAGTGTGTTACAAAGAATCAGCGAGCTATCGGCAGAATACAAACTTGGGGTTGTGAATGTATTCCATGCGGGTGACGGTAACCTGCATCCCTTGATTCTCTATGATGTTGCCGTGCCTGGAGAACTGGAGCGCGCCGAGGAATTTGGCGGCAGAATCCTCGAAACCTGTGTCGAGGTGGGTGGCACCATTACTGGTGAACATGGCGTCGGTGTCGAAAAGATCAACCAGATGTGTGTGCAGTTTAACTCAGCAGAGTTGACCCAGTTTCATGCAGTAAAAAATGCGTTTGATCCCAAGGGCCTGCTAAATCCCGGCAAGGCGGTGCCAACCTTGAGACGCTGTGCCGAATACGGTGCCATGCATGTCCACTCAGGCAAGTTGCCATTCCCTGAACTGGAAAGGTTCTAGATTGATATGAATATGCTCTTGCAACAAAGTCACGACGAAATCATCCGGATTATCGCCAGGCTTAATCCAAAATCACTGTTACTCATCGGCCCTGACACCGATGAAGAACTCAACAATCGGGTTGATGAAGTTTTCAATGGCATAAAATCGGTGATTACCGGAGATAATCCCATCGACAAGATAGAAAGCAAGGAGCGCTATGACCTGGTTTATCTTTATGGTTTGGAGAAATTTGAAAAGCAATCAGCACTACATCTGATAGCCAGCTTGCGAGATTTGCATGCTGAACATCTGTTTCTTTCGGTACCACATGGGGATAACTGGAATACAGAGGAATTTTCCAGTGAGTGGACATTGAATGATCTCATCGCCTGTGGCTTGCATCTCCATTGTTCTTTTGGTGAAGATGAAAAGCAGATCCAGCTCTATCGGTTTGAGTTGTCAGACTACAAAACAACGCCTGACTGGTTAAACAGTAGGTTTTGGGCCAATCCTGAATTGTTCGACAAGTATCGCTGGTAAACGATATCCAGTATGGCGTTACCTTCCAAAGATATACCGGAGTTCCATGCCCGATTGAAAGATAAAGTGGCAGAGGCCCGGGCCAGGGGCCAGCCACTTCTGATACAGGGATCAAACAGCAAGTCGTTTTATGGCCGTCATTGCAAAGGTGAGCCTGTAGACATGACGGCCTGTAGCGGGATTATAAATTATGATCCAACCGAGCTTGTGATCACAGCCAATGCTGGAACTAGCATCAAGGAATTGGAAGAGGTCCTGGCCAGAGAGGGACAGATGTTGCCTTTCGAACCGCCGTGCTTTTCCGAAACAACCACGCTGGGAGGGATAGTTGCGACAGGATTGTCCGGTCCACGTCGTCCTTACACAGGCAGCGTAAGAGATTACATTCTCGGTACCCGTTGTCTGACAGGACGGGGTGAAATACTGAAATTTGGTGGAGAAGTCATGAAAAATGTCGCTGGCTATGATGTCTCAAGATTGATGACCGGCGCGATGGGGACCCTGGGCATCATACTGGAAGCCTCACTCAAGGTTTTGCCATTGCCAAAGTTTGAACTGGCACTCTGCAAGGCCATGAAGATTACCGAGGCAATGTATGTTATGAATGAGATTGCCGGCAAATCACTCTGCATCTCAGGTGCAGCCTACCAGAATGGGCTGGTGCGATTTCGACTTTCCGGGAAGCAGGTGGCTGTTGATAAGGCCTGGAAGTCACTGGGCATGCAGGAGGATCCTGATGGCTTGGACTATTGGCAAGGCTTGAGAAACCATACTCTGGATTTTTTTAATCGTGATAATGGATCGAATTTATGGCGGCTTTCAGTACCGGCTAATACCGCATCCATGGAGATTCAGGGAGACTCGCTGATAGATTGGGGCGGATCCCAACGCTGGTATTATTCCGAACAACCCGCAGAAGACATTTGGCAGATTGCTGAATCTGCAGGTGGTCATGCCACCTTGTTCAGGGGATCGAACAATGCAAAAGAAGTGTTCCAGCCATTGTCAGTGGTAATGCACAAGTTGCATCAACAACTGAAACAGGCCTTTGACCCCGACAGGATCATGAACCGGGGACGGATGTACCCTGATTTCTAGATTCATGCAAACATTTATCACACAAGAGTTAAAAGATACCCCTCAGGGAAAGGAAGCTGATCGCATCATACGGAGCTGCGTGCATTGTGGATTTTGTACAGCAACCTGTCCGACCTATCAGTTACTGGGTGATGAACTGGATGGTCCCCGTGGACGTATTTATCTGATCAAAAGTCTGCTCGAAGGTAATGATGCCACTGAAAAAACCCGGTTGCATCTTGACCGCTGCCTGACCTGCCGGGCTTGTGAGACCATTTGTCCATCCGCTGTCGAATATGGTCGCCTGCTGGATATTGGCAGGCATGAAATAGAGATTAAAGCACCCCGATCACTTCCTGAACGATTCAAGCGACAGTTGTTGCTAAATGTTCTGCCATATCGATCCAGGTTTGCTCTCCTGTTGTACTGTGGCCAGATCGTCAGGCCACTATTGCCGGGAAAACTTAAAAGCATGATTCCAGAACGCAGTAAAAACAAAACTGTCAAAACCCAGCCACATAAACGCAGAGTCATCCTCTTCAGGGGCTGTGTTCAGCCGGTGTTGAATGCGAATATCAACCGGGCTGCAATTCGGGTGCTGGACAAACTTGGTGTCAGTACTATCGAGGTGAAAAATGAAACCTGTTGTGGTGCTTTATCCCATCATCTGGGTAAATCCGCTGCAGGCTTTATGAAAGCCAATATTGATGCCTGGTGGCCATACATTAGGGATGGTGTAGAGGCGATCATTAACACCGCCAGTGGCTGCGGAGTGATGTTGAAAGATTATGCTTACCTCTTGCGTGAGGATCCGGACTATGCAGACAAGGCGAAAACCATTTCGGAGATGACCAGAGATCCAGTCGAATTTTTCACTGAAAGGGAAACGGAGAAATTACAGGGTATTATCAAACCTGCTGATATTCGTGTTGCCTTCCAGAATCCATGTACCCTGCAACATGGACAAAAACTGGGAAACAGGACAGAAGCACTTTTATCGAGCCTTGGTCTGGTACAATTGCATGTAAAAGACAGTATTCTCTGTTGCGGATCGGCCGGGACTTATTCATTGTTTCAACCGGAGTTGTCCGCAAAACTACGTCAAAACAAAATCAATAATCTGGTAAATGAGAATCCGGATGTAATTCTGACAGCAAACATCGGCTGCCAGCTGCATTTGCAACAGGCAACCGATGTGCCGGTGAAACACTGGATAGAACTAGTCGAGGAGTTAATCTAGTCCCGTTCCAGTTTTGGTATAAATTAATTCATTGCGTGCCAGGTACCATCTGACTGTCGGCAGGCTGTACCATGAAGTACTTCTGCACGTCCATCAATCACGGCTTCTGTGGTGTAATCACGGCAAGCCCCTGATGCTGTCTCATAGGTGTAGGTCGGGGTGACGTTGTATTCAACATTTGTATCTGGATTTACCCAACTGGTAGTGGATCCGGTTGGTGCTGTCTCCAGGGCTGACTGTGCCCGGTAACGATCCAGTTCATCCATTTGTGCACCAATGTTGCTACCCACCTGGCTACCTACCAGAGTACCAATTGCAACTGCAGCCAGTTGTCCGGTGCCATTACCAATATGACTGCCGATGAATGCCCCGGTTCCTGCACCGACAAATTTGCCAACATCCTGCTTGGTCGGGTTACAGGCTGTTAAAAATATCGCGGTGCCAATAACAATGAACAGTTTTTTATAAGTTGTATTCATTTTTGCTCTCCGTTCATAACTAACTCGTAAACTCTGATCTGGTAGAGAGCTAAATCAGGGACAAGTTCTGTCGATCAGCAGATAACGGGAAAAAATCCCGGAGCCCATATAAGAAACCAGGATCTCAGGCGGGATTCAATAAGGTCTAGAAATCTTCCAGATAATTTTCATCAAAAATATCATCGTATTCATCGGCAGGTGGGTTGCCGTCATAGATCAGAAACTCACGCCGTTGCAGGAAGGCCTCACGAGTGAAGATATACGCATCCACCGCGGCTTCATCCCTGATTTTGGTTGCCTCTAGGAGGTTGGCACGGGTATTGATGGTGTACAGGATCGTGGCGGGCCAAGCTACATAGGCAGGCGTGTAGAATAACGGGCTTAATACTATGTTCGTACCTATATTGGCAACGTTGCGAACGGTATTGGGCCCGAGGATCGGTACGTACAGGTAAGGTCCCTGTGAAAGGCCCCAGGCGGCAAGCGTTTGCCCGACATCTTCCTGATGCTCCGGCATGCCAATGGGTGAGCTGACATCATATAGACCGGCGATACCGAATGTTGAGTTGTAAACAAAGCGCAGCACGTCCTGGGTCCCCTGGTACATTTTTCCCTGCAGGTAAGTATTCAGAATGACGTTGATATACAGTATATTTGAGAAAAAATTGGTGACCCTTTGCCGAACATAGGTAGGGGTGACTTTTACATAACCCTCGGCGACAGGTTTGATGACGTTTCGATCCAGTGAATCGGTAAAGTTGTAGGAAACCCGGTTTGCAGGTTGCCAGGGATCAGAGTTATCTATGACAACCTGGTTACTGGCACAGCCGCTGACGATGAGAATGACAAAAAATAAAACCGTTCTCGCGGCACAAAGAAATCCTGACTTAAGCATCAATTTCCCCTGGTCATTCCCACTGAAATTGCCTGTCGGTGACTACAGGCAAATGATTGTTTTATTCTGAGGCCTTTAACGCCTGTATTTTCTTGTCGATTTCAGCAAGCAGAACGTCAAATCCATCATTTTCCATTATTGTTCCATATTCCGAGCGTTTGAGCGAGAGGTCATTCACACCGTCGGCAATAACGCTGATGATTAGCCACTTACCTTCTCTTTCATGCAATATATAATCAAACCGGACAGCTTCGCCGTCAGGTTTTACGAGTTCTGTCTTGATGACCAGCCGGCCCTTTTTCAGTTCCTGCTGTCCAAGTAGCCTAAATTTCTCCCCGCCAAAATCATCGAACTTGGAGGCATAGTTGCTGATACTGAGGTCATCAAAACGTTCAATGAAAGCGCTTTGTTGTGTTTCATCCAGGTCATTCCAGTATCGGCTGAGAATAACCCTGGCGATTACGGGCGTATCGAATGTATTTTCTATGACTGGCGAAAGCTGGGCATATCTTTCCGAGAAACTTTCCGGTGTTTGCATCGCCTTAATCAAGGCCTGGTGCAGTGAATCAACCACACTGACAGCAGCCTGGTTTTCTCCGGCATGCAAACCTGAAGCCAAAGGTAGGAAAATAAATGAAATGATTAAGACAAGCTCCTTGATGATTTTCATTTTGCTAAATTGATGCAAGGGAGTTTCACGTTTCGACCCTGTCGAACAAATTTAGTTGCATTATTTAGAACTGGCAGCCGGATAATGCCTGCCTTTCCAGCTGGTGCCATGTCTGAATGCAGTTTGTAAGGCAGAAGACCAGGTCATTAACAGGTAAATGGATCCAGTGACAGGCAGAGTCAGACTCCAGAGCGGGTGTAAACAGTAATAATGCAATGTTGGAAGATAGCAGACTATCATGACCACTAGTGTAAATAAGGCTATCAAGATCGCCTGAGCACCAAAAGCCAATGCCAGTAAAGGCAAGACAAACGCAGCCAACATCAGCAGGGTACATAACAATAACATCAACCACGACTGTCTTAATTGGGTAAAGGCAGTCCGACTGACCATCTCCCAGATTACAGCCAATCGCTCGTAGCGACGCATGCTGATGGCCGAATGCGTAAGACCTACCCAGGTCCTGCCACCATGATCCTTGACCTTTCTGGCTAGTGAACAATCATCGATAAGTTTCCCACGCAGGCAGGCGAAGGCGTCAATGCGAGTCAAGATGTCCCGATTCACCAGGATCACCCCGCCTGCTGCCGCAGCAACAGCAGATGAACTGGAATTGGAAATCCTGAAAGGATAAAGGAGCTTGAAGAAAAAAATGAAAGCAGGCATCAATAACTTTTCCCAAAAACTTTCCATACGCAGAAACGCCATGAGGGAAAGCATATCGAGTTCTTCACGATGGAATTTTTCCAGCAGAGTTTGGAGTGTGCCCTCCTTGAGAAATATATCTGCATCCAGTAGCAAAACCAATCGGGTTTTCACCAACCGACGGCCCTGCTCCAACGCCCATAATTTGCCGCTCCAACCCTCAGGCAAAGACTGGCCATCGATAATTTCAAGATTTGGAAGGTTTTGCTCTCTGGCGATACTTGCGGTTCCGTCTGTTGACTGATCATCTACGATGATTACCTTGATGTCCGGCGCTTGTCGGGCAAGTGCAATGAGAGTGTCTGCAATAACGAACGCTTCATTGCGGGCAGGAATCAGGACTGTGATTTCGGAGAGATCAAGGTCTCGCCTGTCCGGACGAGCATCAAGTGATTCCCGAGTGCTCCAGGGACGCCAGGGCAGGGCCAGTATGCTGACCCAGATAAATAAACCGGGGAGAGCCAGAAGGCTCCAGTCCATCAGGCAACTTTACTGCTGCTACAGGAACTCGATACCTGTTTTTCTCTGGATACCAGGATGGGTTTATGGACCTCGTTGTCATCGTAGAGCACTGGCAGTTCAGGGGCCATTGGGCCAGTGGTGCGAGGGCCATTCAGGAAAACTTTCAGTGCTTCCCAGGGACGGCGGAAGGTATCGTCGACGGCAGTTGCTTCGTAACCACAATGGACCATGCAATTGGCACACTTCGGATTGCGACCAGTACCGTAATTGTCCCACTCGGTCTCATTCATCAAACCATCGAAAGTCCTGGCATAACCTTCACCAACCAGCAGATAGCAGGGTTTCTGCCAGCCAAACACGTTTCGGGTCGGATTGCCCCAGGGGGTACAATGATAGGTCTGGTTACCGGCCAGGAAGTCCAGATAAAGCCCGGACTGGTTGAAGCGCCATTTCCTGCCACGTCCCAGATTGAAGATGTCGCGGAACAGCTGCTTGCTCTCTTTCTTTTTCAGGAATACGTCCTGCCTTGGGGCACGCTCGTAGCTGTAACCCGGCGATATGGTAACGCCTTCAACACCGAGATCCATGGCCGTATCCATAAATTCCGAGATTTCCTCGGCAGATTCACCCTGGAACAGCGTGCAGTTGATGGTGACCCGGAAACCGCGTCTGCGAGCTTCCTTGATGACTTCCACGCATTTATCAAATACCCCTTCCCGGCATACCGAGGCGTCATGCCGTTCCCGGTTACCGTCCAGATGAATCGAGAAAGTCAGATAAGGGGAAGGTGAGTAGTCATCCATGCGACGCTCGAGTAACAACGCGTTGGTACACAGATATACGAATTTTTTCTTGTGGATAAAACCGTCAACGATTTCCGGCATTTCCTTGTGGATCAATGGTTCACCGCCGGCGATGGAGACAATTGGTGTCCCACATTCATCGACTGCCTGCATGCATTCGTCGTAACTCAGGCGCTTGTCCAGGATTTCATCCGGGTAATCAATCTTGCCGCAGCCGGCGCAGGCCAGGTTACAGCGGAACAATGGCTCGAGCATCAAGACTAGGGGATAGCGCTTTTGACGTGTGATTTTCTTGCCAATAATATACTTGGCAACGCGATATTGCTGAATCAAGGGGACACTCATTAATCTCGCTCCAGGTATTGAAATTGTCTGTTAGTGTTGGAAATTATGACAATTTCCGGAAAATTTCTTACGAAAAGAGTAAGATATATGATGCACTGCAGAATGTACAGCCCATGGGACATAAAACGCAAGTGAATTAGCGCATGAAAAACCCGGCAGGCCGATATCAATCACCTCACCGCCACCGGGTTGCTTATTTTACGTGAAGAAAAACCGTTTCTCTTATATATTCCGGAAATCATGAACTACCCGATTAAAACGCCTTTACTGGACGGCATTAATTGTCCGGCAGATTTACGAAAACTGCCAGAATCAGATCTTCTGGCACTGGCCAATGAGCTCCGTGAGTACCTGCTGCATTCCGTCAGTACCAGTGGCGGCCATTTTGCGGCGGGCCTTGGTACTATTGAACTGACCATCGCCCTGCATTACATCTTTAACACACCGGATGACAGGCTGGTTTGGGATGTCGGCCATCAGGCCTATCCGCACAAGATCCTGACCGGCCGTAAGGATCGCATGCATACCATCCGCCAATGGCAGGGCCTGGCGCCATTCCCGAAGCGCGAGGAAAGCGAATACGATACCTTCGGGGTAGGGCATTCCAGCACTTCCATCAGTGCTGCACTGGGTATGGCCATTGCAGCAAAACTGACAGGTAGTGATCGCAAGGCCGTCGCTATCATTGGCGATGGTGGCATGACCGCTGGCATGGCCTTCGAGGCCATGAATCATGCCGGAGACATCAGGGCCAACATGCTGGTTATATTGAATGACAATAACATGTCGATATCACCCAATGTCGGTGCCTTGTCCAACCGCTTTGCCCAGATACTGTCGGGTAAAATCTACACCACCATGAAGAAAGGCAGCAAGAAGGTGCTTTCAAAGATGCCCAGTGCCTGGGAACTCGCACGTCGGGCGGAAGAACACATGAAGGGACTAATCATGCCGGGAACCCTGTTCGAGGAATTCGGGTTTAATTACATCGGGCCCATTGACGGGCATGATTTGCCGACCCTGCTGACTACCATTCGAAACATCAACAAGCTCGACGGCCCCCAATTCCTGCACATCATCACCCGCAAGGGCAAGGGCTATGCACCGGCTGAAGAGGATCCGGTGAAATATCACGGAGTGACACCCTTTGATCCGGATAAGGGTATCGCCCCGGCACCGAAGAAAGGAACCAAGAAGCTGACTTACAGTAATGTGTTTGGTGACTGGATTTGTGACATGGCCGCTCTGGATGATCGAGTGGTTGCCATTACCCCGGCCATGCGTGAGGGCTCGGGGCTGGTCAAATTCGAGCAGCTTTATCCAGATCGCTATTTCGACGTTGCTATCGCCGAGCAGCACAGTGTCACGGTTGCTGCAGGTATGGCCTGCGATGGCCTGAAACCGGTGGTAGCGATTTACTCGACTTTTCTCCAGCGCGCCTATGATCAGTTGATTCATGACGTGGTAGTTCAGAAACTACCAGTGTTATTTGCAATCGACCGCGCCGGGGCAGTCGGCGCCGATGGCCCGACTCATAATGGCAGTTATGACATCAGTTTTATGCGTTGCCTGCCGAATATGGTATTAATGGCGCCGGCCGACGAAAACGAATGCCGACAAATGCTCTATACAGGTTTTACCCTGGACCAACCCGCTGCAGTTCGTTATCCGCGGGGTGCAGGCATAGGCGTGGCAGTTGAGAAAGAAATGAAGGCTTTGCCTATCGGCAAGGCAGAGAGACGCCGGGAGGGCAAGGGGATCGCCATTCTTTCGTTTGGTGCATTGCTGGATGTTGCAATTGATGTCGGAGAGCAACTGGATGCAACCGTCGTCAACATGCGATTTATCAAGCCGCTTGATGAAGAACTGATCCTGGAAATTGTGGCGAATCATGATTTGATTGTGACCCTGGAAGACAATGTTGTTCAGGGTGGTGCGGGCAGTGGGGTCAGTGAGTTGCTGGCCAGCAAGGACATTGTCCATCCGCTTATCCATTACGGAATGCCGGATCGCCTGTTAAATCACGGCTCACGAGAGGATATGTTGCGTGACGCAGCGCTGACCAGTGAAGGTTTGCTGGCGTTTATCCAGCGCCATACCGGCAAGACGGGTGCCGCCAAGAAAGTTAGCAGCGCCTGATCGATTCCCGCCGAGATTTAACCGAGCAGTTCAGCAAACACAGCAACCAGTCGCTGCATATCTTCCTTGCTGATATCACCCATGGCCGAAACCCGGAACAGGGTCTTTGCCAGATCGCCTTGGCCGGCATAGATAATAAAACCCGCAGCTTTCAAGGCATCATGGAGGCGTTCATAACTGAAACCCTTCGGCAGATAATAGGCATGCAGCACGCAGGAACTTTCCGACATTTCCATTAACGGTTTAATTCCCAGGGCCAGCAGGCCATCCCGGATAATTTGCATGTGACCAAGATAGGTTCGCTGTCTTTGTAACTGGCCACCGGCAGACTCCATCTCATCCAGTGCAGCATCCAGGGCATAGAAACACTGTACAGATTGTGTATATGGCGTCCCACCGGCATCCTGTTGTTTAAGATATTCCCCCAGATCCAGGTACAGTGTTCTCCCGGGAGTTTCGCTGCCTACTGCATTACGATTAACAATTACAAAGCAGCAACCTGGCACCCCATGCAAGCACTTATTGGCGGTTGCGGCACAGCCGGCAACTGGCCAATCACTGAAATCCAGTCTCTCTGCGCCATAGCTACTGACGCTATCCAGAAGAATTTGTACCCGGTAGCTCTTGCAGAGTGTCGAGATCTCTGCCAGCGGGTTCAAGCGGCCCGTCGTGGTCTCATGGTGGACAACCGCAATATGGGTATAATCACCTTTAGCAAGGTTTGATTCCAGTGCCTCAAGATCAATCTTTTTTCCCCAGGGATGATGCAAACACTCATGTTTAATGCCATAAATCCCGGCCATTTTCGTCATGCGTTCTCCATAAACACCATTCTCAATAATGAGGAGCTTGCCATCTTCAGGCACCAGGCTGGTCAGCATCGCTTCTACTGCAGCGGTACCGGAACCGGTGAGCATAACTGCAGCCCAGTCTTTATCCGGCAGTGCATAAACGTTTAGTAACTTTTCCCTTATCCGGTCCTGCAAATGGCTGAATTCAGGTTCACGGTGACACAAATCTGGCTGCAGCATCGCCTCTCTCACCCGCTGGCTAAGGGTGACAGGTCCTGGATTAAGTAATAACTGTTTCATCTTCAAAATGATGTATCTATGTGTTGCATTAATCGTTGCAACACCTGGTTAGGTGAGACATCTGGCCGCGGCAGGTTTTCCATAGTGCCGGCCCTGATTTTCAGATGACCAAACCGTGGTCCATTGGCTTTTTGCATCATCAGTAAATCACTGACAAGTTCCGGGTTATCACCATCATAGCTCACTGCGTAACCACAGGCAGCGGCAATATCAGCAAACCGGACATTGGCGGAGACCGTTGCCTGCGCGCCGGTAGAATCATGCACCTCGTTATCAAGCACGAGATGTACGAGGTTATTACCGCCATAGGTGCCAATGGTTGCCAGGTTTCCCATTCGCATCAGGGCAGCCCCGTCGCCGTCAATAATGACCACAGTCAGATCCGGTCTCGCCAGTGAAATACCGAGTCCGAGTGAGGAAGCACAACCCATGGATCCGACCATGTAGATTTGATTTACGCGGTCCCGGGTGGCAAACAGTTCACGGCCGGTAAACCCTGTCGTTGCCACCAGAATGGTTTTGTCTTCCGGTGTCAGTTCAATGATCTGGTTCAATACCTTGTTTCGGGAATCGAGTGGCCGGTTACTCGAATAGCTCCGGCGGTGGACCTTTCGTGTACTGACATCATTGATCGGGTTCTTTTTCAATTCATGGGGCTTGACCGTGCCTTTTTGCATGATGAAACCATATGGCCGTTGTTCTTTTTGCAGGTATTCCCTGGCCCGTGCCAGTGCCGGCTCTATATCGACAGCCTCAGATGGAAAGATCTCCCAGGGTACCTGCATGGTATCCAACAGTTCACCCGTAATTTTTCCCATGAGTTCATGCTGGGGTTCATCTTTGACGCCGGGCGCTCCCCGGTGTGTGGTGATGATGATCATGGGAATCCGAAATACCCAGGCCAGTGAAGTAATTGGGCTTACCGCATTACCCAGTCCAGAGTTTTGCATCATAACGATAGAGCGTTCGCCACCAATGGCAGCGCCGGCAGCTGTGGCCAGTGCGTCACCCTCATTGGCGGAGGAAACATAGGACAGTGAATTATCATTGATTACATAATTGATAAAAGGTGTCAGGAAAGAACAAGGCACACCGGTATAGCGAGTAAATCCCTCAGCCCTGGCAGCTTCAACAAATTCTTTGGCTTCTATCATTGGAACAGAATGAAATCCCTGTCTTGATTCAGGTTTTGGTGAAATCACCTGCGCGTTCGATATCCTGCAGCGAGTTCACATCCAGCCAGTGCCCGTGAATATAGTGCACCTTGATAGGAATTTTTTTATCGACGAGATGATTGAAAAGATCTGGCAATGTCAAACTGGAAAAATCATCATGGGCCTGAAGTTCGGTGAGACCTTGTCTCAGTTGTTTTAGCCCGTTACCCCGGATGCGCAAGATCCCGATCCAGCGACCCGAGGGCTCACCCAACTTGCTGCTTGCCTCCTCTGATATGTGTTTGAGATAAACATCTTGCCGGAACAGGCTGCGGTCATCCGGCAATGAGCAGAACACGTAATCCGGCTTGCCGCTGACCGGACCAGTGTGTCTGTCTGAATCAACCACGATGACTATGTCACCCTCCACATCCAGCAGGTCATTCAGGATATAGCTGCGGAACAGCAGATCGCCATAGGTAATGATCATGTCCTCATGGAAATCCTGTTCGGCGCAGAGCAGTGAGGTCAGTTCACCGGTATTTTCATAATCATTATTAATACGCAGGTTGATGCCGCCGGTGTCTATCGCTTCATGCCGGTAGCCACCAACTACCGTGGTCTGGTTGATAGATTGTTTTTTAAATTCATCCAGTAGACGGCGCAACAGGGTCTTGCCACTGATGGATAGCATCACTTTTGGTCGATCATGGGTCAGTTCATGCAGTGCATTGCCGCGACTTGCTGCTAGAACAATGGCATGGGTTTCGGGCCTGCCGGCATGGAGATAGCGTTCCTGGGCCCGGGTGAGTTCTTCGGCGCCCTGCAATGAAAATATCTGTTTAACCGGAGCGATCCTGTCTTCCAGATCCATCACGGAATGTTTTTCAAAGATCTCCTTGCTGGCTTTTTCCATGGCGGCGACGGCGGCCCGGATCATATGGTTGGCCCAGATCACCAGACTGATCCCGGCCTTTTCAAAAACTTGCACCGGTGTGCTGTAGTACGTAGTGGGGACAATGATCAGCGGTGAACGTCCAGCCCATTCTGCAGCAAACGCCAGGATCTCATCAGGTTTGGACAACTTGCTGTGGATCAGGATCCCGTCAGCCCCGGCCTGGTGATAGGCATCGGCCCGTTTCAGTGCCTCTGTTAACCCCCAGCCTGCAATCAGTGCCTCAATGCGGGCAATGATACAGAAATCGGGATCTTCCTGGCTGTCTTTACCTGCCTTGATCTTGCCGCAAAATTCATCGATATCAGCCAATGGCTGACGCTCCCCTTGTATGAAACTGTTGACTTTGGGGAATTGCTTGTCCTCGATACAGACACCGGCAATCTCTCTCTGTTCAAGTTTTTTTACCAGGCGCCGCATGTTATTAAAGTTGCCATATCCGGTATCGCCATCCAGCAGTATGGGGATATGAGTTACATCCGACATGAATTCCAACATATCAACGACCTGTGTCCAGCTTGCCTCATTGCTGTCGCGAACACCGAACTGGGCTGACATTGCCAGGCCACTGCCCCAAATGCCCTTGAAACCCGCTTCTTCCGCAATTCGTGCAGATATGCCGTTGTGGGCTTCAATGATAAATTCAAGTCCAGGCGATTCAAGCAGTCTGCGCAGCTGAATGGATTTAGCGGGATAATTGTGTTTGATTTGTGTTGCCATTATCTAGTTAATTTGCTCAATCTTCGGCAGGATTTCCTGTTCTGCCCGCGTTATGTCTTCAGGGAAATCGATTTCCACCCAACCCAAATCGCTGACATCCTCATATCCAAATTCTTGTGGTGTCTCCAGCAGTAAATCACGAATGCATTCTTCATAGGGCGTTTGTTGTTCACCCTGCCCCAGGTAATCATTGCATGCCTCGATTAATCGTTTTGCTGTTTCAGATGTGAACCTGAAAAAACCAACGGACTCACCTTGTAAATCGTATTTAAGATCAGGGCTCACTTGCTTGCGGAACTCAACAATTTGATTATCAGCAACACATAATTTCACAGGTTCTTCCCCGGGAATAAAATGCTTGTCCAGCAGGAAGCAGTTCGCATGCGCGGTATTTAGCAATCTGTCTATCATACGGTGATCATATAACACGTCTGCATCCATGAGGATAAAATCTCCTTCCGTAGCCATATAACTGAGGCCGGTTAACAAGCTGATGTGACTGCCCTTGTGATATTCCGGGTTGTTCACGGTTTGCAAGTGGTTTGAGATTCCGGATGCCTTTATAGCTTTTGTCAGCCTCTCACGTTCATAACCGGTAACAATGGTAATACTGGCTATTCCATAATACTGAAGTATTTCAAGATGGCGCAGCAACAGGCTTTTGCCTGCAAATTCCAGCAGGCATTTAGGTTGATTATTGGCTGCGTCAGCAAGTCTCTGGCCAATTCCTGCGGCCAAAATCAGGGCTCTCATAAGGTGGTATTCATCAAAGTTAGTCTATTTGAAGTACTCAGGTACCGATGCTTATATACCAAATCCGGTATAAAGCAGGCCTGAGAGATTAAAAAACTGTCAAGATACAGGAGTTTACAGTACCATTGTTGTATTAGTTACTAAAAAAACGATTATAAGTAGAGTAGGGCGGTAAGGAAAGAATATGACATCCAGTGTTCCCGAGAAACTGGGTAAATATGAGATCAAGCGACAAATCGGTCGTGGCAGTATGGGTATCGTCTATGAAGGATATGATCCCTTTGCAGACAACGTGGTTGCAGTGAAAGTAGCCCGCAGTGATGCTCTCAAGAATCCCGATGCCGGTGCAAGATTTCGCAAGATGTTTTTTAATGAGGCACATACTGCCGGCAAATTGAAACATCCAAACATTGTTGAGATCCTGGACGCCGGCGCAGATGGAGAGGCCTGCTATATTGTCATGGAAATGGTGCGCGGGGGCAGGACACTCAAGCAATATACAACACCGAATAATCTGCTCCCATATGAACAGGTGGTAGAAATCATGTTCAAGTGCGCCAAGGCACTTGATTACGCGCACCGGGAAGGTGTTATACATCGTGACATCAAGCCAACCAATATCCTGGTTACTGATGACATGGATGTTAAAATTGGTGATTTCAGTATTGCCCATTTGATGACAGCAGATACTGCAGCCACCATACCGTTGGGATTCGTGGGATCACCAAGGTACATGTCTCCGGAACAGGTCCAGGAGGACAATATTACCAACCAGACTGATCTTTTTTCCCTTGGGATCGTTATGTATGAACTTTTCACCGGGAAGCACCCGTTTGCAGCGAATGGATTTTCCAGGCTGATTCACAAGATTACCAACGAAAGACAACCACCACTCAAAACATACCGCACGGATATTCCCGAGATCCTGGAGAAAATTGTTTATCATGCCCTGGAGAAAGACACCAGGAAGCGTTACAAAATGGGATTGAACCTTGCAGGTGATCTGAGCCTGGCCTTTGATTACCTGGAACAACCTGTTGAAGATGTTTCTGAGAAAGAGCGATTCAGACTGGTTGAACAACTGGATTTCTTCAAGGGCTTTCCAGAGGCAGAAATCTGGGAGATCATCCGTGCCTGTCAGTGGCAGGAATATGAAAAGGATAGTGAAATCCAGTTTCAGGATGATATCGATGACGCTTTCTATGTAGTTGCCTCAGGCACTGTAGATGTAGAGCTTGATGGTAAAAAAGTCGGCAGCATGTTCAAGGATGACTGTTTTGGTGAAATGGGGGGACAGGCTGGAAAATCCGGTAAAAGTGTAAGGATTATTGCCAGGGAATATACCCGGATTATGAAAATAAATGCGACATTAATTGATCAGTTTTCTGTCGGATGCCAATTGCATTTCAACAAGGTTTTTTTAAGAACGCTTGTTAAACGGCTTTCGTTTACCAATATCAGGCGCGGGGATTAAACAAGCATTCGAATTGGTCACTCCTTACTGAAGCGATCAATCAATTGTCGAGTTGATGAATCAAACTCACGTATGGCTGATTTCCCTTCAATAGTTGCAGAAATATCATGTGTTATTTTCTTTCCTAGCTCCACACCCCACTGGTCAAATGGGTTGATGCCCCATATACAGGCCTGGACAAATGTTCGGTGTTCATACATAGCCAACAACATTCCCAGCGTTTCCGGGGTCATGGATTCATAAATGATCGTAATGCTGGGATGATTGCCTTTAATCAACTGATCATTTGAAATCCCCTCTTGCCCCTGATTACCGTGCATTAAGGCTTCGCCCTGGGCTATACAACTTGAGAATAACAGGCGTTGATATTCGATATTATTGTCATTGGCACGGGATGCAACTAGAAACTCGGCAGGTATGTGGTGTGTACCCTGGTGCAGTAACTGCATAAATGCGTGTTGACAGTTGGTGCCAATACCACCCCAGATGATGGCGCCGGTATTGTAATCGACAAATTCCCCGGATTGTTTCACCTGCTTGCCATTGCTTTCCATGAGTAACTGGGAAAGATAATCCGGTAACAGGGCCAATGATTGATCATACGGAATAATGGCAAGTGTTTCCGAACCAAAAAAATTGATATGCCATATATCCAGGAGGCCCAGCATGACCGGAATGTTCTGATTAAATGATGTTTCCCTGAAATGGTGATCCATTTTCTCAGCACCTGACAGCAGATCTCGAAATCGATTTATTCCAATAGCAGCGGCAACCGGTAAGCCAATTGCACTCCATAGTGAATATCTGCCCCCAACCCAATCCCAGATCCTGAAGATATTTTCTTTTCTAATCCCATAGGCCTTCGCTGCATCCGGCTTGCCGGTTACAGCCAGAATCTGGTTGCAAGGATTCTCTGCGCCGTTACGGGCCAGCCAGTCTCTCATCGTATTGGCATTGGTGATTGTTTCCAGTGAAGTAAACGACTTGGAGGCTACGATAAACAGGGTGTGTTCCGGATCGACTCGCTCAAGGACAGCATCTATTTCCTGTTTGTCAATATTGGCAACAAAATGAACCTGGATTGTTCCATCAGCAAAAGCATGTAACGCCTGGGTTGCCAATCTTGGACCCAGATCGGAACCGCCGATGCCGATATTCACCAGTGTATTAATCGATTTGCCGGTGTAACCTTTGATATCTCCGGATTGCAAACGCTTGATAAAGGCTTCCATGTGTTCTAATTCCGACATCACCAGGGAGTGCACATTATCTTCTTCAACGAAAACCTGATGGTCTGTCTTTGAACGCAGAGAATGATGGAGTGCCGGTCGGTTCTCTGAGTGGTTTATAACCTGACCATTGAAAAGATCCTCTATCCTTGCCCTGAGTCCTCTTGCTTCAGCAAGTTCCAGAAGCAGGTTTATAGTGTCGTGGTTTACTGGTTGCTTGGAGTAATCAATGAAGAGAGGGGCTACTTCAATGGAAAAGTCAGTGGCGCGTTCCGGGTTATTTGTAAAGAGATCATTGAGTAGAAGCCGAGATATCTCTCCCTGATGCCTTTCCAGTTTTTTCCACGTGGGAAGAGTGCTGATGCTTTCTGCAGCCATTAATTAGGGGATGACGCTTGTTGATGAAGGGTATTTCTACCAGCTTGTACCGCTGATGTACCCTTCCAGCTGATTAATTATGAATTCCTTGTCTGACAACATACATCCCATGACATCCATTACGGACAACATACCAATCGGTTTACCATTTTCAACGACTGGCAAATGGCGAAAATGGTATCTGGTCATCGTGGCCATGCAGTCTTCAATGGATTGATCAGGAGTCATGTAAAATACTTTCTGGGTCATGATTTCACGGACCTTGGTACTCTTTGATGAGCGCTCCTGAAGCACGATCTTTCGTGTGTAATCCCGCTCAGAAAAAATACCGGTTAACTTGTCCTTTTCCATGACCAGCAAAGCACCTATACCCAGTTCACTCATTAATTTGATTGCATCATAGACGAGTGAATCAGGCGACACGGAATGGATTTTATATCCCTTTTCTTCCAGTATTTGACGAACTGTTGCCATAAGCTGCTTTCCCCTGGAGTTGGTCTAACGGTTTACCGTGTTTTCTGATAACTATAAATCCGCTACTTTGTGATGGCAATCTCAATATGGGAATATTTCAGAATTTCACGTACTTAACGCAGGTTTTGTGTTTTAAAATAAGGCAAGTAAGACGTAATATCTGAAACTGCCTGCCAAATCAGTGCCATTTTCACGGGCAAATTACTGCATCCTTCAGATATTTGCCAGGAACAAACCCGAAACCAGACTAATTTAATGAGTGAAATACCCAAAAAACTCGGCAAATATGAGGTTGCCAGTGAAATCAGTCGTGGCAACATGGGCACCGTCTATCTGGGCTACGACCCTTATATCGATCGCCAGGTTGCCATCAAGGTGGCGCATTCCGATTCACTGAATGATCCACAATCCGGTCAGCAATTCCGGAAACTCTTCTTTAATGAAGCCCATACCGCAGGGCGTCTGACTCATCCGAATATCATCAGTATCTATGATGCCGGTGTCGACCAAGATATCTGCTATATCGTCATGGAATATATCCAGGGCGGCGAAACCCTGAAGAACTATATTCGTCCTGAAAATCTTTTACCAATCGAAAAAGTGGTCGAAATCATTTTTAAATGCGCCAAGGCACTGGATTATGCCCACCGCTCAGGGATTGTGCATCGCGACATCAAACCATCCAATATCCTTGTGACCCAGGACCTGGATGTCAAACTGGGTGATTTCAGTATTGCCCATATCATCGAGGCGGAATCAACAGCAACAGAAACGCAGGACGTGATGGGATCGCCACGATACATGTCACCTGAGCAACTCAAGGAAGAACGAGTGACTGGCCAATCAGACCTGTTTTCACTGGGCCTGGTCATGTTTGAATTGCTCACAGGCAAGCATCCCTTCACAGCAGATAACTTCTCCCGCCTGGTCCACAGGGTCATCACAGAGCCGGTTCAGCCCATTCGGGAACTGCGTAAGGACATACCCGAGTCTCTAGAATTTATCGTCACCAGGGCACTTGAAAAAGACGTCTCTGATCGTTATGCAATGGGTCTTGATCTGGCCACTGATCTCAGTATGGCATTTGATAATCTTGAGCAGCCGGAGGAGGATATTTCTGAGCAGGAAAAATTCAATGCGATAAAGGAACTTGACTTTTTCACCGGGTTTAATGATGCCGAGCTTTGGGAAATCCTGCGAGCCAGTACCTGGCTGACCTATGATGATGCCACCGATATCATTGTTGAAGGTGAGCTGGATGACTGTTTTTACATCATTATCAGTGGCAGCGTTTCGGTGTGGAAACATCATATGAGTATCCGTGTTCTGGAAAAAGGCGATTGCTTTGGCGAGATGGGTTATCTGGCTAAAACCAAACGCACCGCGAGCATCAAATCCAATGGCTCGACCTCTTTGTTGAAAATCAATTCTACTGTCATCTCCCAGGTGTCCCTGAACTGCCAGGTACGTTTCCTCAAGGTTTTTTTGAGAACATTGATTCACCGTCTGTCCGTCACAACGGAAAAAATCTCCAGGGAAACGGCCTGATATCATTTACGCATATATTGATCTTATTGCGTCGCAACAAGCCAGCCCCAGGTCTGTCACTTGTTTATTTTGATTCTCAAGAAGATTAAACTTGGGATAGAGATAATCCAGAACAATCAAAACGGTACATAATTAGGTTATCGGACTGCAGCAATAAGCTGAGGTAGTTTGCTGATAACGGCATACAGGGGGCTATTAACGTATGAATAATAAAAAACCTCGTCTGCATTTCCTGGTATTAATATCAATGACTGCCGTTGCATTCTCGCCAGCATCCTTTGCATTCAATTTTAATTACGATGAACTCCAGGGCTATTTCGATACCACGGTCACTTACGGGCAAACCCATCGCACTCAACCGCGTGCAAGTGACCTTATTGGAATAAGCAATGGCGGTACGGCCTTCTCCGTTAATGGCGATGACGGTAATCTGAACTATGATACCGGGCTTATCAGTAATACGTTTCGATTTACGTCGGAACTCGATCTTCGCTACCGTAATTTTGGCAGTTTTATCCGTTTCACCGGTTTCAAGGACACCAAGAATGATAAAGCCAGTGATACGAAACGCACAGACCTGACCGAGCAGGCCATCGAATTGGTCGGCGAGGACCTGAAACTGCTGGATGCCTATGTCTGGGGTAATTTTACTATCGGCAGCAATCCGGTTGGTATCCGTGTGGGTGACCAGGTGTTGAGCTGGGGCGAGAGCACCTTTATCCCGAATGGCGTGAATATCATTAACCCGGTCGACGTCGCGCAGTTACGTACACCCGGTGCGGAATTGAGGAACGCGCTGATCCCGGTCGGTATGGTATCGTTCAATGCTGGCCTGCCGGCGGGCCTCTCAGTCGAGACGTTTTATCAATACGATTACGACAAGATCGATATTGATCCACCGGGTTCCTATTTCAGCACCAATGATTTTGTCGGAGATGGCGGCAGCTGTGCCGTGCTCGGGTTTGGTGCCATACCAGACTATCCCTTGCTTGCAGCAGGCGACGGGAGCACCACAACCTGTCAATCTAGCGCCCTTATTCCCTTTCCTCCTTTTCCTGCTGTACCTGTAAATATATTCAGCGCTTCTCGCTCACCCGATCGACGCCCCGACGACGGTGGTCAGTACGGTGCAGCCCTGCGTTGGTATTCAGAGGCGCTTAACAATACCGAATTCGGTTTCTTTTTCATCAACTATCACAGTCGACTGCCCATCATCAGTGCAATTTCATCAACTCCCGCTGCTCCTTTGTCACCACCGACCAATAACCCCGCAGCACCGGCGACTTACTTTATTGAATACCCGGAAGACATCAAGGTCTATGCGGTGAGTTTTAATACCCAGCTGGGGACTACCGGCTGGGCCCTGCAGGGCGAATACTCCTTCAAGAATGATGTCCCGTTACAGGTCGATGATAATGAGCTGTTAACGGCAGCGCTGCACTTCGATCTCTTACCTGTTCCTGGAGCAGGGAGTCAGCTGGGGGCTTTCGGCAATGGGGAGGAGGTGCCGGGCTTTATCAGGCGGAACATCAGTCAACTACAGATGACGGCAACACGCATCTTTGGCCCGGCGCTTGGATCCGATCAGACTCTGTTGTTGGCCGAGTTCGCGATCTCGCACGTCCACGGCATGCCGAAGCAAGAGGACCTGAGGCTGGAAGCGCCCGGCACGTCTCTGCCGGGTAATCCGGTACTTGCTGCCGCGGGCATTGCTCCTGGAGTTGAAACCAATGATTTCGCCGACGCCACTTCCTGGGGCTATCGTATCCTGTTGCGGACGGATTTCAACCGGGCGATCGGCCCGGTTAATCTGCAGCCGCGGATCAGCTGGCGCCATGATGTCAACGGCAATAGCCCCGGCCCCGGGGGCAATTTCATCGAGGGTAACAAAGCCGTCTCGGTTGGTCTGGGTGCTGAATATCTGAATGATTGGGATGCCGACCTGAGCTATACCAGTTTTTTTGGCGCCGGAACCCAAAATCTGCTTTATGACCGTGACTTTGTATCCTTCAGCCTCAGTTATTCATTCTAACAAGGGGACAAGAATGCCCAGAAAAATAAAATTCATCTTTCCTCTGCTGTTACTTGTTAGCCTGTCGCAACAGGCGATTGCTGAACTCTCGGCGGATCAGATCGATCGCCTGGGCAAGGACCTGACGCCACTGGGCGGGGAAAAGGCTGGTAACGCCGATGGCAGCATTCCGGCCTGGGACGGAGGCCTGACCCAGGCACCGTCGAGCTATGTACCCGGCCAGCATTATCCGGATCCGTTTTCCGATTCTGTGCAGTTTTCGATCACATCATCGAACATGTCTGAGTACGCAGACAAACTAACTGAAGGACACAAGGCCTTGCTGCGTACCTACAGTGATTCCTACAAGATGAATATCTATCCCACCCGCCGAACTGCCGCTGCGCCCCAACGTATATACGATGCTACAAAAACTGTCGCGGCTACCGCGAGATTGACACCGGATGGAAACGGTGTCCAGGGTGCAGTCGTAGGGATACCGTTTCCGATACCATCGAACGGCCTTGAAGTCATCTGGAATCATTTATTGCGCTGGCGAGGTGTTGACCTGCAGCGGCATATTGGCCAGGCAGCACCGACACGTGGTGGTGATTATTCGCTGGTTGAATTTAATGATGAGATTCGCATCAAGTACAGTCAAGCCGGCATGACCGAGGAGGCACTCAATAATATTATTCTTTATTTCAAACAGGAAGTCGTATCACCAGCGCGACTGGCCGGGGGGATCCTGCTGGTGCATGAAACCCTGAACCAGAACAAGGAAAACCGCAATGCCTGGCTATACAATCCCGGTCAGCGTCGGGTCAGGCGGGCACCCAATGTGGCATTTGACAACCCCGGCACCGCTTCTGACGGTATGCGTACCAATGACCAGTTTGATATGTATAACGGCAGCCCAGAACGATATGATTGGCAACTTGTCGGAAAGAAAGAAATCTATGTGCCCTATAATAATTACCAGTTGCAAAGCCCGGCTTTGAAATTCAGTGACATACTTACACCGCTACATATTAACCAGGACTACCCGCGTTATGAATTACACCGTGTCTGGATAGTCAATGCTGTGTTAAAACCGGGCGCTCGCCATATCTACAAGCGGCGAACGTTTTACATTGATGAGGATTCCTGGCAAGTACTGGCCGTCGATCAATATGATAACCGGAATCAGCTCTGGCGTGTGTCCGAGGGCTTTGCCATAAATCATTATGATGTTCCCAATCTCTGGACCGCACTGGAAGTGCATACAGATTTACAGGCAGGGCGTTACCTGGCAATCGGTTTAACTACTGAATTTGAACCGTACAATTTCAGGATCAAGCTTTCAGAATCTGACTTTACCCCGGCTGCCTTGCGCAGGCAGGGGATTCGCTAGACTGTTTTTAACAAAATTGATTCTCAACGCCTGGATTGAACATCCGGGCGTTTTTATTGGTAAGGATCAATAATAACACCGAACTGCTGATGAAAACTGCTTGCACCATATCGTGTGTATTCACTGCAATATTATCTTTTGCAACTACCTGGGTAACTGCCC
>JBFFIE010000021.1:0-32267 GCA_041556555.1 Gammaproteobacteria bacterium
GAGATTAACCGCATTGCTGCTGCCGACAATGACGAAATACGTAAAGACGATATAAAAAATTCCCATATCAAAGCTGATCGATTTGATAAAGGGCAGAATCAGCCGTGTTTCTGCAGGCACTTCTGCGGTCAGATAAAGAAATGTGGCTGCGCCCAGACCAATGATGGACTGCAGTAGATATTTATATCGTGCAGCCAGGCCGTCGGGATCCTTGTTTACCACTTTCTTATAGTCATCAATCCAGCCTATACCTGCAAACAACACAATAACCAGCAAGGTCACCCAGACAAAACGATCACCCAGATCTGCCCAGCACAAGGTACTCAGAATGATAGATATGATGATTAAAAGTCCGCCCATCGTTGGTGTTCCGGTTTTTTGCAGATGAGTGGTGGGCCCGTCCGAGCGGATGCTCTGTCCAATCTGGTGTATGGTCAAACGTTTGATCAGGGAAGGACCGACAAACAGGGCAATGAAAAGTGCCGTCAACACACCGAGAATGATGCGCAGGGTGATGTATTGAAAGACATTGAACCCGCTATGGAACTGGGAAAGATACTCGGTCAGCCAGATCAACATGTCCGGGGCTCCTGCAAGGCATTGACGATGAGTTCCATTTGCATTGCCCTCGACCCCTTGACCAGCATGATGATATTTTCTCCGGCAAGGGATTTCAGATGCTCGATCAGCGAGTCCATATCTTCGAAATGTTCTGCACCATCGGCAAAGGCACCAACCGCTGCCTCACTCAACGGCCCAAGGCCGAACAGACGCTTTACACCTTTTTGTTTTGCCAATTCACCGGCATCAGCATGCAGTGCCCGAGCTTCCACACCAAGTTCACCCATGTCACCAAGAACCACCCAATGTTCGCCTTGGTAGAGTGACATGACATCAATTGCAGCCTGCAACGATACCGGATTGGCATTGTAGGTATCATCGAGGATTGTCAGACCCTTGATACCGGGTTTGATTTGCAGCCGTCCCATGCCTGGCTGCAGTTGTTCCAGACCAGTCTTTATAGTATCGATGTCAATATTCAGGGCACTGGCGCAGGCTGCAGCAGCCAGAGCATTCATGATATTGTGCCGGCCAGGCAAGGCTAGCTGAATCCGGGTCTTACCAACAGGTGTGACGAGACTGAAGGACTGCTTGCCATCCGCTGCCAGATAATTGATCTCGGTAGCGGTAATATCGGCATCCGAACCAAGACCAAAGGAAATCGTTTTTAAGTCGCCAATCTTTTCATACCAGAGCCCGGCATAGTCATCATCAGCATTAATGATGGCGACACCATCATCCAGCAAACCCTCGTAGATCTCTGCCTTGCCCTTTGCCACTCCTTCTATACTTCCAAAACCCTCGAGATGGGCCGGCGCACACTGGGTAATCACGGCCACCGATGGTCTGGCGAGACGACTTAACCAGGAAATTTCACCGGGATGATTGGCACCCATTTCGATAACCGCATAGCGATGTTCATCACCCAGGCCGAACAGTGTCAATGGCACGCCGATATCATTATTGAGATTGCCCCGGGTCGTCAGAACGGGTGCCTTCTGCGCCAGAATGGAACCGAGCATCTCTTTCACCGTGGTCTTGCCGTTACTTCCGGTAACGGCAACCAGTGGTATCCTGAACCTTGCGCGCCAATGTCCGGCAAGTTCACCCATCGCCCGCCTGGAGTCATTAACCCTGATCTGGGCGAGAGGCTGGTTCACAGTTTTTTCCACCAGGGCAGCTACAGCACCCTGTTGTTTGGCATTTGCCAGATAATCATGACCATCAAACCGTTCACCCCTGATCGCTATAAATAACTGGCCTTTTTGCAGAGTTCGTGTATCAGTGCTGCAACCATAAAAATAATCATCGGCACCATCGTAAGTTGCATTCAGCACTGTGGCTGTTTCTGTCAGTGACATGCTGATCATGCTTTTACTTCCAGCAGTTCCTTTACTATTTCACTGTCACTGAAGTGATGCCGTTCACCGGCAATTTCCTGATAGGTTTCATGGCCTTTCCCGGCAACTAGAATGATGTCGCCTGCTTTTGCATCCGCAATGGCTCTGGCAATAGCACGGGCCCTGTCTGGTTCGATAATCAGATTTTCCCGCTTGCGTATCCCGGTGATGATGTCATCAATGATTGCAGAGGGATCCTCATACCTTGGATTGTCACTGGTCACAATGATGCAATCCGCAAATTGATCGGCAACCTGCCCCATCATTTCCCGTTTGCCTTGGTCACGGTTGCCACCGCATCCAAATACACAATAGAGTTTTTGTTTACAAACCTGCTTCAGAGTTTGCAGAACCTGCCGAAGAGCATCAGGTGTATGGGCATAATCGATTACCAGCTGCGGTCTGCCTTTCCTGCCGTATTTTTCCAAGCGTCCGGGAATCGCCTGACTTTGGGACAATCGTTGCAGGCTGTCGTTGACAGAGAGGCCTAACAGACAGAGGCTGATGAAGCAGGCAACCAGATTTTGTGCATTGTATTGACCAATCAAACGCGAATTGAATGTCACATCGCTCCAGGGGCTCTTGATGCTGATACACATCGACTCGATTGATAAATCACTAACCCCGGCAAGAACCAGTCCCTGCTTGTCCATGGCGGCATAAAGCTCTCTATCAAATGTATAACCGGTTTTGTTGATAGTTTCGGGCAATGCCTCAAACAGATCCCGACCGAAGGGATCATCGAGATTAATCACGGCATGTTTCAGGGGATAGTCCGTGAACAGCTTTTTCTTGGTCTCGGCATAATGATCAAAACTGCCGTGGTAGTCGAGATGATCCCGACTCAGATTAGTGAACACGACCAGTTCAAACCGCAAGCCACCAATCCGGTGTTGATCAATACCATGAGATGACACTTCCATAACCACTTGGCGGATTCCCTGGTCACAAAAATCTGCCAGTATTTCCTGCAGTGCCAGTGGCTCTGGTGTGGTATGTGTCGCTGGTTTCAACTGAGTTACCGGCCCATAGCCCAGTGTACCAATCAGGCCACATGGCGTATTGACCGATGACAGCGCCTTCGCCAACAGGTAACTGACCGAGCTCTTGCCATTAGTCCCGGTAACCGCTGTGATTTGCAGCTTATTTGCCGGTTCCTGAAAGTACCAGGCACAGATTACGCCCAGCTTTCTGTCCAGGTCTCGAACCCGTGCCAGTGGGACGGCACAGATATCTGGTTCCGAGATCGAGGTTGCATCCACCAGAACGCCTGCGGCTCCGGCACGAACCGCATCGTTGATATAAGATATAGCCGTATCCCGGGCAATGAACAGGTCGCCCGGTTGAACCGAGCGGCTGTCCGTGGCGATGCCTGAGAACAGGATGTCCTCAGATCTGGTTTCGTCTCCCAGCATTTGCAGGAGATCGTTAAGTCTGGCCTTTTGTGCTGTCTTTCCGGCTGCCATCATTATTGCGCCCCCCGGGTCCCGGCCACTATCGGGGCTTCCTGTGACCGCCTGAGATCATCTGGTGGCACATCCATCAGCCGCAAGGCGCCCTGCATTACGGATGAAAAGATGGGAGCTGCAATCTGGCCCCCGTAATACTTCTCGCCCCGGGGCTCATCAATGCTGACGACAATCACAAAACGCGGATCCGAAACCGGTGCCATACCGGCAAACAGAGAAATATATTTATCCTCGGAATAGCCACCTTCAACGGCCTTGTGAACAGTACCGGTCTTGCCCGCGACCCGGTAACCCCTGACTGCCGCCTGTCCACCCGTGCCATCGTTACTGACAACCGCTTCCAGCATGTGCCGGACTTCCCTGGCAATCCGGGCCGGGATAACCTGTTTACCCTTCACGGGAAATTCCTGTTTGATAAACGTCGGTGGCAGTAACTTGCCATCTGCTGCCAACACCAGATAGGCCTGGGCGAGCTGCAGGGCAGTTACCGAGATGCCGTAACCAAAGGCAATTGTGGCTACCTCAATATCGGACCAGTAAGGACCGGGACCGAGGTAACCAGCTGACTCTCCCGGGAAGCCACTGCCCGTAGGGTTCCCCAGGCCCACATGCGCCAATGCGCTTCTGACCATTTCCGGTTCCAGTGACAGGGCTATCTTTGAGGCACCGACGTTGCTCGATTTCTGGATGATCGTCGGTATATCTATCGAGCCGAAATTTCGGTGATCACTGATCGTATGGTTGCCGACCCGAAAATAACCCGGTGCGGTATTGATAACCGATTTTGGTGAATAGATTCCGGACTGCAGGGCGGCGACAATGGTAAATGGCTTGATGGTGGAGCCCGGCTCAAACACATCGGTCACCGCCCGGTTCCGGAACAGCTCAGTACGCATCTCACTGCGGTTGTTTGGATTATGAGAAGGCTGGCCGACCATGGCCAGGATCTCACCGGTCCTCACATCCAACATCACCAGGGACCCACCCCGGGCACCATAGACATTGACTGCTGATTTCAGTTCCCGATAGGCAAGGTACTGAATCCGTCGATCGACGCTTAGCTGCAGCAACTTGCCCTGACTTGGTGTTTTGATGCTCTCAACATCTTCGATCACGCGCCCCAATCTGTCTTTGATCACACGCTTACTTCCGGGCGTCCCGCGTAACCATTTATCGTAAGCCAGTTCTAGGCCTTCCTGGCCAATATCATCAATGTTGGTGAAACCGACAATATGTGCAGCTACCTCACCGGCGGGGTAGTAGCGCTTGAATTCCTGCTCAACCGAAACCCCGGGAATCCCCAGCGCCATAATTTGTTCTGCCAGCGCCGGCTCAACATGACGTTTCAGGTAGACAAACTCACGACCAATACGTTCTTCCATCATGCCGCTGAGTTCCCGCAATGGAATATTCATATAGTTGGCCAATTGCGCCAGGTCATGGCCCGAGGACAACACCTTCCTGGGTGTGGCCCAGACCGATTTGACCGGCGTACTTACGGCCAGTGGTTCGCCATTACGATCAGTAATAATGCCTCGGTGCGCCGGGATTTCGACCACTCGAAGCGCCCGGGCATTACCGTGCTCCTGTAAAAATTCATTATTCAGCACCTGCAGGTCGATTACCCGCCACACGAGCGCAGACATGGCAAGAAAATACAGGCCCAGTAACAGACCTCTGCGCTTGCTGTATTCAGCTGGTTGTTCAGTTCCGCTCATTGCTTTATGACCACCACTGAACTGTTATCCGGTGATTTCATGTCAAGCTGGCTCCGTGCGACCTCCTCGACCCGGGCATCCGTTGCCCAGGTGCTTTGCTCAAGTAACAACCTGGTCCAGTCTTCATTCAAGCGGTTACGCTCACTCTCCAGTTCCTGTATTTCCACAAACAGAACCCGGGCCTTGTTCTGCGCCATGACAACGTAAAGAGCAGAAATGAAAACCGCCAAGACGAGTGAGGCAAACAGTACGTTCTTCATTCCCGGATCCTCTCGGCAGTGCGCAGGACAGCGCTCCTGGCACGGGGGTTTTTCCTGATTTCATCCTCAGTGGGATAAACCGCCTTGTTGATTATTTTCAATTTCGGATGTAACTGGTCTGCTGTTATAGGTATATCAGGGGGATAGTTATCCCCTCTGGAATGTTCGCGCATAAAACGTTTCACAATACGATCTTCCAGGGAATGGAAGCTGATAACAACCAATCTTCCCTTGTGCCCCAAGGCTTCCAATGCCTGCACAAGAACGGACCTGAGTTCATCCAGTTCTTCATTGATCCTTATCCGGATTGCCTGGAAGGACCGGGTCGCTGGGTGTTTATCCTTCTCATGAACGGGTACGACTTTGGCAATCAGTTCAGCTAAGCGGGTTGTTGATTCAATCCGTTCATCCTTGCGGGCCTGTACAATTGAGCGGGCGATGCGTTTTGCAAATTTCTCCTCACCATACTCTCTGAGAATATTAGTGATCTCGTCTTCGCTGGCAGAATTCACCCAGTCTGCCGCTGTCATGCCGGAGGAATTGTCCATACGCATGTCCAGCGCTGCCTGATTGCGGAAACTAAAACCTCGCTCGGCATCGTCCAACTGAGGCGAGGAGACGCCGAGATCGAGCAGGATGCCAGCCACTCTGCCGGTAATCCGGTGCTTCCTTGTGAATTCCAGCAGCCTTGAAAACCGGCCCTTCTCAAGACTGAAACGGGGATCCTGATAAAATTCATTAAGCAACGAATCAATGGCTGCGGGGTCCCTGTCGATGGCAAACAACCGGCCGTTATCTGCAAGCTGTTGTAATATCATCTTGCTGTGACCACCTCTTCCAAATGTGCAATCCACATAAATACCCTCGGCTTGTATGTTGAGGGCCTGCATAACCTCATGCAGCAACACCGGCATATGTACATAGCCGTTTTTCTCTTCACCTGCCGGCTTCACTACAATGACAGGGACTTGAGGGAATCAGCGGGCTCGGCTGATTCATTACCCACCTCGGAAAGCCACTCTTCCCTGAGCTTCTGCCAGGTGCCCTCGTCCCAGAGCTCAAACTTGTTGCCCTGGCCGAGCAACATCACATGCTTTGTGATACCCGAGTATTCCCTCAATTCGGTGGGCAATAAGATCCGGCCCTGGCCGTCGAGCTGGCAGTCCGTGGCGTAACCACGCATCATCTGTTTGGCCCGTCGTCCCTGTTTCTCAAAATCAGAAAGCGAGGCCAGTTTGGTTTCTATGATTTCCCATTCCGGCAGGGGATAAAGCCACAGGGACCGGTCCAGGGGATTCAGTGTCAAAATCAGGGCGCCATCGGATAGACCAACCAAACGGTCACGGTAGCGGCTGGGTACCGCCATTCGGCCCTTGTCATCCAGACTGAGTTTCGTGCACCCTCTAAACACGCGGTCTCCCCAAAAATAAAGAAAAAATTACCCACAATTACCCACATTTACCCACTTGCGAACTATAGGTACTTGGCGTAATTAATGTCAAGCAATCTTTGCTTTTTTTGGGAGGGATTCTGTCTTATTTTACAGGGACTTATGTTAGAAAAGTTGTGAAAAGTACTCGCTGGACCAGATCGGCACCACATTTTAGCTATTTATATCAGAAACTTGCAAATACAACTTAAAGTACTATGCAGGCCAAAAAGCCAAGTGTTTCAGGGCAGTAGAATAAAGAGAGGTCGACCTGTAAGCCGGGTTCTGTCATGGCCCAAAAAGACCATGGGCAATCATTCATCTAGGACACCCGTCACCGAATGTCTCGAGCGACTTACCCAGGGACCTGCACGGGCCGTGCATTGGCTGTCGCCACGTCCCTCTATTTAGTCTTGCTCCGGGTGGGGTTTACCCTGCCACCGGTATTACTACCGGCGCGGTGCGCCCTTACCGCACCATTTCACCCTTACCTTGCCTCCACCGGAATGGTCAAATTTAGTGAGTATTCACTATCAATAAAACCACTCTGGAGGAGGCAAGGCGGTATATTTTCTGTGGCACTTTCCGTAGGCTTTCGCCTCCCAGACGTTATCTGGCACCCTGCCCTGCGGAGCCCGGACTTTCCTCTGCAGGTAGCTGCAGCGATTGCCCGGTCGACACTCTCTGCAAAGTCTCGGTGATAGACTGACAACATGCAAGCTTTTTCAGTCTGGGATTTCTTTCATTTCTAGGGCGAGCTTGTAGAGGCGATTTTTACTCTCGCCCAGGATGTCTGCAGCCACAGCGACAGCTTGTTTTAGTGACATTTCCCTCATTAATATGCTGAGGATTCTACGGGCCTCTTGCTCCGGGATGCCAAGCGGTGTTGCCCCCGAGACCATCAGGACAAACTCTCCCTTTTGGCGGCTGGTATCTTCATCCAGCCAGGCAATCAGTTCTTCAAGCGTTCCCCGCCGCACATTTTCGTGTTGCTTGGTCAGCTCCTTGGCGATTACCGCCTGCCGGTCCTGACCAAATATGGCGGACAAATCATCGAGTGTTGCCCGGATCCGGTGCGGTACTTCATAAAAAACCAGGGTTCGCTGCTCGTTTGCGAGGCTTTGCAAATGGCGTTTTCTTGCAACCCGCTTGTCCGGCAGGAAGCCTTCAAACACAAAACGATCAGTCGGCAGGCCGGCAACAGACAGTGCGGCGATCACAGCAGATGGGCCCGGAACGGTTACTACCGGGATTCCGGCCTTATGTGCGGCATTCACCAGTTTGAATCCTGGATCATTGATCAAAGGCGTTCCGGCATCGGATATCAACGCCATCGACAGCCCGCCCTGTAATTGGCCGATGATCATAGTAACTTTCCCAGCCTCATTAAAATCGTGATATGCCTGCATAGGTGTTGTGATAGCATAATGTTCGAGCAGTTTCCTGCTGTGGCGGGTATCTTCAGCCAGTATCCGATCACATGCATTCAACTGCCTGACTGCCCTTGGACTTAAATCATCCAGATTACCCAAAGGAGTGGCTACCACATATAATGTTCCCTGATCTTTTTGCACAGAACTCCGCCTGAATATCCCGGTCTGAATTGCTGCCTATGTTACATAAAATAACAAATTATCGTTTAACAGGTTTACTGTTTGTTATTGCCATTCTGGCCTCCTGCACTATCGGACCGCCAAAACTGGACAAGGAAGTAGAACAACAGGCCATCTTATATGAACAAGAAGGCAACCTGCTTGCAGCTGCCGAAGAATATCTGCGTCTCGCTGGTGAACATGATTACTACGCAGATTATTTCTATCTCAAAGCTGCCAGAAATTACCTTGATGCCAATGCTTTGGAGCTTTCAGAAAAAACATTAAAAAGACTCCGGGATCAAAAGCTTGATCCAATCCAGGTGTTTGAACGTCGGATACTGTCAGCAAGAATTGCATTGATTAGAGAGGATGCAATGCTTGCCTTGCATCATCTGGATACAAGCATCCCGGAAAATGTACCAGCAGACCTGGAAACAGAATATTATCTGGTTCGATCGCTGGCCTTTGAGAAAGATGGTCAAATGCTGAATGCCTTCTATGACAGAAGCCGTTATTCCCCATCCATTACCGATGAAAAACTACAGAAAGAAAACCAGAAAAAAATCTGGCAACTCATTACCAATACAGATCTGCGCAAACTGGAAAAGGCCCACCAGGAGGCAATAACTGATTCAGTCAATGCAGGATGGCTTGAGCTAGGTATCATTGTGAAAACCGGCCTTTATAATATGCCGTTGCTGGAGTCATCTATCAGCTCATGGAGCAAACGTTATGCTTCTCACCCTGCCAAACCGGATATATTGCAAACAATTATGGTACTGGCCAGGGAAGTGAATGAGTTACCCGAGCAGATTGCTTTATTGCTCCCGTTTGATGAAACTTACAGGGAATTCTCCAATGCCATTCGGGACGGCTTCATGGCGGCATGGTATAACTCGCCAGGCAAGAGGCCCGTAATCAGGGTTTATGACACATCCCAGGGAAGTATTTCAGATGTTTACCAACGTGCAGTTGAAGAAGGAGCAGAGTTTATTGTTGGGCCACTGGAAAAGAATTCTATAGAAAGCTTGTTGATGTCCAATACCCTGACTATCAAAACATTGACACTCAATCGGGTGGATAGCTCTTCTACCAATCCACGTAACGCAACCGGGACTGATATTACACCGCTTGTCTACCAGTTTGGACTGGTACCCGAAGATGAGGCAAATCAGCTTGCCGAGCAAATCTGGCTGGATGGTCATTCCAGGGCCTTGATCATTACGCCTGATAACAGCTGGGGAGACAGGATTTATAATGCTTTCAAGTCAAGATGGACGGAGCTTGGCGGTGAAATTATGAATTACGTCAGGATCTTTGACTCTAGTCGCAATTATGCCCAACCCGTTGAAGAATTATTGAATATTAACAGTAGTAACCAGCGTGCACGGGAGCTGATGGCAACGTTGGGTCGTAAGGTGTTTTTTGAACCAAGACGGCGTCATGACGCCGATGCAATTTTCATTGCTGTATCTGCAGATATGGCTAGACAGCTGGTCCCACAATTACGATTTTATGATGCAGCCAATATCGCAACCTATTCCATTTCAAATATCTTTACCGGTGTTTATGATCCGCAAAAGGATGAAGATATTGAAAATGTTATATTTTCCGATATGCCCTGGATTGTTGATAAGGAATACCAGCGATCACCATTGCAACAGCAATTAAACCGCGCCTGGCAGCAGATGAACTCTCCTTACCGACGCCTATACGCCTTTGGAACGGATGCCTATCAGCTAATCCCGCAACTTGGAAGTCTATATATCCAGGGAAATAATTACCAGGGCAATACCGGCACACTTGCCGTTGATGAACAAGGACAGGTAAAGCGTTACTCCGTCTGGGCCAAGTTCGTTAACGGTATTCCCGTCATGATTCAACGATGATCTTTCCGGGCAAGAAGAAACTTGCCTCGGCAACTGGGAAATGGGCCGAGGATATGGCCCTTGCTCATCTGGAAAATAAAGGTCTGATGTTAATTGAAAGAAACTACCGGATTCCAGCGGGAGAGATTGACCTTATAATGAAAGATAACGAACTAACAGTTTTTATAGAAGTAAAATATCGTAAAAATAATAGCTTTTATCATATTCGCGAATCCATTGATAAAAGAAAATGTGATCGGATCATCAAAACAGGATTGTATTATCAGCAATCATCCGGAACAGGATCGGATATGATTTGCCGGTTTGATATCGTGTTAGTAACAGGTGATCCGGATCGTCCAGGCATCCAATGGATAAAAGATGCATTTATTGCATAACACAGATCTAAATTGAATTAATCTATGGATCCTGTTGAACGCATCAAGCAGAACTTCGATGAAAGCATCAGGCTCAAACAGGAGTCAGCTGAGTTGCTGGCACATAAAATCGGAGAGGCTGCAATTTTGATGACAAATGCAATATTACAGGAAAGCAAGATATTGAGCTGCGGTAATGGCGGCTCAGCTGCGGATTCACAGAGATTTTCTTCTGAGTTACTGAATCGTTTTGAAATGGAACGCCCCGGTCTTCCGGCCTTTACTCTCACGGCAGATTCTTCGACATTGACTTCAATTGCTAATGACTATCAGTTTGCAGATATTTTTTCAAAGCAGATAAGGGCACTTGGCCAACCTGGCGATATACTCCTGGCACTAACGACCAGCGGTGAATCACACAACATAATTCATGCCATTGATGCTGCACATGATCGGGATATGACAGTCATTGCTTTAACCGGCTGCGAGGGTGGACAAGTTGCCTATCTCATGCAAAACGATGATATTGAAATACGTGTTCCACACTGGACAGCCGCAAGAATCCATGAGGTGCACATTACGATCATTCACTCTCTATGTGATCTGATTGATAACAATTTACTTGGTCAGGAGGTATGATGAATAAAACAGCTTTTATATCTATTTTTTCTGCTTTATCAATATCAGTTTTACTGCAGGCATGTGCGCCGGTTGTGGTTGGTACCGCCGCAACCGGCGTCATAGTAGCACATGACCGGCGAACAACCGGTACAGTGATTGATGATCAGGGAATTGAATTTAAAGCAAATCAGGCTTTCTACGAAGACAAGGAAATCGAGGACAGTTCCCATGTGAATGTCACCAGTTTTAACCTGGTGGTACTCATTACCGGAGAAACACCGTCAGAAGAACTCAAACAACGCGTCGGGAACATAGTGGCCGCATTACCCAAGGTCACGCATGTTTATAATGAATTAACCATTTCAGCACCAAGTTCGCTGGTCAGTCGCAGCAGCGACAGCCTGATCACCTCCAAGGTCAAGACCAGATTGCTGACAATCAAGGACTTCGATGGGACCAGGGTTAAGGTGGTTACTGAAAAAGGCATTGTCTATCTCATGGGACTGGTTACACAGCAGGAATCAGAGATCGCTACCAACGCGGCCAGGCAGGTTGGTGGTGTTCAGAAAGTAGTAAAATTATTCCAGTATATTGACTGACGACCAGCTGTCTCAGAGCAAGGAAAGATAGATATCCCGGTCTTCGGCTGAAAAGCAGCAGACAATCAGCCTCTCGAATGATTTTTCATGGGATTTCATGGTTGCAATGGCAATCCTGGCTGCCTCGGTCTTGGGGTAGCCGTAAATACCGGTACTGATACAGGGAAAGGCAATACTTTTCAGTCCCTTGGCAAACGCCAGCTTGAGCGAATTCTCATAGCAATCTCTTAATAACCCTGACTCATTGTTTTTACCGCCCCGCCAGACTGGCCCGACCGTATGGATGATCCAGCTTGCCTTGAGCTTGAATCCAGGAGAGATAACTGCTTCACCGGTATCACAGCCACCCAGGCTGCGATTATAATCCAGTAATTCAGGTCCGGCAGCCCGGTGAATGGCTCCATCAACACCACCCCCGCCCAGCAGGGAGTTGTTTGCAGCATTAACTATCACATCCACATCGAGAGCAGTAATATCTGACTGGATGACCTCTATCATTGAACAAAGGTGAATATTTACTTGATTATTTTCAGGTGCGGTGCGCCCGGTTTTCCCTTTTTGTTATCCGTCTCCTTTTTTATTTTGTCATCATCCGGAGTTTCATCTGGGAATATCATGCCTTTGCCATTTTCCCTGGAATAAACAGCCATCACGGCATTCATGGGTATGACAATATGGCTGGGTTTGCCATTAAAACGGGCATTAAAAATTACGTGGTCACTGGAGATATTGAAGTCCTGTACGGCATCAGGATGAATATTGAGAACGATCTTGCCATTATCAATATACTGATCCGGTACATCCACTCCCTCCTGGGTAGCATCCACCATCAAATGCGGTGTCATTGCATTGTCCAGTATCCAGTCACACAGCGCCCTCAATAAATAAGGGCGATTGGATGTCATATCAGAATTCACTTAAACACTTTTCAGATCTTTTTCCTTTTCAGAAAGTGATTGTTTGAATGATTCCCGTTCAAACAATCTCTCGGCATATTTGTTAATTGCCTTGGCCGAGGATGGCAACTTGACCCCATAACTATCCAGTCTCCATAACAAAGCAGCCATACAACAATCAATCAGGGAATATTCGTCAGACATAAAGAACGGTTTTTGATCAAACAAGGGAGATATTGCTGTGAGATTGTCTCTAAGCTGCTTGCGGGCGTTGGCTGCCACAGCTTCATCTTCACTTTCAATTTCATCTATCAGGGAATAAAGATCGCGCATGACCCGGTAACGTAACTGTCGGTTACTTGCTCTTGCAACAGGATCAACCGGTAATAACGGCGGATGAGGAAACCGCTCATCCAGGTATTCCATGATAATTTGTGCTTCATACAAAACCAGTTCCCTGTCAATCAAGGTTAAAAGTGAATTGTATGGGTTGAGTTCATTCAGTTCTTCCGGACGATTTTCAGCAGTAACAAAATTGATATCTACATTAATATCTTTTTCGGCCAGTACAATCCTGACGGCATGACTAAGTGGGGATTCAGGGTCCGTATAAAGAACCATGACTGATCGTCTGTTGGCAATACTGGCCATATTTATCCTCCGTACTTCATTACTTTAACGTGAACACGCAAGGCATTATTCAACGTCCCGCCAGAATTCCTTCTTTAGCAGATATGCCACGACGAGAAACACCAGCAAATAGATTATGACCCAGATCCCTATAGCTTGACGCTTCAACTTTGCAGGTTCTGCAAGATAAACCAGGAAATTAACCAGATCGTATATAGTCTGTTCATATTCTTCTTCAGACAATTTACCAGGAGTACCGGTTTCCAGACTTTCAATAACCCGGGTAGTGGTTCTGTATTTATGGGTAACTGTTTTATAAACAGGTCGTTGAAAACCCTGTAATTCCCACAATACATGGGGCATCGCAACATCCTTGAACTGAAGATTATTTACGCCGAAGGGCCGGGATGGATCACTGTAAAATGTCATGAAATAGGCATACAACCAGTCTGCGCCGCGTGCCCTCGCTATTACCGAAAGGTCTGGTGGTGCTACGCCAAAGAACTGCTCACCGTCTGCCGGCTTTAATGCGACATTCATGGTGTCGCCTGGCTTATCGGTGCCGAACATGAAATTATCTTTTAATATATTTTCAGCAATATCCAGATCTTTCCCCAAACGGTTATAACGCATATAGGCCGCTGAGTGACAGCTCAGGCAATAATTCACAAAGATACGTGCTCCCCTCTGCAGGGATTTGGTATCTGATAAATCCGGATCCATATGGTAACCATGGGTACCGGTGCTGGCAGCGTGAATTGCGCCAGCGCTGGATAAAGCCAAAAAAACTATAAAGAATATTTTTTTCACGGCGCAGTCACCCTTTCCGGTACAGCTTTATCCCTGTCGATACTCGTATAAAACGGCATAAGCAGGAAGAAAAGGAAATAAATAACTGTGAATAATCTTGAAAACCAGCTATACATAGGTGTAGCAGCCTGCATGCCAAGCCAACCCAGGCAAACAAAGCTAATCACAAACGCGGTCAAGGCAATACGATAGTAATAACCACGGTAGCGTATGGACTTTACCGGGCTTCGATCCAGCCATGGCAACAGAAAGAACATAAAGACGGCAAGGCCCATGGCAATAACCCCCCACAGCTGGCTGGGAATCGCCCGAAGAATGGCGTAGAAAGGTGTGAAATACCATACTGGTGCAATATGCTCCGGCGTCTGTAGCGGATTGGCGGGAACGAAATTGGCATGCTCAAGGAAATACCCTCCCATTTCCGGCGCGTAAAACACAACCAGTGAAAAGAAGATCAGGAACACTACAGCACCAACGATATCCTTTACTGTGTAATACGGATGGAAAGGGATTCCGTCCAGGGGAATTCCGTTTTCATCTTTATGTTTCTTGATGTCAACACCATCCGGATTGTTTGAACCCACCTCGTGCAGGGAAATGATATGCACGAACACCAGTCCCACCAATACCAGCGGCATTGCAATCACATGATATGCAAAAAACCGGTTTAGTGTTACATCTGATACAACATAATCACCCCGGATCCATTCCGCTAAACCATCGCCCACGATCGGAATTGCACCAAACAGGGAAATGATAACCTGGGCTCCCCAGTAGGACATTTGACCCCAGGGCAGGAGATAGCCAAAGAAAGCTTCAGCCATCAGGGTCAGGTAAATAAACATGC
Source organism: Gammaproteobacteria bacterium (assembly GCA_041556555.1). Classification (GTDB taxonomy): domain Bacteria; phylum Pseudomonadota; class Gammaproteobacteria; order Eutrophobiales; family Eutrophobiaceae; genus SZUA-592. Next base: position 15,081 of record JBFFIE010000021.1, read on the forward strand.
CGGTACACCAGAGTAATTCCCGGGGTTTCTTGAATGAGCCATATAACAGGGCCCGGAGCATGTGCAGGTAAATAACGATAAAAAATGCCGAGGAACCGGTAGAATGCAGATAACGGATCAACCATCCCCACTCTACATCTCGCATGATATATTCGACAGAGGCAAAGGCCTCATCGGCGGAAGGTTTGTAATTCATGGTCAACCAGATACCGGTCACGATCTGAATCACCAGTACCAGTAAAGCCAGTGAACCGAAGAAATACCAGAAATTGAAATTCTTCGGTGCATAATATTTTGCCAGATGCTCATTCCAGGTTTTAAGCAATGGATACCTGGCGTCCACCCAGGAGATGAAATTACAGAGAGATTGTTTGATCATGTTCATGCTATCTCTCCGGAATCATCACCTATCAGGATACGGCTATCACTCAAATACTTGTAGGGAGGGATCACCAGGTTTGTCGGTGCCGGCACGCCCTTGAAGACACGCCCAGCAAGGTCAAAACGTGAGCCGTGACATGGACAGAAGAAACCACCCTTCCAGTCATCACCCAGTCCTGTGTTCACATCAATTGGAAAATAAGTGGGAGAACATCCAAGATGCGTACAAAGCCCGACTACCACAAGGTATTCGGGCCGGATAGAGCGGTATTCATTCTCGGCATAATCAGGTTGCTGGGGCTGCTCTGAATCCGGATCACGCAATTTTTCATCAAGCAATTCCAGATCATTGAGTGTCTTTTGATCACGTTTTAATATCCAGACCGGTTTACCCTGCCACTCAACGACGAGTTTTTCTCCAGGTTTCATTTCACTGATATCCACCTCGACAGGCGCACCAATTGCCTTGGTTTTTTCGCTGGGATTCAAGGCGGAAATAAAAGGAATGCTGCTTGCTATAACACCGGCGCCACCGACGACTGTTGCAGTCGTCGTCAAAAACCGGCGGCGATGTTTGTCAACTGCCCCGTCTTGCATATGTTGGATTCCCCACAGAAACTTGATCTGTAATTCACTGCCCTGTATTCACTGCAAAGGCGATATTATAACATGGCATGTCAAGCCATCTTTCAAAAAAACGGCTATCCTACCTTACTTTGAGACCCGGGAGGAAATACAAATTACTTCAAGTCTGAACTACATAATCCGCTACGTGCTGCTCGGTTTGCTGGCTGCCGGGGTCATCTTGATACTCTGGCCTGAGCTGGTCCACGGTCCGACAGGTTCTGCGAAATCAGCGGGTAACAATTATATCAGCTCATACAGCGAGGCTGTCGCCCGGGCGGCACCCGCCGTGGTCAATGTCTATGCCAGCAAGGTGTTTCAGCGACCCGTAAACCCGCTGTTCCGGGATCCGCTGTTTCAGCGTTTTTTTGGACAACCACAACAACCCGGTCCGGGTACTCGTCGTGACAGTAATCTGGGTTCCGGCGTGCTGATGAATACGGACGGCTATGTCCTCACCAATGCCCATGTGATCCAGGGCAAGGACGAAATCAATATTACATTCAATAATGGTTACCAGACCCGGGCGGAGGTGATCGGTATTGATAACGATACCGATCTGGCCGTGCTTAAAATCGATTTGCCTGACCTGCCGCAGATCACAGTAGGGGACTCCGATCAGCTAAAAGTTGGTGATGTCGTCCTCGCTATCGGCAACCCCTATGATTTTGGTCAGACAGTAACCCAGGGCATTGTCAGCGCCAAAGGTCGAAAACGCATGGGCATCACGACCTTTGAGGACTTTATCCAGACCGACGCTGACATCAACCCGGGCAATTCCGGTGGTGCGTTAATCACTGCCCGTGGGGAGTTGATCGGCATTAATACCGCCATTGTTTCCAGCAGCGGCGGCTCTGAGGGAATTGGTCTTGCTACGCCCATCAATATGGCGCTGCATGTTATGGAACAACTCATTTCCAAAGGTCATGTCGTGCGTGGCTGGCTGGGTATCGAGGCCCAGATCTTGCCTCCGAACCTGCTCCAGGATAGCGGTATCGAGGGTGGCGGTGTCCTGGTCGCCGGCGTGCTGAACGGTGGCCCGGCGGACCGGGCCGGGATCATGCCGGGCGATGTCATTCGGAACATCGATCAGCGGAACCTTACCAGCCCGCAACAGGCCATCGAGATGATCTCTGATATCGTGCCCGGTGAAACTGTTGAAATCGAGTTATTAAGGGGCTGGGAGAAGATCATCGTCACCGCCAGAGTGGCTGAACGTCCGGTATTTGGTAGATGATCTAAATCAGTGACTCCAGCGCTTCCAGAAAACGGTGATTTTCAGTATCAAGGCCCACCGTGACCCGCAGACAATTTTCCAGCAGCGGGTGGCTGCCATCCAGGTTCTTGATCAAGACCCCTGCCCGTTTCAGGCCCTCGAAGACTTCCAAAGCGGGCTGGTTATTGGTTCTGAATAACAAAAAATTGGCGGCACTGGGCCAGACACTGAGCCCAGGGATGGCCGCCAGTGCCGCAAACAATTGTTCCCGGTGTGCACAAATGGCCGCGGCCTGGTCTTCAAGTAGCTTGGAATGCCCGAGAATGAATTCAACGGTCTTCTGGGTCAGCACATTAATATTGTAAGGCAGCCTGATTTTATCCAGCTCCACCAGCCAGTCACGGGAACCCATCAGATAGCCCAGCCTGAGACCGGCGAGGCCTGATTTTGAGAAGGTTCGCATAATCAGCAAGTTCTCAAACCGGGGCAGATATTCCATCAGTGTCTCTTTTGCAAACGCATAATATGCCTCGTCGATTACAACCAGGCCTTGCGCCTTCTGCACAATCTCGATAATCAGATTTTCGTCAAACAGGTTACCGGTAGGATTATTCGGCCGAGCAAGGAAGATCAATGACGGTTCATGTGCAGCAATCGCCGACAACATGGCCTCACGGTTGAGAGAGAAATTGTCTGGTATAAGGGGCACTGCGACGAACCGGGCGTCCACCGTTTGACTGATCTGGCGATACATCACGAAACTGGGTTCCGGTGCCATGAACACCCGGTCGCTACCGCTGAGGGCCAGCGCCAGGATCTGGATAAGTTCATCCGAACCGTTACCCAACATGATGTCCATGCCATCCGGCAGTTTGAGTGCTTTGCACATGGACGCTTTCAAGGTGTTGGCCCCAGCCTCGGGGTAGCGATTGATCTCGACGCTACTAATCACCTTCAGCCATTCACGCTTAAGGTCATCCGGCCACGGATAAGGGTTTTCCATGGCATCGAGCTTGGTTAATCCATTCGCTGCCGGTACCTGATAAGACTGCATGGCCAGCACTGAGGGTTTGATGAGTTGCTTGATACGTTTCATTGAACTGTGAGGCCAGTTACCCGGCTAACACCGGCTGCAACCTGGACTCAGTTTTTCTTCAAACGATATTCGGCTGAACGGGCGTGCGCAGTCAGTCCTTCGGCACGAGCCAGCACCGATGCGGTTGATGCGAGCGGCGCTACAGAGCTGTCTGAGCATTTGATGATCGAGGATCGTTTTTGAAAATCATAGACACCCAGCGGTGATGAGAAACGCGCGGTTCCTGACGTTGGCAGGACATGATTGGGACCGGCACAATAGTCGCCCAGAACCTCTGCCGTAAAGTGGCCCATGAAGATGGCACCGGCATGACGGATCTTGCGTACCCAGTCGTCTGGCTCTGTCAGGGCAAGTTCCAGATGCTCCGGGGCTATCCGGTTGGCAAGACTGATGGCCTCATCCAGGTCCCGTGTCCGGATCAGCGCACCATGGTTTCGTAACGAGGCCTCAATAATTTCGGCTCGTTCCATGGTTGGTAATAACTGCTTGATGCTGGTTTCCACCTGCTCGAGATAGCCGGGATCCGGGCATAACAATATCGCTCTCGCATCTTCGTCATGTTCGGCCTGTGAGAACATATCCATAGCGGTCCAGTCCGGATCCCCGCTGCCATCACTGATGATAAGGATCTCGGAAGGCCCGGCAATCATATCGATTCCGACCACACCGAACACCAGGCGCTTGGCCGCGGCGACATAGCGGTTTCCAGGTCCCACGATCTTGTCTACCCTAGGTACCGATTGTGTACCATAGGCCAGGGCGGCAACAGCCTGTGCGCCACCAACAGAAAACACACGGTCAACTCCGGCTATGCAGGCGGCCGCCAGCACGACCGGGTTCATCTCGTCATCGGGACACGGAACCACCATGACAATCTCACCGACACCGGCAACTTTCGCCGGGATGATGTTCATTAACACAGAGGATGGATAGGCGGCCTTGCCACCCGGCACATAGACGCCAACCCGGTCGAGTGCGCTGATCTGCTGACCAAGGACCGTACCCTCCGCATCCTGGTATTCCCAGGATTCCTGCTTTTGCCGATCATGATAATCCTGGATTCGCTTAACCGCAGATTCCAATGCCTGCCGGGTTGCCTGCGGTATCTCAGCCACTGCCCGGTTCAGGGTCTCAGCGGCTATTTCCAGATCAGGAAGGCTTGCCTGCCTTCTATCAAAACGATTGGTGTATTCCAGCAGTGCCTCATCACCCCGATTACGGACATCCTGAATAATGTCCTGCACGGTGTTGATCAGATCCTCATCCGGCTCGCTGGTCGCACTTAGCAGTGCCTGGAAACGCTCAGCGAAATCCTCTGCCGTGGTATCAAGTTTCGTGATCATTATTTACAGAGTTGTTCCAGCTGATTAATGATAGGTTTGATCAATTCATGTTTCATTTTCATCGCTGCCGTATTAACGATGAGCCTGGAACTGATCCCGGTAATTGTTTCCAGTGGCACCAGGCCATTGGCCTTCAGGGTATTCCCCGTATCCATCAAATCAACAATCCGATCGGCCAGGCCCAGCAAAGGGGCCAGCTCCATGGATCCATAGAGCTTGATGATCTCGACTTGTTCCCCGCGTGAAGCAAAATAATCCCGGGTGGTTTTAATATACTTGGTGGCGACCCGCAACCGGCGGTTTAGCTTTGCTTCTTTTTTTGGGCCGGCCAGCACCATCTTGCAGCGGGCAATCTTAAGGTCCACTGGCTCATACAGTCCCTTGCCCCCGTATTCCAGCAACACATCCTTGCCGGCGATCCCCAGATCAGCAGCACCGTACTCCACGTAGGTCGGCACATCCGTCGCCCGGACAACGACCAGCTTGATGCCCGGCTTGGCAGTTTCCAGGATCAACTTGCGCGTCTGTTCCGGGGCTTCAACAGGTCTGATACCAAGTTCTGTCAGTAACGGCAGCGCCTCGTTCAAAATGCGCCCCTTGGACACAGCGATCGTCAGGTTCTGTGATCTGTTCATGAAAAAATTTTTTCTGGGTGTTCCCGGGTTTATTGAATAGCAGCAGGCCGGATTATTTAGATGGCAATCGCCTGATCTGAGCGCCGAGCAGGGCCAGTTTTTCTTCGATGGTTTCGTATCCCCGATCGATATGATAAATGCGATCGACAACCGTTTCACCCTCTGCCACCAGGCCTGCCAGCACCAGGCTGGCGGACGCACGCAGGTCGGTTGCCATGACCGGTGCACCGGTGAGTTTCTCTATGCCCTTGCTGATGGCCGTATTGCCTTCCAGCTTCAAATTGGCGCCCATGCGCTGAAGCTCCTGGACATGCATAAAGCGATTTTCAAAGACGGATTCGGTAATGGTGCCAGAGCCGCTGGCAATAGAATTCATCGCGGTAAACTGCGCCTGCATATCGGTGGGAAACCCCGGGAACGGTGCTGTGTGAACATCGACTGCCCTGGGCCTGCGCCCGCCCATGTCCAGGGTAATGCTGTTATTATCTCCCGTGATATCTGCGCCGGCCTCGACCAGCTTGGCAAGGATCGAATCAAGGAGTTCCGGGCGAGTATGGCGTAATTTGACCTTGCCTCCGGTCATAGCGGTGGCCACCAGATAGGTACCGGTCTCGATGCGATCCGGAAGGATACTGTATTCTGTTCCGGACAGCGACTCGACACCCTCGATCTCAATCTTGTCAGTACCGGCTCCCTCAATCCGGGCACCCATATTGTTCAGGCAATTCGCCAAGTCGATGACTTCCGGTTCACGGGCCGCATTTTCAATGGTGGTCGTCCCCTTCGCCAGTGTTGCGGCCATCATCAGGTTTTCCGTGCCCGTTACCGTCACCATATCCATGACCAGGCGGACGCCTTTGAGTCGATTTGCCGTGGCGCGTATGTAACCGCCCTCTACATCGATATCGGCACCCATGCTGGCCAGTCCGCGCAGGTGCAGGTTGACGGGACGGGAACCGATGGCACAACCACCCGGCAGTGAGACATCGGCCTTGCCATAATGCGCCAGCAATGGTCCCAGCACGAGGATGGATGAACGCATGGTCTTCACCAGTTCATAGGGCGCAAAGTATTCCTTGATGCCGACGGTATCTACCTCGATATTCATCTTTTCATCGATGGTCAATAAGGCGCCCATCCGTCCCAGCAATTCCATGGTGGTGGTAATATCATGCAAATGCGGCACGTTAGAGATGGTCACCGGGCTGTCCGCCAGGATAGTAGCTGCCAGGATCGGCAGTGCCGCATTCTTGGCGCCGGATATATTGATCTCACCGGACAGCGGGATACCGCCCTTGATAATTAATCTGTCCATCGATTTTTCTTATTTCAACAAGCTGAGGTTCTTGCGTTCGTCCCACTCGGATGTGGTGAATGTCTGCATGGACAGGGCATGGATATCGGTACCCATTTTCTCACCAAGGGCCTTATAGACCAGTTGGTGTCTCTGCAGCATCGATTTACCCTCGAACTGATCACTGACAATTGTTGCCTGAAAATGAGTTCCATCACCATCAATCTCAATGCGGGCATCGGTCAGTCCTGTTGCGATCAACGCCTTGATATCTTCAGCTTGCACTCGGTTAACTCCCGTTTTTTTAATATATATAAGTCAACGCCGGGACAGATCCCGGCACGATAAACGGCACAATTATATATGAATTGCTACCAATAACATGCCTTCACGGGTATGTCTGGCCCGTTGCAGGACTGGTGGGGATTCTAGTTAGATGCCGTGGTATCTTCAGCCAGGCCGGCGTTCCTGTTGGCAAGCTGGTTTATCAGGGCTTCCATACCATGCTCTTTTATCTCGGCGGCGAATGAACCCCGGTAGGTTGCCACCAGGCTGATTCCATCGACATTGATATCAATGACTTTCCAGTTGCCGCTGCCGTTATGCATAGTGTAGTTAATAGGTATTGGCTTGGCCCCTTCGCTTTGCACTTCGGTATTGACCCTGACGAGTTTTGAGTTTGGCCTGGTATCAACTGGCAGAAAAATGATTTCGTTGTTCGAGTACTCGAGCAGGGCCTTGGCGTAGGTACGTACCAGAAGGGTGCGGAATTCCGAGACGAATCTTTCCTGTTGGTCCGTACTGGCGGCCTTCCAGTTTGTTTTCCCGAGTACCCACTTTGACATACTGACAAAATCAAAGTGGGGGATGATCAGCTTGTTAACGAGATCATAAATCCCGCTCGGGTTGGCCTCTAGTTCTGCTTTGTCAGCAATCAGCCTTTCGATAACCTGGTCGGTAGTGGTCTTGACCACCTGTTCTGCCGGGTGAATATCAGCAATGGAATCCCGGGTCACAACCAGCAGGCAGCAAATCAAAACTGCATTGGTTAGTGTAAAACTCGAAATTTTCATATTTTTATAATAGTCCTGATGCTGATAAGTAGCGCTATTTTAATTTGATATGCCCCGTATAAAAAGGTTTCATGGCCGGCAGTTTGAGATACAGAACACAACTAACTGAAATCGTTAATATTTAAATTAAATTTACCGGCTTTGCCGGCTCAACGCAAGCGTGTTAGAACGGCCGCCACCAGAGTATCAGCTTTGGCAACAGGGTAAGTGCTGCCAACAGGGCGATGGACATGGCCAGTGCCGTCAAGACACCAAAATAAATTGTCGGTATGAAATTTGATAAAACCAGAATGGAAAACCCGATAATGATGGTAATAGCTGTATAAAAAACCGCGTTACCGATATTGGCATGGCAATAATGCAGGGTTTTTGTGTAATCACCGATCCGGGCATACTCTTCCCTGAACCGGTATATATAATGAATGCTGTTGTCTACAGCGATCCCGATGGTAATGGCCGCGATGGTAATCGTCATCATATCCAGGGGTATTCCAAGAATACCCATCAACCCCAGGATGATCGCGGCAGCAAGAAGGTTGGGAATAATACCGATGACGGCCAGGGAAATTGATCGGAATAACAGCAGCAGCATCAGGGCAATGCCTGCCATAACCACACCCAGGGTTTCAATCTGTGAAGAGAATAGACTCTGTAACATATTATTGTAAAGGACCAGCAGCCCAGTAATCTGATATTCATCCTTTTCCAAACCAAGCCTATTAGTCAATCCCCTGTCAATCCGCTGCAATAATTCATTCCGGCGTAAATCCGGCAACGAGTCCTTGATCCGTATATTTATCCGGGCTTCGTTATCTGGAATGGAAATATAGGGATCAATCATGCTCTCCTTAAGTTCTTCAGGCATGCGTTTGTTAACGATGGCGAGTTCAAACGCATCGAACTCCCCCTTGTTTACATCTTCACCCACCTTGATCAGCGACGCCAGCGACAGGACCTTGCCGACAGCATCCTGGTTCGCCAGGTAATCATGAACCTTCTCAATCTTCTCGACTTTCTGGGGCGTAAACCAGTAATCTTCCTCATTACCTGTATCAAAACTTTCAAAAATCAGATCAAACTCACTGTCTTCTTCAACCACAGGTTCATCTTCAGGAAACTTAATTAACACATCCAGTGGCGTCGTACCGCCCAGTTTTTCATCAATTAATTTCAGCCCCTGGTAGATCTCGGTTTCATCACTGAAAAAATTGATAAAACTGTTTTCAACTTCAAGCCGGCTAATACCATAAAGACTGACCATGGCAAACACGATTGCAATACCAATGACCTTTTCACCATGGTGTTCGGTAATTTTTGCCAGCAGTGAAGTGAACTGGAATTTACGTTCAGTTGGCATAGTGTCCGTCTTTTGCATTAACACCAGCAGGCTGGGAAACAACAGGAACGAAGTTGCAAAGGTGACAGATAAGCCCATCGTCATCATCCAGCCAAAATCAATGACCGGCTTAATGTCACTGACAACCAGTGACATGAATGCAAGAATGGTTGTCAACGCCGTATAGAGGCAGGGCCAGACCATTTTCCCTGTCATTTCAGAAACCAGCTCGCGCTGTGAGTGATCCACATGATCTTTCCGGAGCTGACGGTAACGAACCACGAGATGTATGTTCATCGCCATGGTGATGATGAGCATCAGGGAGATAAAGTTCGAGGAAATAACCGTGACCTGCCAACCGATAAGCCCCAACAAACCCATCATCAACAAGCCAGCATAGGTACAACTGACAAGAGGCAGTATTACCCAGCGCTTACGCCTGAAAATGATGCTGAGCATAATCACCAGAAGTGCAAAGACACCAAAACCGAATACCACGAGATCATTCTTGATAAAAGTAATCATGTCATCCGTGATCATCGGGACACCACCCAGGTGCAAGGTCCCATAATGCCGATAGGGTTCCATGATGTTTCTTACTTTCATTATGGTTTCGTGGTTTTGATCAGCGAGTTCCTTCTTCCTTGACTGATACTGTTCAAGTGTTTGCGCCAGTTCCTGCTCCTGGCCCGCTAACAGTTCTCCCTTCCTCTGTGCAAGCAGAAGTGAATTTCTGCGCTTTTGTAATTCCCTGAACTCGGGATGATCAACAAGATTGATTTGAAGTGCCGTGGTTTGCCCATCTGCACTGATGACCATCTCACTGAATACCGGGCTGTCCATGAGCTCCTGTTTTGCTTTTTCACGGTCAACATCCGGACTCTCCAGAGTCCTGTAGTTCCTTGCCATTTCAGCAAGAGTACCTTCAACCTGTTTCACCAATGGAACATCAATAATAGATACCACCGATGATACTGCGGCCAGTTCATTCAATTCATCACGCAGACTTTTAATCTGCCTGAGAGAATTATCAGAAAACAGATCCTCGTCCGGCGTAAACGTTACGAACAGAAATTCCCTGGCGCCATATCGGTCAATGAGATTTCGAAACATTCTCAGATCCTCATCATCTTCCAATAGCAGGGAATCCGCTGAGGCATCCAGCCTGAAATCCTTGATGTGATAGGCAAAGAAAACAAAGATGCACACCAATGCTGCCAGGACAACCACCGGATTATCGATGACCAGTGCGTTGTAGATTTTTTTTATCTTATGAAACATTTCTTTTTATTTCCGGAAGAAGTCATGCCGTACTTTTCCGATTAATCGTCTCTGTTTAGTCACCTTCGATCTTGTCGGGTCATATGTTACAATCCAGCTGAAATAACTTCAGTCGCAACGATATGATGAAAACAACCATACTGCTATTGTCCATTTTATGCTTCAGCCATCTTGCCCTTGCACGATCGGCTGCGCCTGAAAATGCTGAATTGTACTTCATTAGCCCTGCTGACGGCGAAACTGTGCAAAATCCCGTCACGATCCGATTTGGCCTCAGGAACATGGGAGTAGCGCCGGCCGGAACCGATATCGAAAACACAGGGCATCATCACCTGCTCATTGATACTGATCTGCCTGATCTTGATAAACCGGTGCCGTCAGATAAAAACCATATGCATTTTGGCAAGGGCCAGACAGAAACCTCAATCCATCTGGAACCCGGCAAACATACACTGCAACTGTTACTGGGCGATCATACCCATATACCCCATCAACCGCCGCTGATTTCTGAAAAAATTACGATTACTGTTAAACAGTAATCAGTATTTACGCAACTGCTTGTAACAGTCACGCATCAAGATTAATCTTACCGGCGATAATATCCTGTAACGCCTTCACATAAAGCTGGTGTTCCTGCTCCAGTACCCTGGCTGCGAGGGTTTCCGGTGTATCTGTATCTTTCACCTTGACTTCAGTCTGTGCCAGTATCCGGCCTTCATCGTAGTTTTCATTGACCTGGTGGACCGTTGCCCCGGTCAATGGTTCTCCAGCAGCAAGAACTGCTTCATGGACCTTGATCCCAAACATCCCGGCCCCACCATAGGCAGGTAATAATGATGGATGAATGTTAATGATGCGATTATGAAAAACCTTCAGGGTATTTGGCCCAATCTTTTTCATGTAGCCTGCAAGTACCAGCAACTCAACACCATATTCTGTCAGGGTCCCCGCAATTTCCTTATCCAGTTGATTCGGGTCCGGATGAGTGGAAGGGCTGAGATAAACTCCCGGGATATGATTTGCACTCGCTATTTGCAGCGCCCCGGAATCGCGGTTATTACTGATCACAACCACCGGCACAGCATTCAGTGTGCCGTCCTTGCATGCAGACAGGATACTCTGCAGATTACTGCCTCTACCGGAGGCCATGAAACCAAGCTTTAAGGGTTCCTTTCGCATCAGAGTGCTAACACGCGGAAACCGAGTTTCCCGAGTTTAGTGATCAATCCGGTTCTGCCTTTATCAACGGAAACCTCTGTACTACCAAATTCCCTGCGTGCAGGATAGTTTTTTCTTAATTCATCGAAATAAAATTCGCGCTGGTCGACATCCAGTTCAATCATCCTTCTTAACGCAGCCGCATCACTTCTTACGTCATAATGTCCCAGCACGGCATACTGCAGGGCTTCTTCATCAGTGACGTCGGCATCGATGCGGATATTATGCAGGCCGGCATCCATGATCCGGAAGACCGGGTGCCAGTGCTTCTCGAGTGAAAAATGATCACATAAGCCTTCATATACCATTCTGGTCGCCCTGATCTTGCCGTCCAGGCTGTAGCCGGCAATGTGTGGTGTGCCGATAGCTGTTACAGCAAGCAGGTGTTGGTCGATCGCCGGCTCGTTCTCCCAGACATCCAGGACCACCGATGCATCTGGACTCCTGGCAAGGAAGTCCTGCAGATCCTGTTCGTTTACCACACCACCGCGGGCAGTATTGATTATGATGGCATCGGTCTTGATGGCCGAAAATAGAGTTTTATCCAGCAGATTCCGGGTTGGATAAGGCCCCGTCTTGGTCAAGGGCACATGCAATGTCAGCACGTCCGCCTGGTACAGGGCTTCAAGTTCCCGATAGCATTCATCGCCGGTTTTATCCTTCAACGGCGGATCATTGATCAGACATTGGACGCCCAGAACCTCCAGTGACTCAAGTAACCTGGAACCCACCTGTCCGCAACCGATGATACCAACCGTCTGATCACTCAGCCTGATATCCTGCTGCGATGCCAGTGCAAAGAGACTGCTCAAGACATACTCAACTACAGACTGGGCATTGCTGCCGACGGCGGCGGTAAAACCGATGCCGGCCTGTTCCAGAAATTCCCTGTCGACATGGTCAATACCGCTGGTGGCGGTCCCAACAAAGCGAACCTTGCTGCCCTGTAAAAGCCGAGCGTCCACCCTGGTGACTGATCGGACCAACAGGACATCGGCATCGGCAAGCTGTGCCGGTCCGATGTCACGACCCTGATACAGGGTGACGTCCCCATAACGGGAAAATGCCTCGGCAACCAACGGGATTTGTGAATCGGCAACAATCTTCATGTTAAGGCATCAGCACGGTATATACCGAACCACAGGCGAACTGAGCACTCAGTCCCGGCCTTGTGCAGCAATAAATTTATGGTAGTTCGTCGAGCTGGGACCCTTCCTTTTCGACTGGCAACAGATCCTGACGACTGACGCCCAGGGCCAGGGTAACGGGGCTGGCGATAAACACGGATGAATAGGTACCAATCAATACACCGATAATCAGTGCAGTCGAAAAGCCGTGAATGATCTCACCACCAAAGACAAACAGTGCGACTAACACCAGCAGGGTAGTCAGTCCGGTAACGATGGTACGGCTCAGGGTCTGGTTGATTGAGGCATTCATGACCTCGATGGGAGTGGCCTTGCGCATCTGGTGAAAGTTTTCCCGAATACGGTCAAACACCACAATGGTGTCATTCAGCGAGTAACCGATAACTGCCAATATGGCAGCCAGCACGGTCAAATCAAAATTCATCTGGGTTATCGAGAAGAAACCGATGGTAATCACCACATCATGGATCAGGGCGGCGATGGCACCCAGGGAGAAGCGGGTCTGGAAACGAATCGCAACGTAGATAAGGATGCCCAGGAGCGCCCAGATCATGGCGAGGCCGCCATCTTCCCGCAATTCCTCACCGACCTGCGGGCCGACAAATTCTACCCGGCGCATCTGAACTGCATCACCACTAGTACCTAACAGCTGTATCAACTTGCTGCTGATGTCGGCAGTATTCATGCCTTGCTGCGGCGGTATCCTGATCAGGACATCAGTTGACGTCCCGAAATACTGCACGACGGCATCCCTGAAGTCCGTATCCAGTAGGGACTTGCGGACCTTGTCCAGATCCACGCCATTCTCATAAGACAATTCAACAATAGTACCGCCGGTAAAATCAATTCCGAAGTTCAGTCCATTAACGACAAACGAGATAATCGCAATCACTATGAAGACAATAGAAATAAGCGCGGCCGGCTTGCGCACGCCCATGAAATCAAAATTGGTTTGCTTGGCTATCAGTTTCATTTCAATTCACTAGATCATCAGTTTCTGAATTTTCTTGCCACCATAAATGGCGTTGACAACGGCACGGCTGACCATGATGGCTGTAAACATCGAACAGATAATGCCGAGTGAGAGGGTCACGGCAAACCCCTTGATGGGCCCGGTACCAAAACCGAACAATACAAGTGCCGCTATCAGGGTAGTGATGTTGGCGTCGGCGATGGTTGAAAAGGCCTTTTCATAACCGGCATGGATACTGGCATGCGGCGAGTTGCCGTTTCGTATTTCCTCTCGGATACGCTCAAAGATCAGGACGTTGGCATCAACCGCCATACCGACGGTCAACACGATACCGGCAATACCCGGCAGGGTCAGCGTAGCCTGCAACATCGACATCAGGGCGACCAGTAACACTACATTCAGCGCCAGTGCCAGGTTGGCAATCATTCCAAACAACCTGTAATAGACCGCCATGAAGATCAGGACGAGGACGAAGCCAATGATCACAGACTTGTAGCCCTGTTCGATGTTGTCCTTGCCCAGACTGGGGCCGACCGTACGTTCCTCAATGATCTCGATCGGCGCCGCCAGGGCCCCAGCCCTTAACAGCAGCGCCAGGTTGCGGGCCTCCTGAGTGGATTCCAGGCCGGTAATGCGGAAACGTTTGCCCAGTTGTGACTGGATGGTCGCGGCGTTAATGACCTCTTCCGTGGTAATTTTCCTTTTCACCAGCTCACCGTTTTCTTCAACGGTTTCCGTCTTGGTCTCTATGAACACGGTCGCCATGCGCTTGCCAACTTCATCGCCGGTGATGCGGCTGAAGATGAGACCGCCTTTGCCGTCGAGTGTGATATTGACCTGTGGCCCTCCGGTATCAGGGTCGATTCCGGAAGCGGCATCGATGATGTGATCACCCGTTAACATGACCCGCTTCTTGAGCAGGATCGGATTGCCGTTACGCTCAGAGTAGAGTTTTGAACCGGCCGGGACCCGCCCTTGTACGGCATCCTGTACCGAGTGTTCGTCATCGACCATCCGGAATTCCAGGGTAGCGGTCGCGCCGAGTATCTCCTTGGCCCGGGCGGTGTCCTGCACACCCGGTAACTCAACCACCACGCGGCGATCTCCCTGTTGCTGGATCACCGGTTCAGCAACACCGAGTTCATTAACCCGCTTACGCAGGGTGGTGATGTTCTGTTGCAGGGCATTCTTGCGGGTTTCAATAACCGCGTCTTCAGACATCCGGAGAATGATGCGGTATTCCCCTTCGATTGAATCATCGACCTCGATATCGACATCACGGAAATTCTCGTCAATCAGGATTTCACCGGGGTCCAGCTGGGCTGCATCCTGGAACCGGATCAGCACCCCACCTTGATCACGGCGGCCAATGGTCTTGTAACGGATCTTGTTCTCACGCAGCAAGGACCGCAGCTCGGAGACATAGCTCTCTTCGGCTTTGCGGATGGCGGCCTCCATGTCCACCTCCATCAGAAAATGAACACCGCCACGAAGGTCCAGACCCAGAAACATGGGTGATGCACCGAGACCGGCCAGCCAGCCGGGCGTCGAGGGTGCCAGGTTCAGTGCCACAATGTAGTCCCGGCCCAGGGTTTTCTTGATCACATCCTGTGCTCTCAGCTGTTTCTCCTCGTCGTCAAACCGGATCAACAGACTGTTTTCCTGTATCTCCATGCGCTTCGATTCAATGCCGGCCTCTTCAAGCGCAATCTCGGCCTGCAACTCGGCAGTTTGCTGGGTGATATCAAGGCCGCGCGCGGAAGAGATCTGTAAGGCGGGATCGCTACCATAAAGATTTGGCAACGCATAAACAACACCTACCAGTATAATGATCAGGATAAGTACGTATTTCCAGCTCGGGTAACGATTCATAGTAATACGGTATTCTTGTTATTCAGATTTATCAGAGTGACTTGATGGTGCCCTTGGGCAGGATGGCCGAGACGGCATGTTTCTGGACCTTGACTTCAATCTCGGGTGCTATCTCAACATGGATAAAGCTCTCACCGATTTTTGTAATCTTTCCTGCCACCCCGCCGCTAATGACTATCTCATCGCCTTTACTCAATGCCTCAACCATTTGCTTGTGTTCCTTCGCCTGCTTCATTTGCGGCCGGATCAGGAACAGGTAAAACACGACGAAGATCAGGATCAGCGGTAATAGGCCCATGAACCCGCCACCGGCAGGTGGGGCATCCTGGGCCCAGGCATTATTGATTAAAAACTCTAGCATGGAATCACCTTGGTCATTCAAAGCGCGCTATTATGACACAGACTCGCCGTTTTGCGTGCGAGTTGCATAAAAATTTGTAATGAACTTGTCCACGCGTTTTTCGGCAATCGCCGCGCGCAGATCCCGCATCAGTGTGTGGTAATAATAAAGGTTATGCAGGGTATTCAGTCGTGATCCGAGCATCTCATTGGTCTTGTCCAGGTGATGCAAGTAGGCCCGACTGAACCGGTTGCAGGTGTAACAGCCGCAGCCTTCTTCAATGGGCTGGTCGCTTTCGCGGTGCATGGCGTTACGGATCCGGATCACGCCGGTACGGGTAAACAGGTGCCCGTTGCGGGCGTTGCGTGTGGGCAAGACACAATCGAACATGTCGATGCCCCGCTGCACCGCCTCTACAATATCCTCCGGGGTGCCGACGCCCATCAGGTAACGGGGTTTCTCCACGGGCATCTGTTGGGTGGTATGGCTGAGTATTTCAAGCATGAGGTCCGCTGGCTCACCCACGGAAAGGCCGCCGATGGCATAGCCATCAAATCCGATATCGAGTTGTCCCTGCAATGATGCGTCCCGCAGTTGGGGAAACATCCCGCCCTGGATAATGCCAAACAGGGCCGAGGGATGCCCGGCATGAGCCGCGTGGGAACGGCCAGCCCATCTCAGCGACAACTCCATGGACTCCCGGACCAGCGCTTCCGGCGCAGGATAAGGCGTGCAGTCATCAAAGATCATGATCACGTCGGCATTCAGGGCATGCTGGATTGCAATCGCCTTTTCCGGATCGAGAAAGACCGTTTCACCGTTAATGGGCGATTTGAAATGGACCCCGGCCTCGCTAATCTTCCGGGCCTTGGCGAGACTGAAAACCTGGTAGCCGCCCGAGTCTGTTAGAATCGGGCCGTGCCATTGCATGAATTCATGCAGGCCACCCAGTTTCTGGATAATCTCCGGCCCCGGCCGCAACATCAGGTGAAAGGTATTGCCAAGGATGATCTGGCTGCCAAGTGATCGCAAGTCATCCGGTGTCAGCCCCTTCACCGCACCATAGGTGCCGACCGGCATGAAGACCGGGGTATCAACACTGCCGTGATCCAGCGTCAGACGTCCGCAACGGGCGTCGCCGTCCTTCTTGAGTAACTGGAATTCCAGGCCTTGCTCTCCTTATATTATCGGTCGGGGGTCAACAGCATGGCATCACCATAACTGTAAAACCGGTACTTTTCAGCTATGGCATGCCGGTAGGCCGCAAGCACCGGCTCCGTGCCAGCAAAGGCACAAACCAGCATGAGCAAGGTGGATTCCGGCAAATGAAAATTGGTAAGCAGGGCATCCACCTGCC
>JBFFIE010000022.1:0-31722 GCA_041556555.1 Gammaproteobacteria bacterium
AACGGGAAACGGCATGAGGCCAGCCAGTAGACCATCCATGGGTTTTTATCCATGATCTCCTTTGGTAATTCCTCGAGCCACTGTGACAGGGTTTCTCTACGTCCGCTCTGAATCATTCTGGAAGCATGCTTCACGATGATCTCCAGCATCTGCTCCCAATCCTGAATACTGATCAGGAGCTCTACGGCATCAACAGTTTGTTCATTGGATTCCAGAAGCGTGGCCGCATTGCTCAGGCGGTTTTGTTCATCAGGTAATCTGCCACCGTTATCACTCAAGGCCAGGAGGAAATCACGGAAAAGGGGATGGTATTGATAAACAATTTTTCCCGGTGTTTGTTTCGCGGTTACAAAATAATGATGATGATTTAACTCCTCGAGAATCTTATTGGCAGTATTTTGTCCAGATATTTCCTCTGCCATTTCTATGGTCATTCTGGGAAGACAGGCTGTTTTCAGTAAAAAGGTTTTTGTCTCTTCATCAAATTTCTGGAATATTTCCCCGGCCAGGTAATCAAAAATGATTTGTGGTGTCAGCGAGTCCGGTATTTCAGAAACAAATCCCTCTGTTCTGAAATACTCAAGTAAAAGCACAACTCCTGCGGCCCAGCCCTGGGTCTTGTTATACAGTTGTTCCAATGCTTCATTCGTAAGATTAAAACCCAGTGATTTGACGATGCCATCAGTTTCAAGTCTTGTTAGTCTTAGTTTTTCCCATGAAATATTCTGTAAATTCTGGTTCGCACGAAACTTGGCCATGGAAGATGGCGGATCGGTGCGGCTGATGAAAATAACACATCCTTCAGGTGGAATTTCAGTTAGCGCATAATGTATGACATCATGAAAGTCAGAATGCACTGGTACAGAATCGTAATTATCAAAAACAATAACAAATGGAGTTCTTAGTTTCGAAAATAATTCGCGAAAATAGCTTTTCGTGAAGGTTTCAAGATTATTGAAGTATTCCGGGAGAAATCTTGGAAGGTAATTTTTATCTGATTGCGTTAGGTTACTGCCAACCTGCCCGGTCAGTGTGTCGAGCTTGCGTAACAGACTATGGAAGTAATAACTGGCATGCTCGGATATTGTCTCTCCAAAATCCGGTATGGTGCTGGCAGGGTGATGTCCCTTGGAATCTTTTAGTACTGCCAGCCCCATGTAATAAAAAAAGGTCGCAATATCCGTTTCCCCCTGGTCCACCTGGTACCATAAGTAATCAAGTTTCCTTTTATCAATGTAATCTGATACCAGGGTAGTCTTTCCAGATCCTGGTGGCCCGGTTATCCAGGTTATAGACTGGTTCATTCCCTTGTCGAGCAGTGAGAAAAGCCGTTCCCTGGGATAAGCCTTTGTGAGGCTCGGTCGGGTAATTTTTGCAAGAGATGTCGTATTCCTTTTCATGATTTAATCAAGTCCCTCGAAATACTATCGGGTTTGTCCCCGTGCCTGATTATGCTCCCGACAACTGTTGTTTAGTCTAGATCACAGAACCAAATCCTGGATAAAGGTGTTCCAAGGCAGGTATTTGGATATTGTGCCATAAATAATAGTGAATTTAGCGTCAGACTGCTGCCAGGGGAGGGTGATCGGTTGTTGAGTATAATACTGGTAATCTACTGAATCTACATAAAATCATAGAGATAGAACGGAAAGGTGTAATGTGTAGAAATTAAGTGTGAATATTTGTCAATTCCCTTCTCAATGATCTTTTGAACCTGAATAACACCTTGTCATGACTTCTGGAAAAGGCAAAAATAGCTAAAAAAATCAAAAAATTTACAGGAGGAGATGTGTCTTTTCATCCAGGCAATTCATTTGCATGCCGTGTCACAAAAAAACCGTTTTTGAGCCTGGTATTACCGTTGTTGTTCACGGCTTGCGATGCTGTTGGACCGGATTTTGTGAAACCAGATGCGCCGGTTTCTGAACAGTGGATTGAAGGACGGGATGAGGCTATAAGGACGACAGACGTTCCCATTGATGAATGGTGGACTCTGTTTAATGATCCCGTTCTAAACAGACTCATTGCCAAGTCTCATGAGGAGAATCTTCCTCTTCAGATAGCAGGCATAAGAATTCTGGAGGCCCGTGCCCAGCTTGGCATCGCGATTGGCAATCAATATCCACAATCCCAGCAAATACGCGGCGGAATTACACAGTTTCAGCTCAGTGACAACCAAGCCAATTTGCCGGCCTTTGCTGATACCTCTTTTGCAGCTGCCAACATTGGTCTGGATGTGGGCTGGGAGCTGGATATGTGGGGCAAATTCAGACGTGGGATAGAGGCAGCGGATGCCGATCTGCTCGCGTCGATCGCTGACTACGACGATGTGTTGGTCAGTTTGACGGGCAGTGTAGCTACGGCGTATATCCTGGTACGTACTTTCCAGGAGCGTTTGAGAATTGCCAGGGATAACGTAAAGATACAGCAACGCAGCCTGGATATTACCAGGGTGCGTTTTGAAAATGGCGCAACCACTGAGCTGGATGTTCAGCAAGCCAGGACACTGTTATTCGATACACAATCGACTATACCATCACTTGAGATCGGATTGAGACAGTCCAAAAATGCATTGAGCACATTGCTGGGTATGCCCCCGGGCAACCTGGATGATTTGTTGGGTGACCATGAAGTCATACCCTCTGCACCCGCAGAAGTGGCGGTTGGTATCCCGGCGGAATTACTCCGACGCAGACCGGATATTCGTCGCGCTGAATTGCTGGCCGCGGCCCAGAGTGCACGTATAGGTATTGCACGGGCAGCACTCTATCCTCAGTTCTCTCTGGTTGGTTCTATTGGTCTAAGTTCCAGTAATGCCTTTAATTCCGATCTGGGCGACATGTTTCAACTTAATAGTATTGAAGCCTTCGCTGGACCAAGCCTTACATGGGATGTTTTTAATTATGGCCGGTTAAAGAATAACGTTCGGGCCCAGGACGCTCGCTTACAGCAATTGATTGTCAATTATCAGAACACGGTCCTCGAGGCTTCCAGAGAAGTTGAAAACGCACTTACCGGATTCTTGCGTGCCCAGGAGCGGGTGATTTTTCTTGAACAAAGTGTTGAGGCGGCACAGCGCTCGGTTGACATTGCACTGTTGCAATACAGGGACGGTGTTTCGGATTACCTGGGAGTTCTGATTACCCAGGGTGAACTGATTCGAACACAGGATCTGTTGACTCAGTCACGTGGAGATATCGCCACAAATCTTGTTGATATGTACCGGGCATTAGGCGGTGGCTGGCAACTCAGGAAAGACAAAGAGATAGTGCCCAGCGAGACCCGCGAAGAAATGATTCAACGCACCGATTGGGGAACACTTATGGATGACTTGCCAACGGCTGCGCCACAGACAACAGATCAATAACACAGATACAAATATTTTATTTATAGAGAGCCGATATCATGAACCTGGACAAGGAATCAGCAAACATGCAACGTTACCTTGTATTATTTACCTTGGTATGTCCTCTGCTTTTTAGCGGAGCCTGCTCCAAAGAACAGTCAGAAGAAAAGAAGATCATCAGACCCGTGAGAGCCATGCAAGTCACGGACCTGACCCAGTTCAGACTGAGACAGTTTCCGGGTATTGCAAAAGCTACCCAGGAAATTGATCTATCTTTCCGCGTACCTGGACGATTGATTGCACGACCCGTAAATATCGGTGATGTCGTCAAGACGGGTGACCTGGTTGCCCGCATCGATCCACGTGATTATGAGATTGAGCTTGAAAATGTCAAAGGGCAACTGGATAAGGCACGAGCTAATGCAAAACGGGCACAGTCTGAATTTGATCGGGAGATGCGTATTTTAAAACAGGACCCCGGAGCGACCAGCCAGTTGGCTGTTGAGCGCAAAGAAGCTCAGCGGGACCAGGCGCATGCGGAGGTCAAATCACTGGAAGCCGCAGTGGCTGCTGCTGAAGATCGTTTGAGCTATACCTATCTCAGAGTACCCTTTGACGGAACGGTGGTTAACACCTACGTTGAAAATTTTGATGATGTTCTGGCAAAACAGGCAATCGTACGGATTCTTGATAATTCATCTATTGAGATGGTTATTAACATTCCCGAGAGTTTGATATCTCTCGCACCGGAAGCAAAGAACATAGAAGTCGTATTTGACGCATTTCCAGATAGGGTAATTCCGGCAGAGATCAAGGAGATTGGTACTGAAGCATCTGCCACTACACGCACCTATCCAGTCACACTTATTATGGATCAGCCAGATGACATCAAAATTCTACCTGGTATGGCAGGAAAAGCATCAGGTGAGCCACAGACGGGTGACACAAGCAAAATTCCTATTGGTAAACCGGTGCCATTGACAGCAATACTGTCACTGGAGGATATCAACAAGACCTACGTCTGGGTCATAGATCAACAGACAAGTACTGTGAGCAAGCGGGAAGTCAAAACAGGCAAACTTACAGATACCGGCATTATGATCACAGAAGGACTGGATTCCGACGAATGGATAGCAATAGCCGGGGTTAATTATCTGCGCGATGGTATGGAGGTAAGGATCCTGGACGAAAAGGCGGAGTAAGACAATGAAGCTTGCTCAGTTTGCTATCAAAAACAAAACGGTTTCCTATTTTGGTTTTGCTTTACTGTTTATTGCCGGTGTAGCGAGTTTCTTCTCTTTGGGTCAACTGGAAGATCCGGATTTCACCATAAAGACGGCAGCTGTCACAACGCTTTATCCCGGCGCAAATCCCCAAGAGGTTGAACTTGAGGTCACCGACAGGATTGAGCTCGCCATTCAGCAGATGAAGCAGATCGATTATCTGGAATCATGGTCCAGGGCGGGAATGTCTGTTATCAAAGTCAACATCAAACCGGCCTATAGCTCTGCAGTCATGCCGCAGGTCTGGGATGAAATGCGGCGCAAGATTCGTGAAGTAGAAACAACGCTTCCTCCTGGTGCGCAACGACCCATGGTCAATGATGACTTTGGGGACGTCTTTGGTCATTTACTTGCAATCACCGGGGATGGATACAGCTATGCCGAACTTGAAGAATATGCCAAAAACCTGAAAAAGGAACTGAGTCTGGTTCGAGGCGTAGCGAAAGTTGAGTTTTGGGGAATTCAGGACAAGGTCATTTATATCGACTCCAGCCAGACACAAATCAGCCAACTGGGTATAACCAGTGCCGGGATTGAAGCGACTTTGCAACAGCAAAACACGGTAGTTGATGGAGGTAGCGTTAATGTTCAGGATCAGCGTCTTCGCATTTCCCCCACTGGTGAATTCCGCTCGCCGAGAGATATTGCTGATCTGACTATAAGACCTACTGTACTGGATACTGCCCAGACTGCAAGATCACTATTGCCTACTTCCGATGCCAGCTCAGAATTAATACGAATCAAGGATATCGGAACTGTTACTCTGGGATACCGCGATCCCCCTACCAAGATCATGCGATTCAATGGGCAACAGGCTATTGCTCTGGCAATCAGTAATGTGCCGGGTACTAATGTTGTGACGATGGGCAAGGCGGTTGCAAAACGACTGGATGAGTTAATACGGGAAATTCCAATTGGCCTGGAGGTACAACGTATTCACTGGCAGGCAGACATAGTTGATGACTCTATTTCTGGATTCTTCATTAATCTTGCAGAGGCAGTCATCATAGTTCTCGTTGTTCTGGCAGTTTCCATGGGTATGCGCATGGGAATCATCATTGGAACGGCATTGGTCCTGACGATTCTTACAACATTTATTTTTATGGCCTTATTAGGAATTGATCTCCAGCGCATGTCACTCGGTGCATTAGTAATCGCGCTGGGGATGATGGTGGATAATTCAATCGTCGTTGCCGATGGTTTTGTAGTGCGCCTGCATAAAGGGATGGATCGCGTCAAGGCTGCTATAGAGGCTGCAGCATCACCGGCAATGCCATTATTAGGTGCAACTATTGTTGCGGTAATGGCCTTTTTCCCGATTGTTGCTTCTACAGAAAATGTTGGTGAATACTGCGCGAGCCTGTTTTCTGTAGTTGCAATCTCACTGTTAGTGAGTTGGGTATTGTCAATGACGCTTACACCGATTCAATGCATTGATATGCTCCCGGATCCTAAACCCGGCGAGCAATCGGGCGAAAGCTACAATAGATCATTTTATATGTACTATCGCGGATTACTCTTGCAGGCTATCAGGCGACGCTGGCTGACCATCGGTATCATGCTTGTATTGTTGATACTCTCAATAATCGGTTTCACTCAGGTAAAGCAACTGTTTTTCCCGGATTCGTCCATGACCAAGTTTATGATCGATTATTGGTCCCCGGAGGGAACACGGATTCAGAGTGTATCGAATGATCTCGAGGTGATTGAGAAAAAGTTGTTGAGTGATGAACGCATTGACAGCGTGTCCAGTTTTATTGGAAGTGGCCCACCGAGGTTTTATTTACCCGTGACGCCTGAAGACCCCAATCAGGCCTATGGGCAACTCATCGTCAATGTCCAAGATGTGAAGGAGATTGATCAGCTCATCGAAGAACTGGCGCCCTGGTTTGAAACGCGGTTCCCGGATGCACAGGTACCCATGATCAAATATGGTGTTGGTCCTGCAGAGACCTGGAAACTCCAGGCGCGTATCAGTGGTCCGGCAATCGCAGATGCTGGTGTAATACGATCTCTGGCCAACGAGAGCACTTCAATATTGGAGAAGGAGCCCCTGGCAGGGATGGTACAGACTGACTGGCGTCAAAGAGTGTTGAAAGTTGTGCCAGTTTATAATCAGGAAAGAGGGCGCTGGACGTCGGTTACACGTACCGATCTTAGTCAGACCACAAAGCGTGCATACGATGGCCGCATTGTCGGCCAATACCGTGATGGCGATGATCTTTTGCCGATCATTCTCAGGATGGGTGAGGAGGAGCGTCGTAATGTTGGAGGTCTGGATATCCTGCAAATCCAACCCGCCGTGGCGACTTATACAGTTCCACTTTCACAGGTTACTGATAAGGTCAGTGTTCAATGGGAAGACCCAGTGATATGGCGTCGTGACCGGAGGCGAACAATAACAGTGCAGGCCAATCCAGTTCTGGGCCAGACCTTGCCTGCCTTAATGAAGAACGTGGGTGGTGAGCTTGAGTCAATCAATCTTCCACCCGGCTATCGTTTTGAATGGGGTGGCGAGATTGAGACTTCGGCAAAATCGCAGAAGTCTCTGCTACCTGGGATGATACCGGCATTTGTAATTATCTCTTTCATCGTTGTGGCCTTGTTTAATGCCATCAGGCCGCCGCTGATCATCGCTATAACGATACCTTTTGCTCTCATAGGAATCACAGCCGGGCTATTGGGATCGGGAGCTGCTTTCGGCTTTGTGGCCTTGCTGGGGGCGATGAGTCTGGTCGGCATGATGATCAAGAATGCCATTGTCTTGCTGGATGAGATCAATATTGAACTCGCGGCCGGAAAACAACCGTTCGATGCCGTGATGCAATCGGCCTTGTCCCGTCTGCGGCCAGTTGCCCTGGCAGCTGCGACTACGGTACTGGGTGTAATTCCACTGCTTCAGGATATATTCTGGGTGGGCATGGCCGTTACCATCATGGCAGGTCTTACCTTTGGAACTGTATTGACCATGGTGCTGGTTCCGGTGCTGTATGCGACCATGTACCGAATAAAAGTACCCGATTAATTTTATCGGGAAATATTACGATTTGAAATTTGGCAGACCTCTTTGTTCACCAATGAGCAATTCAGATTTTGGACAGGCCGGGCATATCATTAAGCCCTGAAAATAGTACAATAACTGTCTGTCAGGAGTTCTTGTCCCTATATCATTAGCAGCCGGGCCAGTGGGCTGATATACTCAAGAATCCGCGTAAAATCATAGAGGTACGTCAATAACCCCAGCTATGCTTGAAAATTATTTTCCAATCTTGGTATTCCTCGGCATCGGCACCGCAATCGGCGCGGTATTGATTGGTCTTGGTCTGGTACTGGGCCGCCTGCTCGGGCATGCACGCCCTGACAGCGAGAAACAATCCCCCTATGAATGCGGCTTTGAGGCCTTTGAAGATGCTCGCATGAAATTTGATGTCCGCTATTACCTGGTGGCCATCCTGTTTATTATTTTTGACCTTGAAATCGCATTCCTCTTCCCCTGGGCCGTGGCCCTGGATGAAATCGGAATGGCTGGATTCTGGGCCATGATGATTTTCCTGGCTGTGCTGGTAGTCGGTTTTATTTACGAATGGCGTAAAGGTGCACTGGAATGGGAGTAGAAGAGAAGATCCACGAACAGGGCATTGTCACTACGACAGTAGATAATGTCATTAACTGGGCCCGGACCGGGTCGATGTGGCCAATGACCTTTGGCCTTGCCTGTTGCGCGGTGGAAATGATGCATGCCGGTGCATCCCGCTATGATCTTGATCGGTTCGGTGTCATATTTCGGCCCAGTCCCCGGCAGTCAGATGTCATGATTGTCGCCGGCACGCTGGTCAACAAGATGGCACCGGCGCTGCGTAAGGTGTATGACCAAATGTCCGAGCCCCGATGGGTGATATCCATGGGTTCCTGTGCCAATGGTGGCGGTTACTATCACTATTCCTACTCTGTTGTGCGCGGCTGTGACCGGATTGTTCCCGTCGACATCTACGTCCCGGGTTGTCCGCCGACTGCAGAAGCATTGTTATATGGCATTATCCAACTCCAAAATAAGATCAGACGCACCAATTCAATTATCAGGACCTAGAGGCAGCCGTTTCCCATATGACATCAGCTTCATTGCAGACACTCGCCGAAAGCCTGCAAGTCCGGCTTGCGGATATGATAACCGGACTGAAGATCGCCAATGGCGAAATAAGTATAGATGTACAACCGGATCGCATCACTGAAGCCTGTCTGGTTCTGCGTGATGAAGCAGAATTCTCCTTTGAACAAGTATCCGATGTCTGTGGTGTCGATTATTCTGCTTATGGCAAGGCAGATTGGGAAACCAAGGATACCACCACAACCGGGTTCAGCCGTGGTGTGTGCAAGGATGTGTTTCAAAAGCAGGACCCGGGAGAAACTCATGAACTGGCTGTGGTTTATCATTTACTTTCCCTCAAACATAATCGCCGCTTGCGAGTTAGATGCATGCTGGAAAATCACCCACCCATGATCCGGTCCGTGGTCAATATCTGGGCCAGTGCCAACTGGTTCGAGCGTGAGGCCTTTGATTTATACGGCATACTTTTTGAGTGCCATCCTGACCTCAGGCGGATACTGACGGATTACGGTTTTATCGGTCATCCATTCCGCAAGGATTTCCCGCTCGAAGGCAACGTAGAAGTGCGTTATGACCCTGAAAAGCAACGAGTCATATATCAGCCTGTCACTATTACCAACCGGGTTCTTGTGCCCAAGGTAATACGGGAAGATAACCGATATACCGCAGACGAGGCTGAACCCCCGCAACCAGAAAGCTAGGTTAATCTTCCAATGCCTGAAATACGTAACATGACAATGAACTTCGGTCCGCAGCATCCTGCGGCCCACGGGGTACTGCGCCTGGTGCTGGAAATGGATGGCGAGGTCATTGTCAGGGCAGACCCGCACATTGGTCTGCTTCATCGTGCCACCGAGAAGCTGGCAGAAAGCAAACCCTACAACCAGAGTATCGGTTACATGGACCGTCTCGATTATGTGTCCATGATGTGCAATGAACATGCCTACGTCCGTGCTATTGAAAAATTATTGAAGGTTACCCCGCCGCGCCGCGCGCAATATATTCGCGTTATGTATTCCGAGATCACGCGCATACTCAATCACCTGTTGTGGCTTGGTTCACATGGCCTGGACATCGGTGCCATGACCGTTTTCCTGTATTGTTTCCGGGAGCGGGAAGATCTGATGGATTGTTATGAAGCGGTCTCCGGTACCCGCATGCACGCGACCTATTTCAGACCCGGTGGTGTCTACCGGGATTTACCTGAAACCATGCCCCAGTATCAACCCTCAAAATGGCATGGTGAAGATGAAGTCAAACGGCTCAATGAAAACCGTCAGGGTTCACTGCTTGATTTCATTGAGTCATTCACCGAACGCTTTCCGATGTGTGTTGATGAGTATGAAACCCTGTTGACGGATAACCGTATCTGGAAACAACGCACAGTAGGTATTGGCGTGGTTTCACCGGAGCGGGCCCTGCAGCTCGGGTTTACCGGACCGATGTTACGGGGTTCCGGTGTAGAATGGGATCTGCGCAAGAAGCAGCCCTATGAAGTCTATGACGAACTGGATTTTGATATCCCGGTTGGCGTCAACGGCGATTGTTATGACCGTTACCTGGTCCGTATCGAAGAGATGCGCCAGTCCAACCGGATCATCAAGCAGTGTGTTGACTGGTTGCGGGCCAACCCAGGCCCCGTCATTGTTGATGATTACAAGCTGGTGCCGCCACCGCGCGAGGAAATGAAGGATGACATGGAATCCTTGATCCATCATTTCAAGTTGTTTACGGAAGGCTACTGCGTTCCGGCAGGTGAAGTCTACGCAGCCGTGGAGCACCCGAAAGGCGAGTTCGGAATCTATTTGATATCAGACGGTGCCAACAAGCCTTACCGGGTGAAGATACGGGCTGCCGGTTTTGCCCATCTGTCGGCCATGAATGAAATGGTACAGGGACATATGCTGGCCGATGTGGTGGCAATGATCGGAACCCAGGATATTGTGTTTGGTGAGATAGACAGGTAATGACCGAGACTGCAGAAAAGATCGAACTGTCATCACACGCACGCGAGGTGATCGACCAGTGGCTGGGAAAATACCCTAAGGAACAGAAACGTTCCGCGGTCCTGGCCGCACTGCGCGAGGTGCAACACGAAAACAAGGGCTACCTGACGGTCCCACTGATGGATGCCGTTGCCGATTATCTGGATTTACCAAAGATTGCCGTTTACGAGGTTGTTTCTTTTTATTCCATGTTGGAAACAAAACCCTGTGGCCGACATAGCATTTCGGTCTGCACCAATATTTCCTGCATGCTGCGTGGTGCCGATGAGATTGTGGAACACATTGAGAACAAACTGGGGATCAAGACCGGTGAGTCAACCAAAGACGGCCGCTATTACCTTAAATGCGAGGAAGAATGTCTGGCTGCCTGTTGTGATGCCCCCATGATGATGGTGGATCATGTGTATTATGAAAACCTCACGCCCGAGAGTGTGGACGAAATTCTCGATAAACTCGATTAAGTGACACTATGGAAATAAACCAGGTCTGTTATGCAACACTCCAGTTCGATGAACCCTGGACACTGGATAACTATTACAAGGTCGGTGGTTATGAAGCGTGGAAACGGATTCTGTCCGAGAAGGTGTCGCCGGAATCAATCATCGAGGAAGTCAAGACTTCCGGATTACGTGGCCGTGGCGGAGCAGGTTTCCCAACCGGGCTCAAGTGGAGTTTCATGCCCAAACCGGCCGAGATAACCAAGTATGTGGTTTGTAATTCAGATGAGAGCGAGCCAGGCACCTGCAAGGATCGTGACATTTTGCGGTTCAATCCGCACTCCCTGATCGAGGGACTGGCCATTGCCTGCTATGCCATGAGAACCCCGGTTGCCTACAATTACCTGCGCGGCGAGTTCATGGATGAACCGTGGCAGCGTTTCGAGGCGGCACTTAAGGAAGCCTATGAAGCCGGTTACCTGGGTAAAAACATCATGGGCTCGGGTGTCGATGTGGATATCTATGGCACACTCGGTGCCGGTGCCTATATCTGCGGCGAGGAAACGGCCTTGCTGGAATCGCTGGAGGGGAAAAAGGGACTGCCGCGGTTCAAACCGCCATTCCCGGCCAACTTTGGCTTATACGGGCGCCCCACAACAGTTAACAACACGGAGTCATTCGCTTCAGTACCGTCGATCATTCGTAAGGGCGGCAAGTGGTTTGCCGATATCGGTGTTCTCAAAAGCGGTGGTACCAAATGTTTTTCCGTGAGTGGTCATGTCAACAAACCGGGTAATTTTGAAGTCCCTCTTGGCACCCCGTTCAGGACCCTGCTCGAGCTGGCCGGTGGCCTCCGTGACAGCCGGCAGTTGAAAGCGGTCATACCCGGTGGCTCATCCGTGCCCGTGGTGCCCGGTGACGTTATGCTGGAGACCAATATGGACTATGAATCCATCCACAAGGCGGGCTCCATGCTGGGTTCCGGTGCAGTCATTGTGATGGACGATACGACCTGCATGGTTCGGGTCCTCGAGCGTATTTCACGATTCTATTATTCCGAATCCTGTGGTCAGTGCACGCCCTGCCGCGAGGGCACGGGCTGGCTGTATCGTGTCATTCAACGTATTGAGAATGGCAAGGGTCAACCGGAAGACCTCGACAAACTTGACAGTGTTGCCAGCAAAATTGAAGGCCATACCATCTGTGCTCTTGGTGATGCGGCTGCGTGGCCGGTTCGCAGTTTTATCAAGCACTTTCGTGAAGAATTTGAATATCACATCAAGAACGGCTGTTGCCTGGTTGATGACAGGAAAAACGAGGCAGCGTAGAAAGAATTTATGAATGAAGAAATTGTAACAATTGAAGTTGATGGCAGGACTCTGCAGGCCCGCAAGGGACAGATGCTGATCGAGGTAACTGACAAGAACAAGATCTATATCCCGCGGTTTTGTTATCACCAGAAATTATCCATCGCCGCGAATTGCCGCATGTGTCTGGTCGATGTCGAAAAGGCACTTAAACCACTACCGGCCTGTGCGACCCCGGTTATGGACGGCATGAAGGTTGCCACACGTTCGAAGCGTGCTCTGGATGCGCAGAAGGCCGTCATGGAATTTCTGCTGATCAACCATCCGCTCGATTGCCCCATCTGTGACCAGGGAGGTGAATGTGAATTGCAGGACCTGGCCATGGGCTATGGTCGAGATATATCCCGCTACAATGAAAAAAAACGCGTGGTCAAAGACAAGAATATCGGACCATTGGTACAGACGGACATGACCCGATGTATCCATTGCACCCGCTGCGTGAGATTCGGTGAAGAAATCGCCGGGCTTAGGGAATTGGGCGCAACCGGGCGTGGTGAACATATGGAAATCGGTACCTACATAGAGAAAAGTATGGTTTCGGAGATGTCTGGTAACGTGATTGACCTTTGCCCGGTCGGAGCCCTGACGTCCAAGCCGTTCCGTTATTCTGCCCGCACCTGGGAGATGCAGCAGGTTCCTGGCATTGCTCCGCATGATTCCGTGGGTTCAAACATTCATTTTCATATCAAGGGTAACCGGGTAAAGCGCGTCGTCCCCGCCGAGAATGAGTCCATTAACGAGGTGTGGTTGTCTGATCGAGACCGCTTCAGTTATGAAGGTCTGTATCATTCGGATCGATTGACTGCACCCATGATCAAGAAATCCGGTTATTGGCAGGAAGTCGATTGGGAGACGGCCTTATCATTTGTGAGAGATGGTTTGAAGCATGTAATGCATCATCATTCGTCGGATCAACTTGGAGCCCTTGCATCCGCCACAGCTACTGTCGAGGAACTGTATTTGATGCAACGACTACTGCGGTCCCTGGGGAGCGCCAACATTGATCACCGGGTACGTCAGTCAGATTTTACCGACCAGGACAAGGCACCCTTGTTCCCCTGGCTCGGAATGCCAATAGCAGAACTTGAGAAACAGGATGCTGTCCTTCTGGTTGGCAGCCATGTTCGCAAGGAACAACCCATCATCAATCATCGTTTACGCAAGGCCACCATGCGTGGTTGTCAGGTGCTGGTCATTAATCCGGTAAATTATGATCTGAATTTCAATGTCGCTACACAGATCATTACTTCGCCAAATGCCATACCTGAAACACTTGCGGGAGTTGTGAAAGCATTGGCGGACTCCGGCAAGATATCGCCGGACCCGGACATCAAGGCAGCTATCAGTACGGCAACAGTCAGTGATAACCAGCGCCTGATGGCGGAAACCTTATTAACTGTCGGGAAAGGTGTGATCCTGTTGGGGAATCAGGCCATGGCTCACCCGCAATACGTGGCATTATGTTCACTGGCCACGGCACTCGCAAAAGCAACCGGGTGTCATATCGGTTTTCTTTCTGATGCGGCCAATGTTTCCGGTGCCTGGATTGCCGGTGCGACTCCGCACCGGGGGCCAGGGGGAAAAGCAGCCGATAAAAAGGGTCTCAATGCCGCTGCCATGCTGGAAAATGAATTGAAGGCCTATGTTCTGCTTGGTCTGGAACCGGAGCTGGATTGCCTTGATGGACATCAGGCCATGCAGGCCTTGCAAGCAGCAGAATTCGTGGTCAATCTCACGGCCTATTCATCTGAATCAATCAAGGCATATGCCGATGTCCTGTTGCCGATTGCCCAGTTTGCCGAAACGTCCGGCACCTACATTAATAATGAGGGTATCTGGCAGAGCTTCAATGGCGTGGTTCCACCACCCGGTGAAGCACGGCCCGCATGGAAGGTGTTACGCGTCCTGGGGAACCTGTTTGAGCTCGAAGGATTTGAATTCAACACCAGCCTCGAGGTCAAGGAAGAACTCAAGAATCAAATAGGTCTGAAGTCGGTTTCCAACATGATCAATTGGTCAACACCGCATTTACGTGCAGCAAACGGTGGGATCGAACGGATCACCGAAGTCCCGATGAATTCCATTGATCCGCTTACCCGGCATGCCGCAGCCTTGCAGAAAACCACTGATGTTGCCGATGGCAAACTACACATCCATCCACAGCTGGCCTCTGCCCAAGGCCTGGATGAAGGTCAAACTGCCAGGGTTGAACAGGATGAACAGGTTGTCGAATTGCCGGTTATCCTTGACGAGCGTGTACCTGAAAATGCCGTGTTGATCCAGGCAGGCCATCCGGATGTTGCCTCGCTGGGACCTTGGCATGGTCAAATTAAGTTAGGCAAAGCGTAATACGATGCTCGAATTCATCAGCCAAAATGTGTTTTCACCACTGACTGCATTCCTGTTGCCATCGGCCTGGCAACCCTATGCTGTCTACACGCTGGAAATCGTTACCAAGATCGTGGCGATACTTATCCCCGTATTATTAACTGTGGCCTACCTACCTTATGCCGAACGCAAGATCATTGGTTACATCCAGAACCGGATAGGTCCCAACCGGGTTGGATTTTTCGGTTACAGTCTGGTCGGGATCGGGCAACCGATCGCGGATGCAGTGAAACTGATTTTTAAGGAGATCATCATACCCAGTGGCGCCAACAAGACCTTGTTTATTATTGCGCCGATTCTTTCTGTGGCACCAGCACTGGCTGCCTGGGCTGTCATCCCGTTTAACGACACCCTGGTATTGGCGGACATCAATGCTGGCCTGCTGTATGTCCTTGCTCTGACCTCCCTGGCGGTGTACGGCATTATCATTGCCGGCTGGGCGTCCAATTCAAAGTATGCTTTCCTGGGCGCTATGCGTTCTGTGGCGCAAATCGTTTCCTATGAGATCGCCATGGGATTTGCACTGGTTGGAGTGCTTATTGCGGCGGGTAGCCTGAACCTTGGCGAGATTGTCCGTGCCCAGGAGGGCTGGTTCATACACTGGTTCTGGTTACCGTTGTTGCCATTACTCGGGGTTTATTTTATTTCCGGTGTTGCAGAAACCAACCGTGCACCGTTTGATGTTGCTGAAGGTGAATCCGAGATCGTGGCAGGCTTTCACGTGGAATACGGTGGTATGGCCTTCTCCGTTTTCTTTATGGCGGAATACGCCAATATGATCATCATTGCCCTGTTAACTTCTTTGTTATTCTTTGGTGGCTGGCTCTCGCCCTTTCACGGGATACCTTACCTTGGCGCACCCAGCATTGTCTGGTTGCTGCTGAAAACATCGTTTTTCCTGTTTGTGTTTCTTTGGTTACGGGCAACTTTCCCGCGTTATCGTTATGACCAGATTATGCGTCTGGGCTGGAAGGTATTTATTCCCATCACCATCGTCTGGTTGATCGTCGCGGCCATTCTGGTAGTGCTGGAAGTACCACCCTGGTTTAACTGATTTTGAAAATTAATAAATATTCGGATTGATATGTTGCAAGCGGTACAAAATTACCTGCAAAGCCT
Source organism: Gammaproteobacteria bacterium (assembly GCA_041556555.1). GTDB lineage: Bacteria > Pseudomonadota > Gammaproteobacteria > Eutrophobiales > Eutrophobiaceae > SZUA-592. The sequence continues at coordinate 16,052 of JBFFIE010000022.1, forward strand.
GTTTCTCTGGGAACTGTTCAAGGGCCTGAGGTTGACTGGTCGACACCTGTTCAAGCGCAAGATAACTGTGCAATATCCAGAGGAAAAGACACCGCTGTCACCACGTTTCAGGGGGCTTCATGCACTGAGACGCTATCCTAACGGTGAAGAACGTTGTATTGCCTGCAAACTCTGTGAAGCAGTTTGCCCGGCAGTGGCAATCACCATTGAGTCGGAAGAACGTGCTGATGGGACAAGGCGTACAACCCGCTACGATATTGATCTGACCAAATGTATTTTTTGCGGGTTTTGCGAGGAATCCTGCCCGGTCGACTCCATCGTTGAAACCCGTATCTTTGAATATCATGGGGAACAACGAGGTGATCTTCTTATGACCAAGGAAAAGTTACTGGCCGTTGGAGACAAGGCAGAAAAGCAAATTGCAGAGGATCGGGCGAAAGACGCAATTTATCGATAACACATTACAGTAATCAGTAATAATAATTTCATGGGGTATATACAGGTACATGGTTGAGTTGTTGGTCTTTTATTTCTTTGGCGCGGTGCTGGTAATTTCCGCCAGTATGGTTGTGACCATTCGTAATCCCGTTTTTGCCGCACTGTTCCTGGTGCTGTGCTTTTTTTCCAGTGCCGCCATCTGGCTGATTTTGCAAGCTGAATTTCTCGCTATTGCCCTGGTCCTGGTCTATGTGGGCGCGGTCATGGTCCTGTTCCTGTTCGTGGTGATGATGCTCGATATTAATATTGCGAGGTTACGCGAAGGTTTTGTGAAGTTCCTGCCGGTAGGTATCATCGTGGCATTATTAATGCTGGTTGCCATGAGTCTTGTCATCGCTTCCGGCTATTTCAATCGTGAAGAGCCCGCAATCCAGGTCTCCCAGGTTGCCGGTTACAGCAATACCACGCAACTCGGTAAGGCATTGTTTACAGAATATCTCTATCCATTTGAGGTGGCCGGTGTGATCCTGCTGGTGGCAATCATTGCTGCCATATCATTGACCATGCGAAAACCCCGCAGCAACAAGACTCAGCAACCATCCCTGCAGGTCAGGGCCAGCAAGAAGGAGCGGCTGAGAATAATAAAGATGAAATCCGAGCCGAAACAGGACGCAGGAGGCTAGTCATCATGATCGTATTATCCGATGTCTTGATCCTTGCCGCCATCCTGTTTTGCATAAGTGTGGCCGGTATTTTCATAAACCGGAAGAATGTCATTATTCTCCTGATGTGTATTGAATTGATGCTGCTCGCTGTCAATATGAATTTCATCGCTTTTTCTCATTTTTTACAGGACATCAATGGTCAGGTCTTTGTCTTCTTTATTCTGACAGTTGCCGCTGCAGAATCAGCTATTGGTCTGGCGATCCTGGTGGTGCTTTTCAGGAACCGGGAAACCATCAATGTCCAGGATCTGAATTCAATGAAGGGTTAAACAAAGTATCAATGAATAATAACAACAATATTTTCTGCAGACCGCAGACCAGGGATCGATATCATGGCAGATAATATGGAAAGCATTTACATCGCGATTGTACTTTCTCCGCTCGTGGGTTCGATCATTGCCGGTCTGTTTGGCAAGGCCATTGGTCGTAGTGGGGCACACTGGGTCACGATTATTGGTGTTGGTATTTCCAGTATTCTCTCCCTGATCGCCTACAAGCACATTGTTTTTGATGACGGAGATATATTTAACGGAGCGGTATACCAGTGGCTGATAAGTGGTGGTATCAGCCTGGAAGTCGGTTTCCTGGTTGATCGCCTGACAGTCACCATGATGGTAGTGGTGTCCTTTGTTTCCTGGATGATCCATATCTATACCATCGGCTACATGCATGATGACCCGGGTTATCAGCGCTTCTTTAGTTATATATCTTTGTTTACGTTCTCCATGCTGATGTTGGTCATGTCCAATAATTTCATGCAGTTATTCTTTGGTTGGGAAGCTGTTGGCCTCGTGTCCTACCTCCTGATTGGGTTCTGGTACAAGCGTGAATCGGCCATTTTTGCCAATCTGAAAGCGTTTCTGGTCAATCGGGTAGGGGACTTCGGTTTCATCCTGGGGGTTGCTGCAATCCTGATGGCATTCAATACACTGGATTACTGGGAAGTCTTTAACCGGGCGCCGGCACAGGGCGATGTAACCATTAGCTTGTTCCAGGGTTACGAGTGGTCCTTGATGACGGTCATTTGCATCAGCCTGTTCATCGGTGCGATGGGCAAATCGGCACAATTTCCCCTGCATGTCTGGCTTCCGGATTCCATGGAAGGCCCGACACCCATCTCCGCGCTGATTCATGCCGCGACCATGGTCACGGCAGGTATCTTCATGGTGGCACGCATGTCTCCTTTGTTCGAACTTTCCGAGACGGCGCTTAATTTCATCCTGGTTATCGGCGCGATTACCGCATTTTTCATGGGGCTTCTGGGTCTGGTCCAGAATGACATCAAGCGGGTCATTGCATATTCCACCCTGTCACAACTGGGTTACATGACGGTAGCATTGGGGGCCTCAGCCTATGCGGCCGCGATATTCCATCTGGTGACCCATGCCTTCTTCAAGGCCCTGCTGTTCCTGGCTGCCGGTGCTGTGATTATTGTGCTTCATCATGAGCAGGATATTCGCAAGATGGGCGGCCTGTACAAGTACATGCCTATTACCTGGCTGACCTGCCTGATAGGCGCACTTGCACTCATTGGTTTCCCCGGGTTTTCCGGGTTCTTTTCCAAGGATGCCATTATCGAGGCCGTGCATCTATCCACCTTGCCCGCTGCTGATTTTGCCTATTACGCTGTTACGAGCTGTGTCATCATTACGGCTTTGTACACATTCCGTTTGTTCTTCCTGGTATTTCATGGCAAGGAACGAATGGATAAGGAGACCTGGAGCCATCTGCATGAGGCACCGGCGGTTGTCTGGGTGCCGTTATCCATGCTCGCGGTGCCTGCCTTCATAATCGGTTTCTTCCTCGTTGGCCCGATGCTGTTTGGTGATTACTACGCTGACGCAATCTATGTTGCTCCCGCACATGATGTACTGGCGGAAATGGGACACGAGTATCACGGAATATTTGGCTTTATCCTGCATGCCTTTAAACAACCTCCGGTATACCTTGCGTTTGTCGGTCTATTCCTGGCCTGGTTGTTCTATATCCGATTGCCGGATCTGCCGAAGAAAATTGCTGGATTGTTGCGGCCCTTGTATTTCGTGTTGGTGAAGAAATACGGGATGGACGAATTTAACCAGATTGTTTTTGCAGGTGGTGTGCGGCGAATCGGTAACTTTCTCTGGGACATCGGTGATGTCAAGTTCATTGACGGACTGTTCGTGAATGGCTCTGCACTCTCCGTGCAATGGTTCTCGGGTGTGGTTCGAAAGTTACAGTCCGGTTATCTTTATCATTACGCCTTTGCAATGATCTTTGCCTTGTTATTACTAATTATCTTCTTTGTTCATAATTAATAACAGATAGTTAATTCATGCCGATTGATTTACCGATACTAAGCTTGTTGATCTGGGCACCGATTCTGGGAGGGCTCTGGGTGCTCTATGCGGGAGACAAGCAGGCAGAGACGATCAAGTACCTGTCACTGGGGATTGCCCTGATAACTTTTCTGTTATCGATATTTCTTTATATAGATTTTGACAGCACCACTCATGAAATGCAGTTCGTTGAGTTTGCCCCATGGATCAGGGCATTCTCGATTAATTACCACCTTGGCGTTGATGGCATCTCGGTCCCACTGATCATTCTGACTACCTTCATAAACTTACTAATCATTCTGGCTGGCTGGGAAGTGATTGATTACCGCCTTTCACATTACCTGGCGTCATTTTTGATCCTCGAAGGACTGATGAATGGTGTCTTTGCTGCACTTGATGCGATACTTTTTTATGTCTTCTGGGAAGCCATGCTGATCCCGATGTTTCTCATTATCGGGATCTGGGGCGGTCCGAACCGGATTTATGCCACGATAAAATTCTTTCTCTATACTTTCATGGGGTCGGTTTTCATGTTGGTGGCCTTGTTGTACCTGTACTCTCAGGCCAACAGCTTCAATATTCTTGATTTGCATGTATTGCCTCTGGGCGAACTGGCACAAAAGCTTATTTTTGTCGGTTTCCTGCTCGCCTTTGCAGTGAAAATACCGATGTGGCCGGTACACACCTGGTTACCGGATGCCCATGTGGAAGCGCCAACCGGAGGTTCCGTCATACTGGCGGCCATCATGTTGAAAATGGGTGGCTATGGTTTTTTACGTTTCAGCCTGCCCATCGTTCCCGATGCCAGTCTGTTTTTCACGGATTTCATGATAGTGCTTTCCCTGATCGCCATTGTTTATATCGGCTTTGTCGCCCTGGTGCAGCAGGACATGAAAAAGCTGATTGCCTATTCATCCATTTCCCATATGGGTTTCGCTACCCTGGGATTTTTCGTTGGTTTCAGCATCTTTGCTGTTACCGGTTCCACCAGCGGCGCAGAAATGGCCATGGGAGGCGCGATAATGCAAATGATCTCGCATGGTTTCATATCCGGAGCCTTGTTCCTGTGTGTTGGCGTGATGTATGACCGTATCCACAGCAGGCAGATTAAAGACTATGGTGGCGTGGTCAATACCATGCCACATTTCGCCGCTTTCATGATGCTTTTTGCCATGGCCAATTCCGGTCTGCCCGGCACTTCGGGTTTTGTTGGTGAATTCCTGGTGATACTCAGCAGTTACCAGGCCAGTTTCTGGATTGCTTTCCTGGCCGCCACTATTTTAGTCCTGGGGGCTGCTTATAATCTCTGGATGTACAAGCGGGTGATATACGGCGATGTTGCCAATGAAAAGGTGGAAAAACTGCAGGATATCAACCCCAGGGAAACAGTCATAATGGCCCTGCTGGCCATTGCTGTACTTCTGTTTGGTCTGTGGCCTGCGCCATTGTTTGAAATCATGGATGAGACCATCAAACACCTCGTCACACACATCCTGCAATCCAAGGTAATTTAGGGCTATGGCGCAAATCTCAAACATGATGCTGTTGTTACCCGAGATAAGTCTCCTGGGCTTTGCCTGCCTTATCCTGGTGGTTGACACCTTCAGCACGGATCCGGCCCGCAGGATCACCTATGTACTTTCCCAGCTGGCACTGGTGATTACCATCGGTCTGGTATTTTACCTGCACACGGGGGCCACTGCTTTTGCCTTTGGCGATGTTTTCATCAGTGATCCCATGAGCAGCGCACTCAAGGCCATGATTGCCCTGTATGGTCTGGTGTTGTTCCTGTATTCATTCGAGTACCTGACCAAGCAGGGGTGGGTCAAGGGCGAGTATTTTGTGCTCGGCTTATTTGCAATCCTTGGCACGATGGTGCTGGTATCCGCCTACAGCATGATTACGGTATACCTCGGTCTTGAATTATTGTCGCTCTCACTCTACGCCATGGTTGCCATGAACAGGGACTCTGCCAGTGCTTCGGAAGCCGCCATGAAATATTTTGTTCTGGGTGCGCTCGCATCGGGCATGTTGTTGTATGGCATATCCATACTTTACGGCATCACCGGCACCTTCCAGCTCAATGAACTGAACCAGCAAATTCTGCAACACTCCGCGCAAACCGGGCTGTTGGTCTTTGGTATGGTCTTTATCATTGTTGGTATCGCCTTCAAACTGGGTGCCGTGCCGTTTCATATGTGGGTGCCGGATGTTTATCAGGGTGCGCCTACCGCTGTTACCATGTTCGTGGGTAGTATTCCCAAGATCGCCGCATTTGCCATGGCGATGCGGTTGCTGGTCAATGGCCTTGAACCGCTGATGACCAACTGGCAGACCATATTGATCATTCTGGCCGTATTGTCGATGGGCATCGGAAATATCACGGCCATAGCACAATCCAACATCAAGCGTCTGCTGGCTTACTCCACCATTGCCCATATCGGTTTCCTGTTACTGGGGATTATCGCCGGCAGTCAGCAGGGTTATGCGGCATCCATGTTCTATGTTATTACCTATGCACTGATGAGCATGGGGGCCTTTGGTGTTGTGATCCTGCTGAGTCGAAAAGACTTTGAATCCGATACGCTTGAAGATCTGAAAGGCCTGTCCGACAGAAATCCCTGGTTTGCCTTCATCATGCTGATACTGATGTTTTCCCTGGCCGGTGTGCCGCCGTTTGTCGGTTTCTGGGCCAAGTGGTTTGTTCTGAAAGAACTGGTGGCCTCAGGCTTTGTCTGGGTTGCGGCAGCGGCCGTGTTTTTCGCGATCATCGGGGCCTATTATTACCTGCGTATTATCAAGCTGATGTACTTTGACAAGGCCGATGAAACCCCGGCACTCGAAGCAACGGCACAGATGCAGGTGGTATTGAGCCTGAATGGTATTGCACTCTTGATTATTGGACTGTCGCCGGGTCTGCTCATGGCTTTGTGTCTATCCTCCCTGTTGTAAGACTGACTCTCAAATCACCAATCGTTGGTCAACCAGGTATCAAGTGGATATCAAGGCCCCTCAACCTTGCCAATGGTCATGCCTACCTTGACACGGTCTCCGGGCTTGAAACGGTGCAACCATTGCATGTGATCTTTCTCGCATATCACAATCACTGTTGAGCCCATATTGAAACGTCCAATCTCATCGCCTTTGCGATATACCAGTGGATTTCCAGGCACATCGTAAGTTGTCGTGGTGATGGTCCGTTTGTTTCCCGGTGTAATCTGTCCCGCCCACACGGTTTCCATACTGCTGACAAAAATGGCTCCGACGAAAACAATAGCCATCTGGCCAATGGTCGTATCAAAGTAACAAATGAGCCGCTCGTTTCTGGCAAAAAGCCGGTCAACGACTTCAGTGGTATGCTGGTTGACGGCAAACAGGCGGCCGGGAACATGGATCATCTTTTTTAATGTGCCGTCAAAGGGCATGTGGATCCTGTGATAATCCCTGGGCGCAAGATACAAGGTCGCAAATTGACCCTCGTCAAAGCCACGGGACGTATCTGCGTTATTGACCAGAAGTTCACTCAGCCGGTAATTTCTGCCCTTTGCCTGGATGAGTTGCTGATCATGTATCGTTCCAATCTGGCTCACCGTACCGTCGACAGGGGAAATGATATCAGTTGCAGAACGACTGATTGGCCGTGCCAGCGGGGCCAGTGCCCGGGTAAAGAAGGCATTAAAATCCGGGTACTGCTCAACCTCGGATTCCGCAGCAATGTCCAAGTTGACCCTGAATACCCGAATGAAGACTTTAATCAAAGCATTCTTGAACGGCTTCCAGCGCCAACGGCTGATTTTATAGATAAGCCGTGACAGTAAATGCTGTGGTATCACATACTGCGGCAGTACCCGGACGCGGTTCAGAAACGATTGTCTCAAATGGTTCTTCCCTAATGTTTGTGATGATGATGTTGCTGATTGTTACCGGGCTTTCTCACGGTCATGCTGATATCCATTGTTATTTTCCTGTTAAATTCAAGGTTCACGGAAACATGATCACCAGCTCGCAGAGGCTGATGATTATTCATCAGCATCAGATGATAGCCCCCCGGTGAAAACTCAAAACGGGCACCAGCCGGAATAGTTATTGACTCCTGTTTTTTCATCGACGCCATACCATCAATGATGTCGGAGAAGTGAAATTCAATACGCTCATAGGCATTACTGCTCGCAGACAGCAAAACAACATCTTCGTCGGCATGATTTTCTATCACAAGGTATCCGGCATGGACTTTCAGTATTGGCGGGGCCTCGCTAATCCAGGCACTGGTGACTTCGATGGCCGGATCGGCAAATACCGACGCGGGTGCAAACAGTGACATCAGAATAAAAAAAGAAGCCGCGTAACGCATTTACTGCTTGAGTTTTGTTACAGCGGATCTGATTGCCTGGAATCGTTTCAGCAAGTCAGTTGGCTGATGTGGTGCCGTGAAAATACCAATCCATTCACGCTCGGGTGATACCAGGAATATTGAAGCTGAATGATCGACGAGGTAGTTACCACTGGCATCTTTTTCACCCAGAACATAGGCAATACCAATCATCCTGGTCATCTGGTCAACCTGTGACTTGCTCCCGGTCAGGCCGATAAAGTCCTTGTGAAAGTAACGGGTATACTCCGCCATCTTCTCAGGCGTATCACGTCCAGGGTCAACCGAGATAAATATAACCTGAACATTGCTGGCATTAGCCTCAGACTCGAGTTTTTCATAGAATTTTTGCAGAACTGCCATGGTAACCGGGCAGATGTCAGGGCAGTGGGTGTAACCATAGAACAATAATGACCACTTGCCCTCCATGTCCTCATGGGTAAATCGTGCGCCGTCCTGGTTGACTGCAGAAAATGGCGGGATGACCTTTGGTGCTGGCCAGAGAAAGCCGTCGATGGCCGGAGCAGTTTCTTCAGACCGGTAATATTTCGAGGTAAGGATACCTACAGACAGTCCCAGAATGACGCAAATTACAACAAACAGGGAAGAAAGTAACAGGCGGTTTTTTATCATCCGGCCATTATACCTGAAGCGGTCTTCGATAGCAGGCGCACGGAGTATTCAACACAAGGGCCTAAAACAGATATAATGGTCGCACCCCGCAATAATGACGGGGTTTTATATTGAAACCCCGGCCAAGCACAAATCCTGATGGAATATCTCACCGGACAATATAACTACTGGGTTGTCATCATTCTCATGATGATCGGCTTCTATATTGTTATATCCCATGGCAACCTGGTTAAAAAACTCATCGGTCTGAATATCTTCCAGGTATCCGTTTTCATTCTTTATATCTCCATGGCCTATGTCAGGGGAGGGACCGCCCCCATCGATGCCGCCGAATATTCACTGTATGCCAGCCCCTTGCCACATGTTTTGATCCTGACGGCCATCGTTGTCGGCGTTGCAACCACTTCACTCGGTCTGGCACTGGTCGTGCGCATTCACAAGGCCTTTGGAACGATTGAAGAAAGCCAGTTAAGTCACGTGGAAGAAGACGACTGAGTATGACACATTCGCTTATTCTTCTGGTTGTCATACCACTGATTGCCACACCTGTTTGTATCCTTTTGCACAAGCGCCTGCTGATATGGCCGGTGGTATTCACCGTCAGCTGGATTACCTTTTATATAGCCTGTGACCTGATGTTGGCCGTGCGTGATGGCGGGGAGATTTACTATTATCTTGGCAGTTGGGCAGCACCCTGGGGAATTGAATACCGGCTGGACAGTTTAAACGCGCTGGTTGCTGTGATCGTATCCGGTGTTAATGCACTGGTTATCAGTTTTGCCCGGGCCAGTATATTCCAGGAGATCCCTGAGGACAGGATTTATCTGTTCTACTGTGCTTACCTGCTGAACCTTGCAGGTCTGCTGGGTGTCACAGTGACGAGTGATGTGTTCAACATGTTCGTCTTTATCGAAATCTCGTCACTCTCGTCCTATGCCATGATCAGTCTGGGTAAGCATCGACAGGCCTTGCTCGCTGCCTACCGGTACCTGATCATGGGGACAATCGGTGCCACCTTTATCCTGATCGGTATTGGTCTGCTTTATGCAGTCACCGGGACGCTGAATATACCGGATCTGCATACTCGCCTTTCAGCCATGGAAACATCACGGACAGTCATAACGGCTGGTGCATTTCTAACTGTCGGCATTACCCTGAAATTTGCGTTGTTCCCTCTGCATAGCTGGTTACCAAATGCATATACCTATGCGCCCTCAGTAGTGTCGGCCTTTCTGGCCGGGACCACAACAAAAGTATTTATCTATGTACTTCTGAGATTCCTGTTTTCCATATTTGGTACCGGGAATATGTTTGATATCGTCTCTCTGGACAAGGTGCTGATGATCTGTGCCTTGCTTGCCATCTTCAGTGGATCGATCTCGGCTATCTACCAGAACAACATCAAGAAGATGCTGGCTTATTCCAGCATTGCCCAGATAGGTTACATTGTGCTGGGCATCAGTATCAGCAGTGTTGCCGGTCTGACAGCCGGTATCATTCACCTGTTTAACCATGCCCTGATGAAAACCGCCTTGTTCCTTTGCGTTGCCTGCATTGTCTATCGTACCGGCAAGGTCAGCCTGAAGTCGCTGGGCGGTATTGGCAAAGCCATGCCATGGACCATGGCGGCATTTGTGGTTGCAGGATTGAGTATGATCGGGGTCCCGCTGACTGTCGGTTTCATCAGCAAGTGGTACCTGATTCTGTCCGCCCTCAATCAGGAAGCCTGGTGGCTGGCCCTGGCAATCCTGGTAGGTTCGCTGATCACCATTATTTATGTCTGGCGTGTGGTTGAAACCGCCTGGTTCAGGACACCGGCAAGCGAACTGCGTTCCGGTAAGATCCGGGAAGCGCCTCTTTCCATGCTCGTACCATTGTGGATCCTGGTGATTGCCAATATCTATTTTGGCGTGGATACCGGGATAACGGCCCAGATGGCGCGCCAATCTGCTGAATTACTGATGGGAATGCCGTGATGGCAGAGCATGATCTGATCCTGTTAACTATTTTGATCCCGGCCCTCGGTTCGATATTGATTGCGATCGCGGGAGAAAGATACAGGAATGTCCGTGAGGGTATTTCATTATTATCCGCCGTCTTGCTGTTTATCGTGGTTTACCTTCTGTACCAGGGATTACCAGACAGCCATATGGAAGCTGTAAAGCTGGCAACAGTCATGCCAGGTCTGACAATTGCATTCAGACTGGAGCCACTGGGCATTCTGTTTGCAATGATTGCCAGTTTTCTCTGGATCATCACCACGATTTTTTCGATCGGTTACATGCGTGGAAACGGGGAATCTCACCAGACCCGGTTTTATGTCTGCTTTGCGTGGGCGATTGCATCGGCCATGGGTGTGGCCCTGAGCGCAAACATGTTTTCACTGTTTATCTTTTATGAATTCTTGACACTGACTACCTATCCCCTGGTCACACACAGTGGTACGGATGAAGCCATGCGCTCGGGCAGACTTTACCTGGGTTACCTGTTGGGCACGTCAATCTGTTTACAGTTATTCGCCATAATCTGGACCTGGTCATTGACTGGAACGCTTGATTTCACCCGTGGTGGCGTGTTTGCCGGGGAATTTCCCGAAATAGTCGTGACGGTGTTGTTTGCCCTCTATGTTTTTGGTATCGGCAAGGCGGCGCTGATGCCGTTTCATCGCTGGCTGCCGGCGGCGATGGTGGCACCGACCCCGGTCAGCGCCCTGTTGCATGCTGTGGCGGTGGTCAAGGCCGGCGTATTCACGGTATTAAAAATCAGTGTCTACCTGTTCGGGCTGGATGAACTCGCTGCCTCGGGTGCCGCCGACTGGCTGGTGTTTGTTTCCGGCGCAACAATTATCATCGCCTCGGTGATTGCCTTGCAACAGGATAATCTGAAAGCGCGTCTGGCTTATTCCACCATCAGCCAGTTATCCTACGTTATTATGGCTACGGTAGTTCTGGCACCCTTGTCCATAATCGGTGCCGCGATGCATATAGCTGTACATGCCCTTGGCAAAATCACACTATTCTTTTGTGCAGGATCGATTTACACCGCGTCAAAGAAAAAAAATGTCAGTCAACTGGATGGTATTGGACATTATATGCCATGGACCATGGCGGCGTTTACAATTGGGTCATTGTCGATGATTGGGGTGCCGCCCGCTGCCGGTTTTCTGAGCAAGTGGTACATGTTGCTGGGTGCCTACCAGGCACAGGTATGGACTGTGGTTACGGTAATCGTAATCAGTACCCTGTTGAATGCGGCTTATTTCCTGCCGATTGTATATGCTGCTTTTTTCAGGGAACCACCCAGGACTATAACGCCACACGGTGAGGCGCCGGCACCTGTCGTCATTGCCCTGTGCATAACGGCGGTACTGACACTGGCAGTCTTTTTCTATCCCGGGCCACTACTGGAACTCGTAAAACAGATTGGAAAGTAATGATGAAGAAACACTGGTTATATACCGATGAAGGGCGCCGCACAGTCTGGCGGGTTGGGCTTGCTGTTCTTGCTATCACGGTCATCGTGGAATGGTTTGTTTCATTACATCCACATTTCACCATCGAAAAGGTCTTTGCCTTTCATGCCATCTTCGGATTCCTGAGTTGTGTTGCCATGGTGCTGTTTGCCAAGGTGCTGGGATTCTTTATCAAGCGCAGGGATGATTATTATGACCAGTAGCCTGTTGCATCCCGGATTGCTGCTGATACTTGGTGGATTGTTACTGCCTGTGTTCAGTGGAATCTGGCGTACGGCATGGTCGCTGCTTATTCCCCTGTTATCACTGGCCGGGGTATGGCTGGCAAACAATGACGCTTTCCCGGCCATTACCTTTCTGGATTATGAACTGGCCTACTTTGAAGCAGACAGGCTGAGCCGTTTATTCGCAACAGTATTTGCCATCATGGCATTTACCGGCATCCTGTTTTGCTACCGGCAGGCAAGAATCACAGAAATGTCAGCAGCCATGGTTTATGGCGGTTCTGCGATCGGCGTCGTCTTTGCGGGTGATCTCATTACACTTTTTTTCTTCTGGGAATTGATGGCACTGGGTTCCATGTTCATTCTCTGGGCGGCAGGTACACGTGCAGCCTGGTATGCCAGTCGCCGTTACATCATGATTCACTTGTTGGGCGGTGTACTATTAATGACAGGGATCGCGGCCCACGTGTTTGAAACCGGCTCAATTGCCTTTACGGCCATGCAGATCGGCAGCGTCGGGACCTGGTTGATACTCATCGGCTTTCTGATCAACGTCGGTGCACCGCCTTTGTCCGCCTGGATTGCCGATGCCTACCCGGAAGCCTCATTCAGCGGCATGGTGTTTCTATCCGCCTTTACGACCAAGACCGCCATATATGTGTTGCTGCGGGGCTTCCCTGGAACCGATATTCTGATCTACCTGGGTCTGTTCATGATCTTTTACGGCATTGTTTACGCTTTACTGGAAAACGACATGCGTCGTATCCTCGCCTACAGCATTGTTAACCAGGTTGGTTTCATGGTTTGCGGGGTCGGCATCGGTACGGAGCTCGCACTAAACGGAGCCGCGGCTCATGCTTTCACCCACATTATTTACAAGGCCCTGCTATTAATGTCGGCAGGTTCCGTGTTGTACATGACCGGTAAACGCAAATGTAGCGACCTGGGTGGCCTGTTCCAGTCCATGCCGTTGACAGCCATCTGCGGGATCATCGGGGCATTGGCGATCTCCTCGTTTCCCTTAACCTCCGGGTTCATCAGTAAATCCATGATCACCCAGGCATCGGTAAACCAGCATTATTTAACCATCTGGCTGTTGTTACAGGCGGCATCGGCCGGTGTCTTTTTGCATGCCGGTATCAAGTTTCCCTGGTTCGTGTTTTTCCAGAAGGACTCCGGGCTGCGGCCGTCGGATCCACCATGGAACATGCGCCTGGCAATGTTGTTGTTCTCGTTCTTCTGTATTTTCCTGGGAGTAGCGCCCGGGTTGCTATACCAGTTGCTGCCATACCCGGTTGACTATGTCCCTTACACGGCCGCGCATGTACTGACACAACTCCAGTTGTTGTTATTCTCCGGTCTGGCTTTCTTTGTGTTATTACCGTTAATGCAACGGACGTTGACCATCAGTCTGGATTTCGACTGGGTTTACCGGTGTCTGTTGCCACAGTGTGCGAGGCTTTTTGGAAGCCTTTGGTCACATATCAGTCATGGCATGTCACTTGCGCTACAGTGGTTGCGACAGGGATTGCTGACCCTTTTTGGCGGAATCTACCAGTCACCCGTGGTGTCGCATTCGGTTGCCCGCATCAGTCTGGCCGTTATCTGGGTTGTGCTCTTCCTTGCCGGTTACCTGATCTTCTATCTTATTGAATTCTAGTCGGTTTCAGTGATACCCCAGACGGGGTATTTGACAAACCCTAAAATCATCCGATGGGGGAGACGACGCGATCCCGGTCCAGCGATAAGATTATGCCTGAGGGATCGTCAGTAGAATATGTCACGGAAGATATTCAAGGATTGTCTCTTGTTATTACATCATGGTCACGGAGGAATGTTTGTGCCAGGGAAGGCACGTTTCTTTTTCATTCCCCTTCAGAAATACTATTCAGTGTGTTTTAAGCTTGATGGAAAGCAGGGCAGGCAGGACGATCAGTGAGCACAGCAGGGTCATCCCGATACCGATAGTCAGTAACAGACCCATGCTCGCCGTCCCCGGATGGTTGGAAAACGCCAGGTTACCAATACTTAAAATTGACGTCAGTGCACTCACCCATACCGCCCGTGATGCACTGTTGGCAAGCACCTCCCTGCGGCGGTTGCCGCCAGAAGGCATGGCACGCAAGCGGCGGACAATGTGTATGCTGCTGTCTACACCAATTCCCAGTATCAGGGGCAGGGCAATGATATTGGCGAAATTTAGCGGCATGTTGATCAACACACTGACGGCTGCGGTAAATAGAGCCGCAAGCAGCAAAGGCACCATGATAAAGAGGGTGTCAGTTTTTCTTTGCAGAAGGATCAACAAAACCAGAACGATGGCAGCGAGGGAATATAAAAACGCCTGTTTGAATGCCTTTACCACTGCGTCACTGGCCTTGATACTGGTTATGGGTGGACCACTGACATTGTCGAGTTCTGAGTCAAGGACCTCTACGAACTGCCGCAAGTGATCATTATCAGACAGGTTTTCTTCCGGATAGATCTCGATACGGTATTCCCCGTTATGCAACCAGCGCGATTTCAGTGCCTCGGGCAAAGAACTCAAGTTCACCGGTTTTGCTTCGAGTGCCTCGGTCAGGGCGCCCAGTCGGCCAGGCAGGGAAGCAAGCAGGCTGTGTTCCAGTTGCGCAAGCAGTGCCGATTTTGTTGCGTTGTTCTGTAGACGCGTAGCTGAGATAAACTTTTCCAGATTGTCATGCAAGCTGGCGTATACCGGATCAGTGTTTCCTGATTCTACAAATTCATGCAGTTTATCCCTCAGCGTAATCATTGATTGCAGGTTTTCTTCCACGGTTGGTGGTTCCGAAATGGAATCCATGATCATATAACCCAGCAGAAGTTCAATCTCGGTGATGATGGCCAGTTTTACTTCCTGGTCTTCCGGGATAAAATCATCCAGCCATACCACTTTATCCACGATCTTTTTATCCTGTAGCTGTTTCTCGATCGCTTTTGCCTCTTGACTGGAGTTGGCCAGTGTAACCGCAGTCCAGGGTGAACTGTCCTTGTCATCCAGAAGATCCACAAAAGTAATAACAGAAGGGTTTTTTCTTGGTTGCAGGTTAAGGGTGTTATCATCAAAGTTTAACCTGGAAACAAAAAATAGGGACGCCAGGGTGAGTAAACCAGTGATGATAAGTATCGTACCTGCATGAGTAGCCGGGAAATGATATAGATAGCGGATAAATTTCCCGTTACGCAGGCGTTCGTCCGCATTGATTTGTGGATGATAGCTTAATAACGCCGGTATCAGTGTCAGGGTAATAAAGAAACTGATAAACATGCTGGATCCGGAGATCCAGCCGAGTTCGGCGACACCGACGTAATCAGTCGGGATGAAGGCATAAAAGCCGATAGCGGTGGTAAGTGCACAAAGCGCCAGTGCCTTGCCCAGATCCACGGCCGTGTTTTCCATGGCCTCGAGGTTGTTTTCACCACGCAGCATATGCTCGCGGTAACGCAGGCAGTAATGAATGGCAAAGTCGACAC
>JBFFIE010000023.1:0-31546 GCA_041556555.1 Gammaproteobacteria bacterium
GCCGTGACCGCGGCAGTCGAAGATCCGGTTATACGTATCATAAATTTCGAATGAATCATGCGGCCAGAGCCTGGTTTCAAGAAACGGATTCATCCAGGGATGCATGGCAGTCGGCATAAGTTGCCCATTCAAGTTTTCCAGAATCCGGTTGATGCGCTGGATGCTCTGCTGGAACTGATCCGGAAGCTGGTCCAAAGACGCGGCTGGCCCATTGGTTTTCAATTCAATGACATGGGATACCAGTTCGTTGGACCAGGCGATGGGACCATCATCAACGTCATTGACGTATTCACCTGCAACTGATTTCAGTACCTCGTCTGCGACCGGTAGCACATTACCCTGCTCACGGTCGACGATCATGTATTCAATTTCTATCCCAACCCCTGTGAACAGGGGCAGTATCCCATCCTGGTCGTTCATGCAGGACCCAAGCCACGTTTTTTATTTTCTATGCGCCTCAGAAAGGTGCCCATGATTTCTCTATACAGTGCATCCTTCAGCACCAGGTCCTCAATACCGGCGTCGATGTTCGGATTATCATTCACTTCAATGACATAACACTTCTGACCGATCTGTTTCAGATCGACCCCGTACAAACCGTCGCCGATCAGGTTGGCTGCTTTTAATGCTGTTTTAATGACTTCATCAGGTGCTTCACCAACAGACATGGTATCAGAGCCGCCTTCACTGCTGTTGTTACCGTCCTTATCCCGTTTGATGACCTGCCAGTGACGCCGCGCCATATGGTAACGGCAGGCATACAGGGCGCGTCGGTCACAGATACCCACACGCCAGTCGTAAGTTGTTGGCAGAAATTCCTGCGCAACAATGAGATCTGATTTGTTCAGAAGACGCATGACCTCTTCATTCAACTCTACCTCAGTATCAACCTTGTTTACACCGAGTGAAAAAGCGCTATCAGGTTGTTTCAATACACAGGGAAGTCCCAGTGTTTCCATGATCTTGTCGATGTTATTACGGTGTATGATCATGGTTTTCGGGATAGGAATGCCATGGCGGGTGAGAAGTTCCGCGAGATAAACCTTGTTGGTGCATTTCAGGATTGAATCCGGATCATCCATGACCACCAGGCCTTCTGTTGCCGCGCGCTGGGCAAATCTAAAGGTATGATGATTAACTGCCGTAGTCTCACGAATAAACAAGGCATCAAATTCTGCCAGGCGATGCATGTCGTTGCGCGTGATTAATTCACAATCAAGACCTACAGATTCCGCCGCTTTCTGGAATTTCTTCAGGGCCCGTTCATTAGAAGGGGGTTCCTTATCATCCGGATTAACCAGGACCGCAATATCAAACCTGGGTGATGCGCGCTTTCGGATACGGCGCTTGCGACCGGAAAAATAATCAGTGGCTGCCTGGACCACGAACTTGTGATGGTATTCAGGGATTTCACTTGCGGAGATCATGCGTATGGATTTCAATTCCCATTTGCCATCATCTTTCAGGAACTCTGCACGTAACAAGGGTGCATGGAAAAGATCAAACAGGCGCATGCTGAGGGTATTGTATTGCTTGGCAATGTTTCTCCCGAAATAAACGCTTAATGTAAACTTGCTCGATTGTAGCCGCTTGCATGCCGATTGAATCTGTTCCTCCATTTCCTCGGAAAGGGTGCGGATAACAAACTGGGATTTCAGGTCCTGTATGGTATTTATGTCCGGCATGGGTTTATGCCCGCGTGCGGCAGCCAGCAATGAAACGTAATAGCCAGTGCTCTGATAACCGTAAGAACGGCAAAGGTTAAACACTTTTGCTGAACGATCCTCACTGTAAGTTGGTTCTGTCAGATAGGACCTTGCCGAGGTCACCACCACGCCGGGAATGTGTAATGGCCATTTATTCGGATTACTTACAACAAGGAGAATCGTCATCCCTTTTTCTCTTTTCGCGGATGGATGACCAGCAAGTTGGCGTCATAAGTCAGCACGCCGAGCAGGATGGCACAGATGACCCGATCAATATTCACCGGGTAAAGCTGTGATGTGGCCATCGGGTTGGGTAGCAATGGGTCAGCAACCAGTATGGTTCGATCTTCCCGGTGATAGCCGCTTAAAATGACGAAATGTCCGGAAGGCATGCCACGAATATCGTCATCAACATCCTTGGGTCCGAATTCACGCATGGTGCGGTAAAGATAAGTTGAGCTGAGCCCGGTTAATATCGGCAACTTGCGTTTAATGAGGTTACGTAACAGCCCGGTGTTAAGATCCCTGAATTCCAGTTCACCACCGAGTTTCAGATATTCGAGGTAGCCGTCCGTGGCATGCTGTAATTTTTTATCCTGCTTGACCCCGGCCTGACGTAGGAGGCGTTCACCTATATCAGTGTCCGGATTGGAAAACCAGGTCGGGTCGAACATCTGCAGGTTATAGGTATAGATGGTGCAAGCATACCCACGCCTTAATGCGGCACAGGCAAGAAACACTGCCAGCGTGCCGCCGGCATCGAGCATTCGCGTTTCATTAATAACATCCGTCAATGGAATATCATCACCGTAATAATTAAAAACGGCATGAAGGCAGGTCGGGCCACAGGCGGCATTATCCGGTTGTGGCAGGATTGGGATGCTGAGTTGTATGTCCATGACAATGGAACGGGCAGACGGAATCAGTCCGCCGGAATGCAGGAAAACATAAAGGTAAGGGTATGTTTCATTCCCAGTTTCTGGTTGGCCTCAACTCCTCCGGGATAAAGGTGGCGCTATATTACGATGAGTGCAGATTTGCGCAACAGATAAATCTGGCACAGGCAGACGGGATCCCGGCGAGCTCCCCGCATGGACATTGCAGTACCAGATCAGTAAAATTCGCCCTGTTATTTGTGACGGGAGTAGCCCAGTGGTTACTCCCGTTTTCTACGTCTGACGTATTCATCTGGAGAGTTATTTGAAACAACCGGCGTTGTTGGCACTGGCAGACGGGACGGTATTTCATGGCACGTCCATAGGCGCTGTGGGGCAGGCAGCAGGGGAAGTTGTTTTCAATACGGCCATCACCGGTTACCAGGAAATTCTCACCGATCCTTCCTATTTCCAGCAGATCGTCACACTTACCCAGCCGCATATCGGCAATGTCGGAACCAACAGGGATGATCAGGAATCCGCCAGGACCTATGTCAGCGGACTCGTGATTCGGGACCTGCCACTGCAACACAGCAGTTGGCGTTCCGAGGAATCCCTGGAAGATTACCTTCACCGCAACCGGGTAGTGGCCATTGCCGATATCGATAGCCGGCGGCTGACCCGACTATTACGCGACAAGGGCGCCCAGAATGCCTGTATTGCAGGTGGACCCGACATCAATGTCGAAAAGGCACTGGTCCAGGCCCGTGAGTTTCCCGGGCTCAAGGGAGCGGACCTCGCGCAGGATGTATCGACAGATACCCCTTATCAGTGGACGGAGGGCATCTGGCAGCTTGGTCCGGATAAACACAGTTTACCGGCAAAAGCATTCAAGGTGATTGCCTACGATTATGGCATCAAGCGCAATATCCTCCGCCTGCTGGTCGATGCCGGTTGCGACCTGACCGTGGTGCCGGCAAAAACTCCGGCCAGGGAAATTCTGGCTGAAAAACCCGATGGAGTATTTCTTTCCAACGGACCCGGTGATCCCGATCCATGTGACTATGCCATTGAGGCTATCCGGGAAATCATAGCCAGCAAGACACCGACCTTCGGGATCTGTCTGGGACACCAGTTACTGGGGCTGGCCTGTGGCGCGGAGACCTCAAAAATGAAATTCGGCCACCATGGTGCCAACCACCCGGTCCAGGATCTGGCAACCCGGCAGGTGTTGATCACCAGCCAGAACCACGGTTTTGCAGTTGACGAAGACACCTTGCCAAACAACCTGGTGGCGACCCATCGTTCGTTATTTGATGGCACCTTGCAGGGAGTGCACCACACTGAATTACCGGCCTTCGGCTTTCAGGGCCATCCCGAGGCCAGCCCCGGCCCGCATGATGTGCGGGGCCTGTTTCAGCATTTTGTGGAACTGATGCGGGGTACGTCATAGCGATGCCAAAGCGTAGCGATATCAACAGCATTCTGATCATCGGCGCCGGGCCGATCGTGATTGGCCAGGCCTGCGAGTTTGATTATTCCGGTGCGCAGGCCTGCAAGGCACTCAAGGAAGAGGGTTACCGGGTGATTCTGGTGAATTCCAACCCGGCCACGATCATGACTGACCCGGAGATGGCTGATGCTACCTATATTGAACCGGTAAACTGGAAAGTCGTGGAGCGCATCATCGCCAAGGAGCATCCGGATGCAATCCTGCCCACCATGGGTGGGCAGACCGGGCTGAATTGTGCGCTGGACCTGGCACGCGAGGGTGTCCTCGAAAAATATAATGTCGAACTGATTGGCGCCAATCAGGATGCCATTGACAAGGCCGAGGACCGCGAGCGCTTCCGTGAGGCCATGAAACAGATTGGCCTCAAAATGCCGCATTCCGGTCTGGCCCATGATATGCATCAGGCCATGGTCATCCAGGAAGAGATTGGTTTCCCGATCATCATTCGACCGTCATTCACGCTGGGCGGCAGCGGCGGCGGCATTGCCTACAACCGCGAGGAATTCCAGGAGATCTGTGAACGCGGGCTGGATGCATCACCCACCAATGAAATCCTGTTGGAGCAGTCAATCCTCGGCTGGAAGGAATATGAAATGGAGGTGGTACGGGATCACGAAGACAACTGCATCATTATTTGCTCCATTGAAAATCTGGATCCCATGGGGGTCCACACTGGTGATTCCATTACCATCGCCCCGGCCATCACGCTGACCGACAAGGAATACCAACTCATGCGCAATGCCTCGATAGCGGTATTGCGTGAGATCGGTGTTGATACTGGTGGTTCCAACGTCCAGTTTGCTGTTAACCCGCACAACGGTGAACTGATCATCATTGAAATGAATCCCCGGGTATCACGTTCTTCGGCCCTGGCCTCCAAGGCGACCGGTTTCCCGATTGCCAAGGTCGCGGCCAAGCTTGCTGTGGGCTACACACTTGATGAACTGGAGAATGAGATCACCGGCGGTGCCACACCGGCCTCGTTTGAACCCACCATTGATTACATCGTTACCAAGATACCGCGCTTTACCTTTGAGAAGTTTCCGCAGGCCGATGACCGTCTGACCACCCAGATGAAATCTGTTGGTGAGGTGATGGCGATTGGCCGCACCTTCCAGGAGTCCCTGCAAAAGGCTATACGAGGGCTGGAAATCGGGCGCGACGGATTTAATGAACTGGTACCCCGCGATCTGGCGCATGAAGATGCCCTTGAATTGATTCAGCGTGAGCTGCGAGTGCCTCGCGCTGACCGCCTCTGGTATGTGGCCGAGGCCTTTCGTTATGGTATGACCATTGAAGAAGTCCACGAATGTTCAAAAATAGATCGCTGGTTCCTCACCCAGATTGCCGATATCGTCAATGAAGAAATCAACCTGACGCAGATGGCAATCGAGGAACTTGCTGCTGATCGGCTGCGGGAACTCAAGCGCATGGGATTTTCCGACAGTCGTCTGGCCTGGTTGCTGGATAGCGATGAGATCTCAATCCGCGAATTGCGACATGAACATAATATCCGTCCGGTTTACAAGCGGGTGGACTCCTGTGCCGCGGAATTTGCCGCGACCACAGCCTACATGTATTCGACTTACGAGGAGGAATGCGAGGCTGAGCCCAGTGAGCGCAAGAAGATTATGGTGCTGGGTGGTGGCCCGAACCGGATTGGCCAGGGCATTGAGTTTGATTACTGTTGTGTACAGGCCGCACTGGCCATGCGTGAAGTGGGCTATGAAACGATCATGGTTAATTGCAATCCAGAGACCGTGTCTACAGATTACGATACGTCTGATCGTCTCTATTTCGAACCGCTGACACTGGAAGACGTGCTGGAGATCATTGACCTGGAAAAACCTTATGGGGTCATCGTCCAGTACGGCGGGCAGACACCATTAAAACTGGCCCGTGACCTGGACGCCGCCGGCGCCCCTATTATTGGTACCACACCGGATTCCATCGACCTGGCCGAGGACCGTGAGCGATTCCAGAAACTGCTGGTCGAACTGGATCTTATGCAACCCCCGAATCGCACGGCGCGAAATGATGAACAGGCGGTGGAACTGGCCAACGAGATCGGCTACCCGCTGGTGGTACGTCCTTCCTATGTCCTGGGCGGCCGGGCCATGGAGATTGTATACAATGAAAAGGAATTACGTAGCTACATACGCGATGCCGTGGCTGTCTCGAACGAGTCACCTGTGCTGCTGGACCGTTTCCTGCGCGATGCCATTGAAGTGGATGTGGATGCCGTCTGTGACGGCGATACCGTCATCATCGGCGGCATCATGCAACACATTGAACAGGCCGGTGTGCACTCCGGTGATTCTGCCTGTTCATTGCCGCCCTACAGTCTGGATGAAGGTATTCAACAACGGATTGGCAACCAGGTCTGTGCCATGGCGAAAAAACTGAATGTGGTAGGTTTGATGAACACCCAGTTTGCCGTCCAGGGTGATGATATCTATGTCCTCGAGGTCAATCCCAGGGCCTCACGCACCGTGCCATTCGTGTCAAAAGCGACCGGCATCTCGCTGGCCCGGGTGGCAGCAAAATGCATGGTCGGCCTAACTCTGACGGAACAGGGAGTCACAACAGTCAAGATGCCATCGTATTACTCCGTCAAGGAGTCCGTATTTCCGTTCATTAAATTCCCTGGTGTTGATTCCCTGCTCGGCCCTGAAATGAAATCCACCGGTGAGGTCATGGGGATCGGTATGACATTTGCCGAGGCCTTCGCCAAGGGCCAACTGGCTGTGGGTGAAAACATCTCCAATTCAGGGCTGGCGTTCATCAGTGTCCGTGATGAAGACAAGGCAGAAGCTGTGAAGGTGGCGAGGGAGCTCGCCAATATCGGTTTCCTGTTGTGTGCTACACACGGTACGGCGAGGGCACTCAGGGATGCCGGTCTGGAATGCCTAGGTGTGAACAAGGTCAGGGAAGGGCAACCTCATATCGTTGATATGTTGAAAAATGATGAAATAGACCTCATAGTGAATACTACCGAAGACAAGCAAGCAATTGCCGATTCCTATTCCATCCGCCGTACCGCCCTGCATCACAAGGTGTTTTATACCACGACCATGGCCGGAGCCCATGCCACCGTTCTTGCATTGAAGCAGAGTAATTCAACGGCTGTGAACAGTTTGCAGGAATTACACAGGGAATTCATATAAAGGAGTTGTTATGAGCAAGGCACCCATTACCGCAAAAGGTGCACAACGATTGCGTGAACAACTGAAAGCCATGAAGACAGTTGATCGGCCCCGGATCACCGAGGCTATTGCGGAGGCACGCGCGCACGGCGACCTCAGTGAGAATGCGGAATATCATGCCGCACGTGAACAGCAGAGTTTCCTTGAGGGACGTATTGCATCCATTGAATCCGCACTGGCCGATGCGCAGATCATCGAAGTCGCCAACATGGACTCAGAAGGTCGCGTGGTTTTCGGTGCGACGATCGAACTCATGAACCTTGAAAATGAGCAAAAGGTCACTTACCAAATCGTGGGTGAAATTGAGGCAGACATCGAACAAGGCCTGATCTCCATTACCTCTCCAGTAGCCCGGGCATTGATCGGCAAGGAAGAAGGGGAAGTCGTCGAGGTCAAGGCACCTGGTGGCGTACAGGAGTATGAGATACTCGTCGTGCGTTACGAATGACGTTTCAGTTGGCGGTCGCTAACGCTTACCGCTGTTTATAATTTTCCCTGATGTCCAGAAGACCACATGCTAGAAAACCCAGCAGCCAGCGCTGGCTGCAAAGGCAACACCGTGATCCCTTTGTCAAACAGGCGCAGCGATCAGACTATCGCTCCCGCGCGGTTTTCAAGCTGATCGAGATCGATGAAAAGGACAACCTGTTTCGTCCGGGGCAATTGGTAGTAGACCTCGGGGCAGCGCCAGGAAGCTGGTCACAATATGCCGCCAAAAAAACCGGGAAACAGGGCCGCGTGATTGCTGTCGATATTTTGCCCATGGACAATATAAAAGGAGTCAGTTTTATTCAGGGAGACTTCAGGGAACAGGAGATCCTTGACGCCTGTCTCAGTGCCCTGGAGGGTAACAGGGCAGACCTTGTAATCTCCGATATGGCCCCCAATATATCTGGTATAAAATCCAGCGATCAGACCCGCAGCGTTTATCTGGCCGAGTTGGCCAGGGATCTCGCACTGGAAGTCCTGAAACCGGGAGGCGATATTCTGGTCAAAGTGTTTCAGGGAGAAGGTGTGGATGAATTCAGGAAAAGCCTTCAGGAACATTTTCCCCGGATCATCTCTCGAAATCCCCGGGCTTCCAGGGAAAGTTCCAGAGAATTTTATCTTTTGGGGCGTGACTATCGACCCTGAGAGCCTAATATGGTGTTATAGTTAACTGTATGAAATATTTCCGAATAAGAGGTATTTGATTTGAACGAGACTGCCAGAACACTGGTTCTAATGATTGTCATTACACTGGTCTTGATGCTGGTGTTTAAAAACCTGTCTGCGCCCATGGTCACCAACGTGCCCTACTCAACCTTTATCAGCGAGGTGAAGACAGGCAACGTCAAACAGGTCACGATTGAAGGCAATAAAATCTCGGGCAAACGTGTCGATGATTCACGTTTTTCAACCTACAGCCCCGAGACAAATAATGATGCGCTGATCGGGACATTACTGAATAATAATGTCGAGATTACCGGACTGGAACCGGACAATTCCCTCTGGGCCCACGCGCTCATCTCCTGGTTCCCCATCCTGTTGTTACTGGGCATCTGGATATACTTTATGCGTCAGATGCAGGGTGGTGGAGGTCGAGGGGGAGCTTTGTCGTTTGGCAAGAGTCGTGCCCGTCTTCTCGGTGAAGATCAGGTCAAGGTCACCTTCAATGATGTAGCCGGTGTAGAAGAGGCCAAGGAAGAGGTCAATGAGCTGGTCGAATTCCTGCGTGACCCCGGCAAGTTTCAGAAACTTGGTGGCAAGATCCCGCGCGGGGTTCTCATGGTCGGTCCTCCGGGTACCGGTAAGACGCTGCTGGCACGCGCCATCGCCGGTGAGGCGAAAGTACCGTTTTTCACCATTTCGGGTTCTGACTTTGTCGAGATGTTTGTGGGTGTTGGCGCATCACGTGTGCGTGATATGTTTGAGAACGCCAAGAAACATGCCCCATGTATCATTTTCATTGACGAGATCGATGCAGTAGGGCGTCATCGTGGTGCCGGTCTGGGTGGCGGTCATGATGAACGCGAACAGACACTGAACCAGTTGCTGGTAGAGATGGACGGTTTCGAAGGGAACGAGGGCGTGATTGTTATCGCCGCAACCAACCGTCCCGATGTGCTTGACCCTGCCTTGTTAAGGCCTGGCCGTTTTGACCGTCAGGTTGTCGTGCCGTTGCCGGACATCCGCGGTCGGGAACAGATATTGAAAGTACACATGCGCAAAGTCCCCCTGGACGATAATGTGAAACCTTCAATTATTGCCCGGGGTACACCAGGTTTTTCCGGCGCTGATCTTTCCAATCTGGTCAATGAGGCAGCGTTGTTTGCCGCTCGCGCAAATAAAACACTTGTCGATATGGATGATTTCGAGCGTGCCAAGGACAAGATCATGATGGGTGCAGAACGCCGCTCTATGGTCATGAGTGAAAAAGACAAACGTCTTACTGCATATCATGAGGCGGGTCATGCAATAGTCGGACTACTGGTACCGTCGCATGATCCGGTTTACAAGGTAACAATTATCCCCCGCGGACGGGCACTGGGTGTCACCATGTATCTGCCAGAAGAGGACAAGTACAGTCAGAGCAAGGAACAACTCGAAAGCATGATTTCCTCGATGTTCGGTGGCCGACTGGCAGAAGAGATCGTCTTTGGCCATGAGCATGTCACCACGGGTGCCAGTAACGACATCGAGCGAGCGACACAGATTGCCCGTAACATGGTGACTCGCTGGGGTCTTTCAGACAAACTCGGTCCTCTGACCTACAGCGAGGAAGAAGACGAAGTCTTCCTTGGTCATTCAGTGACCAAGCACAAGGCCATCTCCGACGAGACCACTCACCTTATCGATGAAGAGATAAAGAACATCATCGATCGTAATTATCGCCGTGCCGAAAAACTTCTGACGGATAATCGTGACAAGCTGGATATGATGGCTGATGCCTTGATGAAGTATGAAACCATCGACAGGGACCAGATCGATGCCATCATGCAAGGCAAGGAACCGGGACCTCCCGCTGACTGGGATGATGATGATCATCCGGATAACGCCAGCAAGGTGGAAAACGGTGAGTCCAGTAAAGAAGATGCGCCTCACGGTGAACCACCGGCAAGGCCCGCTTAATCAAGTAACGTATTGATGGAAAGTTCAGTTCACAGGTAATCTTGCCGAAAGCTGAACCGTATCACACTAACATCCAAGGGGCCCTTTATCAGCACGGAACGAAAATATTTCGGTACCGATGGTATCCGTGGATGCGTCGGTGAACCGCCCATAACCCCGGAGTTTGTGATGAAACTCGGATGGGCCGCGGGTCGGGTACTCGCTGACAAGGACAAGGGTCCTGTTGTCATCGGCAAGGACACCCGTGTTTCGGGATACATGTTTGAGTCGGCGCTTGAAGCCGGCCTCTCTGCAGCCGGAGTGGATATCCGTTTACTCGGACCCATGCCCACGCCGGGTATCGCCTTTCTTGCAAAAAACACCCGCGCCCAGGCCGGTATTGTAATCAGCGCCTCACATAATCCCTTCCAGGATAATGGCATCAAGTTTTTCACAGGCGAGGGCAAAAAGCTTCCTGACAGCATCGAGCTTGAGATTGAAGCGGTACTGGATAAGCCCCTGGAGGTTGTTAGCCCGAAAAGACTCGGCAAGGCGAAGCGTATTGTCGATGCTCCCAGGCGCTATATCGAATTTTGTAAATCCTGCATTCGTCCAGGCATGGATCTTTCCGGTCTGAAGATTGTGATTGATTGTGCTCATGGAGCTACCTATCACATTGCTCCGCCCCTGTTTGAGGAGCTTGGGGCAAGTATTATTACCATCGGCACTGAACCGGATGGCTTCAATATTAATGACAAGGTTGGCGCTACGTCCCCGGAAAACCTCAGGGGCGAGGTTATTAAGGCAGATGCTGATCTTGGTATTGCGTTTGATGGAGATGGTGACCGTCTGATCATGGTGGATGAAAAGGCCGAACTGGTCGACGGCGATGAAATTCTTTACATCATGGCTTGCGAGAACCTTGCAAACCTGAATGGTGCCGTTGTCGGTACCCTGATGAGTAACCTGGGACTGGAACAGGCGATCAAGGCTATGGAACTCGATTTTTTACGGGCCCGTGTTGGTGACCGCTACATCATGGAACTGCTTTATCAAAAGAATCTCATTCTGGGAGGGGAGACTTCGGGTCACCTGATAAACCTTAGAAAAACCACGACCGGTGACGGCATTATCTCGGCACTGGAAGTCATGCAGGCCATAAGCCGGACTGGCAAGACCCTGCATGATATTAAAAAAGGAGTGATCAAATATCCGCAGAAGATGATCAATGTGCGCGTGAGCCAACGCGTTGATCCATTAAAGTTAAACGGAATTCCTGATGCCATCAAGAGTGCAGAAATGGAATTGGGTAGCCGGGGACGGGTTCTGATACGCACGTCCGGTACCGAACCGCTTATCCGGGTGATGGTTGAAGGAGAAGAATCCGGCCAGGTAGACAGGATTGCCGGGCACCTGGCCACGGAGATCGAGACAGCAGTTGCCCAACATTAGCCGTCTGTCTGTTCATATATCACGTAACAATTCATTGATCCCGACCTTGCTGCGGGTCTTTTCATCCACCTGCTTGACTATCACGGCACAGTAAAGACTGTATTTACCGTCTTTTGAGGGCAGGTTTCCCGAGACTACAACTGAGCCTGGTGGTATCCGCCCAAAGCTGATCTCTCCGGTTTCCCGGTTATAGATCCGGGTACTCTGGCCGATATAGACACCCATGGAGATGACGGATCCTTCACCGACGATGACACCTTCCACGACTTCGGAGCGGGCACCAATAAAACAATTGTCTTCAATGATGGTCGGGTTGGCCTGCAGAGGTTCAAGTACACCCCCTATACCCACACCGCCCGAGAGATGAACGTTTTTGCCAATCTGGGCACAGGATCCCACGGTGGCCCAGGTGTCGACCATGGTGCCTGAATCAACGTAGGCGCCAATATTGACATAGCTTGGCATCATCACGACGCCAGGTGCCACATAACTTCCACGACGTGCGGTTGCCGGCGGAACGATGCGTGCACCGATTGTTTCAAAGCCGGCCTTGTCGAGACCAGTAAATTTGCAGGGCACCTTGTCATAGTAGTTGGTGAAACCGCCATCTATGACACGATTCCCTTCCAGCAGGAAGGATAATAACACGGCCTTTTTCAACCATTGGTTAACTACCCAGTCACCATCTTTCTTCTCTGCAACCCGGAGCTTGCCACTGTCGAGACCATTGAGCGCTTTTGTCACAGCCTCTCTAAGTTCCTGGCTTGCAGATGAGGGAGAGATTCCGCTCCGGTTTTCAAAATGTTCGTTAATGATGTTTTCAAGCTGACTCATATCATTTTCCTGTCGTTTTAGTAATGTATTCTTTTATTCGGTTTGCAGCATCGATGCATTCTCCGAGCGGAGCCACCAGTGCAATTCGAAGATGTCCCTTGCCCGGATTTATATCATTTGCGGTGCGGGAAAGGAAACTGCCCGGCAGAACAGTTACGTTCTGTTCGGCAAAGAGTCCGCGGGCAAACGCTATATCATCGCCACCCGCGATCTCCGGCCAGAGATAAAAGCTGGCATCCGGCCTGTCAACAGTCATTAGGTTTGTCAGGATACCCAGTACAGCATCAAATTTCTCACGATACTGTCGCCGGTTTTCTATCACGTGTTCCTCATCTTGCCAGGCTACGGTACTTGCAGCCTGGGTGAACAGGGGCATGGCACAACCATGATAAGTCCGGTACCGGAAGAATTCGGCAATGAGTTTTTTATCACCGGCAACAAAACCGGAGCGCAGCCCTGGCACATTGGAGCGTTTTGACAGGCTATGAAACACTATGCATCGACTGTAATCATCCCGGCCCATTTCAGCAGCGGCCTGCAACAGACCAATCGGCGGAGAACCTTCGCTCAGGTATATTTCCGAGTAGCATTCATCTGCTGCAACCATGAAATCATAACGGTCCGCCAATTCGATCAGTTGTTGTAATTCGCTGCTGTTTATGACTGCGCCGGTTGGGTTTCCGGGCGAACAGATGAAGACAAGTTCAGTGTTTTTCCAGACTGGTTCCGGGACCGAAGTGAAATCAGGAATAAAGTCCCTTTCCCGGTAACAGTTGACATAATAGGGCGAGGCACCGGCCAGTAATGCGGCACCTTCATATATCTGATAGAAAGGATTGGGGGAGACCACGACTGCATTCTTGTTATTTCGATTAATCAGACATTGTGCAAAGGCAAACAGTGCTTCCCGGGTACCATTGACCGGCAAGACATGGTGTTCCTGATGCAGACTACCCGCTGGCAGGTGGAAACGTCGGATCAGCCAGTCCACGATTGCTTGCCTCAAATCTTCATTGCCACGGGTCTTGGGGTATGAGGCCGCGCCTTTCAACTGTCGGGATAATTCCTGCAGAATAAAGCCTGGTGTTTCATGTTTGGGCTCACCTATTGACAAATCGATCGGTTGTTTATCGCTGGCCGGTTTTACCCCCGACTTTATTCCGGCGAGTTTTTCAAACGGGTAGGGTTGTAACAGGTACAGTCCGGGATTCATGAAGATTTTATGATTCATTATAAAAAAACGGCCTCGTAGTATAGGCTATCTGCACATGTCGACCAAAAATCTCTCAAGCCTTTTACCGATCCTGAGTTGTCTGGTTGCTGCCACGCTTTGGGGATTATTGTGGTATCCCATGCGCTTGCTGGAAGCACAGGGTATCCCCGGTTTATGGGGGTCTTTATTGATATACATTGCAGCCCTTTTGCCTTTGCTGCCACGGATGTTTGTGCACCTGGAGGGCTTTTCCAGGCAACCGGGGTTGTTATTCATGGTTGCACTAACAGCGGGCTGGGCCAATCTGGGTTTTATTCTTGCTGTCCTTGAGGGCACAATTGTCCGGGTATTGCTGTTATTTTATCTCTCACCCATCTGGTCCGTCCTGCTGGGATGGGTGGTCTTAAAAGAGCGACCGTCACCCGCAGCACTGTTTTCCATCGTGTTGGCTTTGACTGGTGCCTTCGTCATATTGTGGTTACCCGATGAACCAAATCCATGGAATATTGATCGTGCTGATGTCCTAGCCATAACTGCCGGGTTTGCCTTTTCTGTGATGAATATCTGCATCCGCAAACTGGGTGATATACCAATGATTCTTAAACTGATCCCGGCGTTTCTCGGGGTAATCCTGTTGTCAGGAATTGGCGTCCTGGTCTTGCAGCCGGTGCCTCCGGAGTTCAATGCTGTATCCTTAATGCTGGTACTGGCAACCGGGAGCATCGGTATGCTAGTGATGACCTATACTGCGCAGTACGGTGTTACTCACCTGCCAGTTCACCGTTCCGCTGTTCTGTTTCTGTTTGAAATCGTGGCTGGTGCAGTTTCTGCGATATTACTGACTGATGAGATTACAACAATCAGGGAATGGTTGGGTGGCGGCATGGTAATCGTGGCAACCTGGATAACAGCACATGAGGCCATGAACGATAGGCGATCGCGCACATCCCAGTCGAAGTCCATTGTTACTTGAGGTATGCTGTGCAACCTTTTTTATTCAACCCCCGGACGGAATTTCACATACAGTGACAGCAAAAATCCTGGTTCTCCCCGGTGACGGTATCGGTCCCGAGATCGTTGCAGAGGCTGAGAAAGTTCTACAAGCCCTGATTACTGATCATGATCTAAAACTTCAGATTGACCATGGTGCAATCGGCGGCCATGGCGTGGATGTGAGCGGCAAACCGCTGCCCGAAGAGACGCTGGAAAAAGCACGGACATCCGATGCCGTATTGCTTGGTGCGGTGGGCGGACCCAAATGGGAAACCATTGAGCGTTCTCTGCGCCCCGAGCGTGGTCTATTGGCTATCCGTTCCGGACTGGGACTGTATGCCAATCTGCGTCCTGCCATTGTGCACAGCGCGCTGGCGGACGCCTCGACACTGAGGCCGGAGATCGTTGCCGGTCTCGATATCATGATCGTCCGGGAACTCACCGGAGGGATTTACTTTGGTGAACCCAGGGGTATGCGCCGTACTTCAGACAATCTGCGCGAGGGCTTCAATACCCTTATATATAATGAGGCAGAGATTCGCCGGATTGCCAGTATGGCGTTTGAAGTGGCCAGAAAACGTAGTGGCAAGGTCTGTTCTGTAGACAAGGCCAACGTCCTGGAGGCGACCGAGTTATGGCGCGAGGTCGTTACCGAAGTCGCTGCAGATTATCCCGATGTGAGCCTGCAACATATGTATGTAGATAACGCGGCTATGCAGCTGGTGCGGGATCCGAAACAATTTGACGTTATCGTCACGACCAATATGTTCGGTGACATTCTCTCAGATCTCGCATCCATGCTCACCGGTTCCATTGGTATGTTACCATCAGCCTCTTTGAATCAGACAGGCCAGGGATTGTATGAACCGATTCACGGTTCTGCACCGGATATTGCCGGTCAAAACAAGGCAAATCCACTGGCAACAATATTATCCGTGGCTATGATGTTACGTTATTCACTGAACGAAATAAGCCATGCTAACCGCATTGAGGCCGCAGTAAAAAAAGTCCTTGCTAACGGTCTGCGAACACCGGACATTTGCCGCTCAGGAGATCAGGCCATCTCGACGGCAGACATGGGTGATGCTGTCGTTGCAGCCCTTTAAAGTACTTCTGAAAGCCAAGATTCTGATTTAAGGTAATTTGAATTATGAGCAAAAAATTTAATGTTGCAGTCGTTGGTGCGACCGGGGCAGTCGGTGAAGTCATGTTATCCATACTTGCCGAGCGCAAATTCCCTGTCGACAAGGTTTATGCCCTGGCCAGTGAACGTTCTGCAGGTAAAAAGGTTGAATTCGGCAGGCAAGAACTGGTGGTAGAAGAGCTGGATTCATTTGATTTCGGCGATATCCAAATCGGGCTGTTTTCTCCAGGTGCCTCGGTATCAAAAATTCATGCACCGCGGGCCGCAGAGGCCGGTTGCGTTGTAGTCGATAACACCTCTCAATTTCGCTATGACAAGGACATTCCGCTGGTCGTACCAGAAGTGAATGCCGGTGCGATTGCTGACTACGAAAACCATGGCATCATTGCCAATCCGAATTGCTCTACCATCCAGATGCTGGTCGCCTTAAAACCGATTTATGATGCCGTGGGCATCCGTCGAATAAACGTCTGTACTTATCAGGCGGTGTCCGGTACCGGCAAGGAAGCCATCGTGGAACTGGCGCAACAGACTGCAGCCCTGTTGAACGGTAAATCTGCAGAATGCAAAGTCTATCCCAAACAGATCGCATTCAATGCTCTGCCGCATATCGACGCTTTTCAGGATAATGGCTACACCAAGGAAGAAATGAAGATGGTCTGGGAAACCCGCAAGATCTTCGAGGATGAGTCTATCCTGGTTAATCCCACCACGGTTCGGGTACCGGTCTTCTACGGGCATTCAGAAGCCGTGCACATTGAAACTGAAAAGAAGATCACGGCTGCTGAGGCGACCGAGATCCTGAGCAAGGCCCCGGGAATCGAGGTTGTTGATGAGCGGAAGGACGGGGGTTATCCCACCGCGGTGACCGAGGCTACCGGACGAGACCCGGTCTATGTCGGTCGAATCCGTGAAGACATATCTCACCCCCTGGGTCTAAACCTCTGGGTCGTATCTGACAACATCCGCAAAGGAGCGGCACTTAATAGTATCCAAATTGCTGAAATTTTGGTAAAAAGTTATTTATAAACTATAGTTAAGTAGCTATTGTAAAGGAAGTTCGTAGGTTCAAAAGGGGCGAGATGTGCCTGTTTTTTGGGCGGGTATTGATTAAAATTTAATCAGTTTTTTCCCCTCAGGAGTGGAGAAAGTAC
The DNA here is from genome assembly GCA_041556555.1 of Gammaproteobacteria bacterium. Classification (GTDB taxonomy): domain Bacteria; phylum Pseudomonadota; class Gammaproteobacteria; order Eutrophobiales; family Eutrophobiaceae; genus SZUA-592. The sequence goes on from JBFFIE010000023.1 coordinate 17,181, forward strand.
GCTATTATTTTCGGTGACAAGTTGTTAACATATTGATAATTAAAATATTTTTCAATAATGCTACTGGCCGGGGGCCGACACCGGGTTTTCGGCTATACCTGAAATTGATCACCTGATTCCACCAACAACAAAATTATGAATCCGATTAGGACGTTACAGGAATGAGAGCAAGGCTGTTAGTTTATGTATTTCTGGCTCTGGCTCCCGGCCTTGCACAGGCACTGGGTCTCGGCAAGTTGCAGCTTGAATCCGCCCTGAATGAACCCTTTGAGGCCAAGATAGGACTGCTCTCGCCCACGGTTGTGGAACTGGACAGCATGCAGGTGCACCTTGCCGACAGCGAGGCATTTGCCCGGGCCGGTATTCCCCGAGCGATGGTTCTGCAGGAGTTAAATTTTGTCGTCAAGGAAACTGAGCGTGGCGGCGACTACATCCGGGTATACAGTGTAGAGCCGATACGCGAGCCTTTTCTAAACTTTCTTCTGGAAGTGAGCTGGGACAATGGCCGTCTTTACCGGGAATACACCGTCTTGCTGGATCCGCCAATTTATTCCAATGAATTTACCCAGCAACGGCTGAGCAGTCCCACAAGCAGTCAGCGTATGCAAATTTCCGCCCCTGAGCCCGAGCCCGAACCCCGTGCCATTGAAGACAATCAGGTGGTCTATAATCCGGAATACACACCACCGCCTGCTTCACGGGCAGCCACGCCCCGTCCTCAGCCAGCACCAACAACCGGAATACGGACTTTTGTGGTAGGAGATCAGTATGGGCCGGTAGTAACCGGCGATACGCTGTGGTCCCTGGCAAAAAACCTGCGACCGGACACTTCAGTGAGTATCCAGCAAATGATGTTCGCGATCCTGCGGGCAAACCCGGAAGCCTTTATTAACGGGAACATCAATGGCCTTAAACGTGGTCAGGTATTGCAGTTACCTGACATGCCAGAGATTCGCTCTCTGGATAAGGCCGAAGCCTTTGCCATGACCAAAAACCAGAACGAACTCTGGGCCGAAGCCCGTTCTGCAGTAGCCGCCGCTGCACCTGAGCGTCCCAAGGGAGTCAGCGGCCGGGAAACCGCGAAAGTCACCACAGAATCAGAGACAAGGGAAGCACCAACAACACCGGAAGCAGCCGAACCAACTGGTGCTGATATGGAAGTTACGGAAGAGGGCCGTCCTGAATTGCGGCTGGTCACACCTGGAGAAGATGGTCAGGCGGCCGGTGATGGATCTGGTACAGAGTCTCAGCAGTTAAATCGTGAGCTGGTTCTTGCCAGGGAATCCCTGGACGCGTTGACCCAAGAAAATGATGAGTTGCGGGGTCAGATCGCAGAGACCGACGAGATTATCGATGACATGAAACGCTTGATTGATCTCAAGGAAAATGAACTGGCCATGTTGCAGGAGCAGGTAGCTGCGGCCGCAGCCGAGGCAGAGGCGCAGGCAGAACCAGAGACGGAGCCTGAAACAAAAGCTGCTGAAGCCCCTGAGGATATGGCCAAAACCGAGCCAGCGAAGCAAGCACCGGCCACCTCTGGAGAAACTGCAATTGATGAAGGCCCACTCGGCTTTATTTCCGGAGTTCTGGAAAACATCACAATTCCTGAGTGGATGAAAAATATTCCCGAGACCCTGAAGGGAATTCCCGCTGTCCTTAAAGATATGCCGGGCCAGATCAGTGGTCTGGTTGAGACCGCAAAATCGTACCTCAATTATGTGGCTGGTGCAGTCGGTGCCCTATTGTTGCTTGTGTTACTGTCTATCCTCAAAAAACGCCGTGCCAAGGCTGAAGAAAAGGCTGCTGATGAGGCTGCAGCTGCAATGGATGAACCTGACATAGGTCTCATTGAGGAGGCCGGCAATGAAACGGATGTTGTGGATTCCGAGGCGGATACCTTACTACCGGTTGGTATGGAAGATGAAAGCGAGTTGCCAGATGATGATGTCGGATTTGTTGAGGATATCGAAGATGTTTCGGACCAGACCCAGGTTATGTCTCCCGAAGAGAAAACTACGGTAACAGCGACAGCTGTGCCGGCGGCGGATGAAATTGAAGAAGATCCGCTTGCGGATGTGAACGTATATCTCGCTTATGAGGATTTTGATCAAGCCGAGCAAGTGGTCAAGCAAGCACTTGAAAAAGAACCTGACAACCTTGATTTTCATACCAAGTTACTTGAAGTCTACTATGCCGCCAACAACAAGAAGGCATATGAAGAGGCCGCAAAAGTCCTGCATGACAAGGTCGACGGTGAGGGTGATTACTGGACCATGGCCCTTGCCATGTGGCAGGAAATTTCGCCCAATCGGGAATTGTTTGCTGAACCCGTAGAAGGGGAAGAAGAGGAAGCCCCATCATCCACAGGGGGTGGCGGTATCGTCAATATTGCCGGTGATGGAGAAGCAACCGAGTCCGCCATAGATTTTGATCTTGACATGACAACAGCTGCTGATGACACACTGGATTTTGATGCACCGGAAGAAGTTGAAGAAGAAGATATTCTGGATGTCACAGCCGGAACTGCCGGTGCCACGGGTACCCTGGCAGAAGATGAGGATGAAGACGATATCCTCGACCTTACCTCAGTCCCGGAAGATGGGAGGGATGATAAAGATGCAATGGCATTCTCCGCTTCTTCAGGTAGTGACAATAGTGAAGGCTTGGAAGCCAGCGACATTTTTGATGTTTCCGGTGGTTCTAGCGAAGAACAATCAATGGATTTCACTGTCAGCGCTGGAGAAGAGGCAGATACGACGTCCGAGATTCCTTCAGCACTTGATGACCACACACTGGAATTTCCTCTTGACCAACCTGGCAAGGACAGCAGCATAGATTCCGGGTCTGCGGACGAATCTTCTTTTGATTTTTCACTGGATGATAATGAGAGTCCAGAGAATGAGTCTCCGGAAAACCTGAGCACACTCAAGCTTGATACAGAAGAAACAGCTGCTGAAGTACCTTCACTGGATATGGACCTGTCGCTGGATGAGAGCGCAGAATCCAGCGAGGAAACCAGTGGTGTTGATACCAGCAAGCTGGATCTTTCACTGGAAAGCGAAGAGAACGCAGAGTCACGTTCTGCCGATCTTGACCTGTTGGATACCTCTTCTGATTTCGATGAAGACAAGCAGGATTCCGATCTCGAAGATGACATACTGGATGTTTCAAAAAGCAGGCCGGCCGATGAAGATCTTATGAATGTCAGTAGTACCAGTCAGTATGAGTTGAATGATGACGACGACCTGCTTGATGTTACAGCCACCCGAACTTCCATGGATGTTCCTGAAAGTGAAAATGCAGGAGAAGAAACTTTTGCTGGCAATGGCTTGGATCTGGATCTGTCACTGGATGAAAGCGCTGAATCAGACCAGGGATCAGAGGCCGCTTCGGATGATTATGATGAACTGGACCTGAGTCAGACAATGGAAATGCCGAAACGTCCGGGTGAAGCCAAACCCTCAGTGGAACCGGAAGAGGATGACAGTCTGCGCGAAGTAAACCTGGAACTGGAAGATATTAATGTCGATGATTCGATTGAGGATAATGAGACCTTCACGGTCAGTTCTGATGATGAGGAACAGGATATCGCATCCCAACTGGATCTGGCCAAGGCCTATATTGAACTGGGTGACATCGACAATGCAAAATCTATTCTGGATGATGTGATCACACAAGGTAACGATGATCAACGGCAACAGGCCGAGGAGTTGCTTGGTCAAATCTAGAGAGTCATCGGTCTACAGACCTGACCACGTTTCTTCCTGTTACTCACTTCTTTCCGGCATCTCTACTTATCTATGAAAATAGCGATTGGTCTGGAATATTCCGGTGCAGCTTACTTTGGCTGGCAAACACAACCTCACGCTACCTCAATCCAGTCAATTGTGGAAACAGCCTTGTCAGAAGTTGCCGATGAGCCGGTTTCGGTTATTTGTGCCGGCCGAACCGACGCCGGTGTGCACGCCCTGCAACAAGTCATCCACCTGGAAAGCGGCAAGCAACGTGAAGCAAAGGCCTGGGTTTTTGGTGGCAATGTACACTTGCCCATGGACATCAGCCTGTTATGGGCAAAACCCGTTAGTGATGAGTTTCACGCACGGTTTTCAGCGACCGGGCGGCGCTACCAATACCTGATATTGAACCGTCCAACCAGACCCGGGATTCTCGGCAAATTGATTACCTGGGAATATCGCCCACTGGATGTTGAATTGATGAATACGGCGGCTGCCTGCCTGATCGGTGAACATGATTTCAGTTCCTTTCGCGATAGCCAATGTCAGGCAAAGAGCCCAGTGCGGACTGTGAAAAGGCTGGAAATCAGGCGAATGAATGACTGTATTGTCCTGGATATCGAGGCCAATGCTTTTTTACACCACATGGTACGAAACATAGCCGGCGTCTTGATGGCTATTGGCGCTGGCAAGGAACCCGTGACCTGGGCGCAACAGGTACTCGAAAGCCGGGATCGACGTCTTGGTGGAGTCACCGCACCCCCTGACGGTCTGTATCTGAAGAGCATTGAATACCCCGAGCATTTCGGAATTCCGAGCCAGGGTGGTCCAGACTGGCCTGTCATGCTGTAGATGGTAACATCGATGAGCTAATCAGCTGATAAGAGATAATTACGGATATTGATCGGAGACAAGTTTGGTACACACTCAGCAAGAGAGAGTACGGGTCAAGATTTGCGGCATTACTCGCATGGAGGACGCATTGGCAGCTGTCGATGCAGGCGCGGATGCACTGGGTTTCGTGTTTTATCCTGACAGCCCGCGCGCTATTTCAGCCAGTACAGCTGCCGATATTTGCAAGCGACTGCCTCCTTTTGTATGCAGGGTGGGACTGTTCGTCAATTCGGAGCGGGACAAGATCATCGAGATCCTGGAAGAGGTTACGCTTGATATGTTGCAGTTCCATGGAGATGAACCCCCGGACCACTGCAACGGCTATTCCAAACCCTACATCAAGGCAGTTAGAATGCACGATAATGTCAATCTGGTGGCTGAAGCCAAACGCTTTAACCAGGCTTCTGCCTTGCTCCTCGACGCCTTCGTCAAGGGTATTTACGGTGGCACTGGCCGCGCCTTTGACTGGACTGAGGCTGCCCGGGATATTGGAAAACCTGTCATCCTTGCAGGCGGACTGACAGCAGATAACGTCGTCACAGCGATAAAACAGGCCAGGCCGTATGCAGTTGATGTGAGCGGTGGTGTAGAATCTGGCAAGGGCATCAAGGATGCAGGCAAAATTGTAGAATTTATTCGCGAGGTTAGAAATGCGTAATACCAGCAGTACAGCAACCACCAGTTCGGCAGATAACGGCAATCAGATTGCCCTGCCGGATGCCAGGGGGCATTTTGGACCATACGGTGGCCGGTTTGTTGCGGAGACACTGATGGGCCCGCTTGAGGAGCTCACCGAGGCCTATGAAAAATACCTCAAAGATCCTGAGTTTAATGCCGAGCTGGAATATGAACTCAAGCACTACGTAGGCCGGCCTTCACCTCTATACCACGCCAGGCGATGGTCGGAAAAGCTGGGTGGAGCGCAAATTTACCTCAAGCGTGAAGACCTGAACCATACCGGTGCCCACAAAATAAATAACACGGTGGGTCAGGCCTTGCTGGCGCGGCGCATGGGCAAGACCCGGATAATTGCCGAGACTGGTGCCGGCCAACATGGTGTAGCCAGTGCTACAGTTGCCGCGCGGCTGGGTCTTGAATGCATTGTTTATATGGGATCTGAGGACATCAAGCGGCAGTCGACAAATGTATTCCGGATGAAATTACTCGGTGCCACGGTGGTGGCCGTAGAAGCAGGCTCAAAGACACTCAAGGATGCCTTGAATGAGGCAATGCGTGACTGGGTGACCAATGTTGATAATACCTTTTATATCATTGGTACCGTTGCAGGTCCCCATCCATATCCAGCGATGGTACGTGATTTCCAAGCCGTGATCGGGCGAGAGGCCCGTGAGCAGTGTCTGGAAATGACAGGAAAACTGCCTGACGCACTGGTGGCCTGTGTTGGTGGTGGATCAAATGCCATCGGCCTGTTTTATCCCTTTATAAATGATAAATCAGTCCGGCTCTATGGTGTCGAAGCAGGTGGAGAAGGTCTCGAAACCGGTCACCATGCCGCACCGCTCAACGCGGGCAGTCCCGGAGTACTGCACGGTAATCGTACCTATCTAATGGAAGACGAGGACGGACAAATAATTGAAACACATTCGATATCAGCCGGACTCGATTATCCGGGCGTCGGTCCGGAACATGCCTGGTTGAAAGACAGTGGCCGCGCGACCTATGTTGCGATCAATGATGATGAGGCGTTGGCAGCGTTTCATAACCTGACCCGGACTGAAGGTATTATGCCGGCACTGGAGTCCAGTCATGCGCTGGCCTACGTGGATAAGCTGGCACCGGATATGTCAAGGGATGAAATAATTGTGATTAATCTGTCAGGTCGAGGAGACAAGGATATACAGACAGTTGCCGCACTGAAGGGGATAACCCTCTGAGCCATGAATAACAGAGACAAGCTGATATCGATTATCTCTGATAACGGACTTGAAAGAAGAGACATTGCTGAACTGGTAAAGGTTAAACTGGATATAGTTGATCGCTGGCTGGCGTCGCATGAATCAAAACATCATGAAGAAGTTCCCGATATGGCCATTGAGCTACTGGAATTAAAAATGGCTTTAAGGAAAAAAAAGGCAAAAAGAAAATAGATATTGTTATCAATACATTCTTTTCTTCATAACCCTTGCTTTAAACCTAAACCTGTCAATTTACTATATATTCAATACGGGATTTTTTGACTATTATGGGCCGTATTAAAGATTGTTTTGAAAACCTGAAAGCTGGAAATAAAAAGGCGCTTATTCCCTTTATCACAGCAGGTGATCCGTCGCCGGATATTACCTTGCCTCTGTTAAATACTCTGGTTGAAAATGGTGCGGATATTATTGAACTGGGCGTACCATTTTCTGATCCCATGGCCGACGGACCGGTCATCCAACGTTCAACCGAGCGAGCCCTGAAACACAAGATTGGGCTGCATAACGTACTGGGTATGGTCAGGGAATTCAGGAAAACCGATCAGAAAACCCCGATAATATTGATGGGCTATCTCAATCCGGTAGAAATTATGGGTTATGACAGGTTCGCAAAAGAAGCCAATGAAGCCGGCGTTGATGGGGTATTGCTGGTTGACATGCCTCCCGAGGAATCGGACGCACTACAGGCAGAACTGAAAAAGTATGGAATTGACCAGGTATTTCTGCTTTCACCAACGACCAGTGACAAGCGTCTGGATGTAGTTTGTGCAAAAGCCAGCGGCTTTCTTTATTATGTATCTTTAAAAGGCGTTACTGGCAGTAATCAACTGAATATCAGTGACGTCTCGGAAAAGATTGGCCATATAAGACGCAAGACTGAATTACCAATCGGGGTTGGATTTGGCATTAAAGATGCCGAGTCGGCAAAATCTGTATCCGCTTTCAGTGATGCAGTAATTGTAGGCAGTAGTCTTGTCAGCCTGATTGCGGATTTGACAGACAAGAAAGATGAAATGCTTGTTGAAGCCGGAAAATTCATTTCCGGCCTGAGAACTGCACTAAATGTTTCCTGAGGAAAAATTCTAATTAGAGATGTATTGATAAATAATGAGCTGGTTTCGAAAATTAATCCCGTCAAGAATTCAGACAAATGGCACATCAAGACGATCGGTACCTGAAGGTGTCTGGACCAAGTGTGTAAAATGTAATGCTGTCCTATATCGCGCCGAACTGGAAAGAAACCTGGAAGTTTGTCCCAAGTGTAATCATCATATGCGTATCTCTGCCAGAAACAGGCTGGAGCAATTCCTTGATGAAGAGCCACTGGTAGAGATTGGCACCGATATCCGGCCAGTAGACAGGCTTCGCTTCCGGGATTCAAAAAAATACAAGGATCGTCTGGCCCAGGCACAGAAGAAAACGGGTGAGGCTGATGCCTTAGTCGCATTTATGGGCCAGTTAAAAGGCATTCCTCTGGTTGCCTGTGCCTTTGAATTCGATTTCATGGGGGGGTCAATGGGCTCGGTTGTCGGTGAAAAATTCGCCAAGGCCGTGGATACCGCAGTGCAATACAATGTCTCACTGGTCTGTTTCTCTGCGAGTGGCGGCGCGAGGATGCAGGAAGCACTAATGTCTCTGATGCAAATGGCAAAAACCAGTGCCGCCCTAGGTACCCTGGCCAGATATAAATTGCCCTATATATCAGTCATGACCGACCCGACAATGGGCGGTGTATCCGCCAGTCTGGCGACCCTGGGTGATATTAATATTGCTGAACCCGGTGCCTTGATTGGGTTTGCCGGTCCTCGGGTGATTGAACAAACTGTGCGAGAAACCCTGCCTGAGGGCTTTCAGCGCAGTGAATTTCTTCTCGAGCACGGCAATATAGACATGATTGTTGACCGCCGGGAATTGCGGGACCGGATCGCCGGGTTGCTGGCAAAATTGATTCACCACCAGGCTACTTAATCTTATAATCTACATCTCATCTGCTGTTATCCAGCTGATAGATTCATTCAATAACAAGGTATGCACCCCGGGAAATGACACTGGTCAATACCAAAATTGAGGGCAGCAGGCGTTTCGACACGCTGGATGAGTGGTTGAGATGGCAGGAAGGTCTGCACTTTACATCTATCGAACTGGGTCTGGATCGGTGCATGTCTGTAGCAGACAAAATGAGTCTCCTGAATCCAGGCTATACGGTGGTGAGCATAGCGGGAACCAATGGCAAGGGCTCCAGTGCAAACATGCTCTGTTCCATACTTGCAAACGCGGGCTATAAAAATGGTTGTTATACCTCACCTCATCTCTTGCGGTATAACGAAAGGATCTGTATTAACGGTAGGCAGGTCAGCGATGAAGAACTTTGCGAATCATTTAACCGTATTGACCAGGCCCGCGGTGATATTTCACTGACATACTTTGAATTCGGCACACTCGCCGCATTTGATATCTTCCAACGCGCTGGTATTGACATTGGGATACTCGAAGTGGGTCTGGGAGGAAGGCTGGATGCGGTCAATTGTCTTGATGCTGATGTCGCCCTGATTACTACCATTGATATGGATCACGAAAACTGGTTGGGTGACACCAGAGAATTAATCGGCCGTGAGAAGGCAGGAATCATGAGAATGGCAAAACCTGCAGTGTCAGCGGAGAGAAATCCACCTGATACTCTGGTGAATTATGCAAACGAGATCGGCGCTGATTTTTACCAGGCTGGACAGGCCTATCAATATGAAATGACAACCGGTGGCATGTGGAACTGGCAAGATAACAAGTTGTCCTATAAAAACATGCCACTCCCTTCTTTGCATAATAAACAACAGGTTTCAAATGCGGCAGGTGTCCTGAAGGTTCTGAGCCTGCTGTCAGATAAATTCCCGGTCACCCGGTCGGATATTATCCAAGGATTACAGGAGTTCTATCTTACGGGGCGATTCCAGATAATACCTGACAAGGCCCAGATGATCCTTGATGTAGCTCATAATCGGCAAGCAGCAGAATTGCTGGTTAACAATCTCAAAAATCTTCCGGTTAACGGCAAGACCCATATCATTGTAGGCATGTTAAAGGACAAGAATCGCAAGGCTATTTTTGAAATGCTTCAACAGATCGCTGATTGTTGGCATGTAGTCAGTCTGGATGGGAGCAGAGGCGCAGACGCAGAGACACTCAACCAGGATCTGTTCGCGCTGCAAATTACCGATAACATCAGTTTGTATGTTCATGTTTCCCAGGCTCTCGACCATGTTCGTGATATTGTCGGCCCTGAAGACAGAATTCTTATCACTGGTTCTTTTCTGACGGTCGGTGCCGCAATCAAGCATCTCAATCTGCACATATAGCATTCAATTATGGAACAGGGTTTAAAAGAGCGACTGGTCGGTGCCGCAGTCCTTGTTATTCTTGCAGTGATATTTATTCCCATGCTGTTGAATAACCAGAGGGGCAGCACTGATATCAGTGGCTCGAATATTCCGCCAATTCCGGACGATATGCCTGTAATCACGGAGGATACCGGATTCACCGCACCATTGATTACCGACGATGCACATTCTGATACAGATGCGGATGTTACAACTGAAAATTCGACCGATTCAGCCCAGAAGAAGTCAAGTTCAAAAATACAGACAAAACCAGGCCCCGAAACTGTAAAAGACACTGAAAGTACCATTAGAGAAAAAGTCGGTGTGTCTGCCTGGGTGATACAGGTTGGTAGTTTTGCCAGCAAATCAAATGCCGATGATCTCAATTCGGATTTGCGTAAGGCAGGTTTTCGATCATTTATAGAGCCGCTGAAAAAGAGCGGCAAGACCAGTTACAGGGTACGCATTGGACCCGAACTTAAGCGATCCGATGCCGAAGCAACCAGAGACAGGGTAAAAAAGGAATTTAAACTGGAGGGTATTTTACTCAGATACCCTTGATGATGTGCAGTTGCTAACCTGATATGCAAACCGCGGACATATTTATCCTGCTGATCATTGCCTTGCCTGCTCTTGCAGGTGTCATATATGGCTTTCTGAATATTGTTTTTTCCATACTGGCATGGATACTGGCCCTGATAATCGCCACCAAATTTTCCTCAGCATTTGCCACCCTGTTTTCAGGCTTTATAGATACCCCTATACTCAGGGCCGCTCTGGGTTTCATCTCACTCTTTATATTGTGCCTGGTGCTTCTGACAGTTATCAGCTTTCTGGTTGTAAAATTACTGGGCAGAACAGGGCTGACTGCTGCAGACAGGGTTCTGGGCCTGTTTTTTGGGATGGCCCTGGGAGGTGTTATAGTGTTGGTCGTGGTTTTTTTTGCCGGTTTCACCGCCGTTCCGGCAGCAGAATGGTGGAAAAACTCATTGGTAATTCAACCGTTTGAAAGGATCTCTGTATGGGCAGAACGCTTTTTACCTGATTCCATGGCCAGATATCACAGTTATGAAGTTTCCATGACAAAATCATCAGCGCTTATTAATCACATTACCCTGCTGAAAATGACCTAGGATATTAATATGTGCGGAATAGTAGGTATTGTTGCGAAAAATTACGTTAACCAGGCCATCTATGACGCCTTGACGGTCTTGCAACACCGGGGACAGGATGCCGCGGGTATGGTGACCTATGAAAATGGACGATTGTTTCTGCGCAAGGACAATGGCATGGTAAGAGATGTCTTTCATACCCGGCATATGTTAAACCTCAGGGGTAATGTGGGTATTGGGCATGTGCGTTACCCTACTGCAGGCTGCTCCTCTTCAGCCGAAGCCCAGCCATTTTATGTCAATTCCCCTTACGGAATCACTCTGGCGCATAATGGTAACCTCACCAATGGTGAAGAACTTAAAAAAGAGCTCTTTGTTGAAGATTTAAGACATCTCAATACAGATTCAGACTCTGAGGTGCTGCTTAATGTGCTTGCAAGGGAATTGCAACGCTCCGGTAAACTGGTCCTGGAAGTGGACGATGTTTTTGATGCAGTGAGTCGACTGCATGAGCGATGCAGTGGCGGTTATGCAGCAGTTGCCATGATTACCGGCTTTGGAGTTCTGGGATTTCGGGATCCACATGGCATCCGGCCAGTATCGTTTGGTCAGCGTGATACAGATTTGGGCAAGGAATACATCATAGCTTCTGAAAGTGTTGCAATAGATGCATTGAATTTTGAACTTGTCAGGGACATAAAGCCGGGTGAGGCGGTTTTTATTACCAATGACGGAGAAATATATACCAGGGAATGTGCTAAAGATGCCAGGTATTCACCCTGTATTTTTGAATACGTCTATCTGGCCAGACCAGACTCGATTATTGATAATATTTCCGTTCACAAGGCCAGGTTACGTATGGGCGAAGCGCTGGCCAGAAAGATTTTAGAGGCCAGGCCTGATCATGATATTGATGTCGTTATTCCGATCCCTGATACCGGACGGACTTCGGCATTACCCCTGGCATATAATCTGGGTATCAAATATCGTGAAGGATTTATCAAGAATCGTTATATACCACGTACTTTCATCATGCCGGGCCAGGCCATACGTAAAAAATCTGTCAGACAAAAACTGAATGCCATTGATCTTGAATTTCGCGACAAGAATGTTTTACTGGTTGATGATTCAATAGTGCGGGGGACAACATCCGGAGAGATTATTCAAATGGCGCGTGATGCCGGTGCAAAAAAGGTTTACTTTGCTTCTGCTGCACCGCCGGTGCGTTATCCAAATGTGTATGGCATTGATATGCCCTCCGCCAGCGAATTGATTGCTAATAACCGATCGGAAGACGAGATCGCCAAGATTATCGGTGCAGATTGGTTAATTTACCAAGACCTTGATGATTTGATTCAGGCCGTCAGCTTTGCAGAGGACAGCATCAAGGAGTTCGATCTTTCCTGTTTTAATGGTGAATATGTAACCGGAGATGTTAATACTGACTATCTTGCCAGACTTAATGATCTAAGAAATGATGAAGCCAAGGCCATTCGACAGGCAAACGGGGAAAATCTGATTGACCTGTCGAATAATGCCTAGAATCTAGTTTATTGTAATTCCTTCCTCCTCATAATCTTCCAGGGTACGAGATTGCAATACCATGTTCAGCATTTCAATCGCTTCCTGTAATCCATTAGCAAATACCTTTGCGCTATCACTGTCTACATCCACATTGAAGAAATTCTCATAGGTTTTGGTCGGGAGGTCGCCAAAACACTTTTTGTATAGGGCAATATTTATGGCGAGTAATCTGACAGATTGTGCCAGTTCGCTCTTGTCACTCATGGCCACCAGAGATTGAAGATCCTCTTCAGTGGATTTGATATCAACCAGTTCCAGGTGTAAATCTTTCATCGTTATTACCTTGCAATCATGTTTTGTTGAATATGCAGCAAGGTTCATGCCGATTTTTAGGAATAATAAAAACAAGAACTTGGAATTCGTACACCAAATGGATGAGACGTTTTTGTCACATTCGGACGATGTGCGCACAGGAGAATTTCCGGGGGATAATAAGGCATACTTGAGCGTCCATAATAGAAAGATCAAATGGGTCACGTTTACAAGAGTTTTGTTGTGAATCTGTTCACAGCCAATAGACCAGAGCATTGAAACAACTTCGCCGATACCTTAAATAACCATTTGTAAGCTTATGTTTTTATTTGGTGTAATTCTGAAAGGCGATTGCCATAAAACTTCCCGATTACACCTCACTCTGACAGGGTAAGGTATGTTCTCTGAGCACAAATATACACCGAATCAAGAGCTGCTAATCGAATGCCAGCGGCTGATTACGGAGGACCTCTCTGGCCCGCTTAATATGTTGTTTGATGAAGCGGAAGATATCCTTTTTGATCTGGCAGAAAAAGGGGATACCAATGCCAAAAACTTCTACTTCAATGCCATGAATGAAATTCGTCAGAAGCGACAGGCAATACAGGCCGATTTCAGCAATGGTTTCATTGAACAGATCAACGAGCAATTGACTACTTCCAGACAAGGGAAATTTGCCAGATTCTTCAGTAAAAGCAGGTCAAAACCCAGGGCGATGCCAATTGAAGAATCCCTGGCACTTAACTCAGCCGTTGGTAAATTAAACCAGAGCTGTGGACAGGCCCTGCTGTTACTTGATCAGAATATGTCACGAATCCTCGGTAATATGGCTACCTCCAGACAAATGGATAATCCCTTCCGACCTGAGGCAGTCTGTGTCGCTTTTCAGCGTGCCTGTGATGAAATTGACTCAGGACTTGAGGTCAAATTGATGATACTCAAGTTGTTTGAGAAATACGGTCCTCCTGGTTTAAAACATGCATATACAAAACTAAAAAATTTATTATCAGAAAAAGAAGATATCACGATAGATAAACAGGACAGGAAGTCTTTTGACAAGACTTTAATGCTTGCTGCAAATAGCAAAATCAAGCTTGAAATCAAGAGACATCTGTCAGGCACATCACTTCCTCAATTCATCCAGAGCTTCCTGTATGTTTACTGGTTCAAATTAATGCTGAAGATATATCTTAAGACCGGGACACGTTCCAATTCCTGGAAACAATCCATGCTGGTTATAGATGATCTGATCAGATTATTTGATCAAAAAAGACTGAATCATGGAGAAAAACGCGATAAGGAAATTATTTACCTGATTGAGCGTTTGAAAAACGGGATGCAGATTATTTCCGTACCGGCCCGAACAAGAGAAAAGTTTATCACTGAATTACTGGAGTATAACATTTTCCTTGCCAAGAAAGCAGGTAAGCGTAGCCAAGTGCCCAGCAGCATTAAAAATACTCCGGTAAATTCGGGGCGAGA
>JBFFIE010000024.1:0-28064 GCA_041556555.1 Gammaproteobacteria bacterium
GCGCCGTACGGACGAAACCTTTTCAATAATGCCTTTCCCCGCGCTGGATCGTGCAGCCGCTTTCAGCATTGCGCTGATATTGATCATCGACCTGATATGGCCGTATTCCCAGGTGGCTGGTTGGCTGGCAATCCTGACGGCAGTGATTCACACCGGCCGCTTTATGCGCTGGAAAACATGGCGCTGCCTGAATGAAGCCATCGTCTGGATCCTGCACATAGGCTATGCCTGGTTGATCATCGGCCTGGCCCTGAAAGGCGTGTTTTTGCTGACCGGCATGGCATTCAGTACGGCCTGGCTGCATGCTCTCACCTCGGGATTATTCGCCACCATGATCCTTGCGGTAATGACACGTGCCGCACTTGGTCATACCGGCCGTCCCCTGATCGCACCGCCCCTGATTACGGCTGCCTACGTATTGATTACCCTGGCAGCTATCGTGCGGGTGAGTGGACCCTTATTCCCCGGGATTTATCTGTACAGTATTACGATTGCCGGTGGCCTCTGGATAGGTGCATTTACCCTGTTTCTGATTGTTTATGCCCCGATACTGGTAACGCCACGTGTGGATGGTAAACCCGGTTAATCAGCAGAACATTTTTCCGTTTCGGTCTTCGGCATGAAATATTGCAGGAGGTCATTCAGATAACGCTGTCCGGACTCTGTCGGTTTGAGCGTGGCCAGGTCCCAGACCAGCAGACCGTTTTCCTCGGCATATTTTAATTCAGCCTCGATCACGTTGAGGGGCATCCCGGTCCGTTGCCTGAAGAGGTCAGGTGAAACACCCTGTGTCAATCGCAGGGCATTCATCATGAATTCCAGCGACAGGTCAACGCGATTCAGTTGCCTTTCTTCAGTAATGGCACCTGCCGTACCGGCAAGCTGCATGTAGCGCTCCGGTATCCGGTGACGGGCATAACGCGTGACGGTACCGGCAGAAACATCGGTCAACTTGCCATGGGCTCCGGCACCAAGGCCCAGGTAATCACCAAACTGCCAGTAATTGAGGTTATGCAGACATTGTTGATACGGTCTGGCGTAGGCAGAGATTTCATATTGTTGATAGCCTTGCCGGGCCATGAGTTCATCTCCCGCCTCCTGCATCTCATTAATGACATCGTCATCCGGTAATTTTGGCGGGCGGGCGTAAAACACCGTATTGGGTTCAATGGTCAACTGGTAACGTGAAAGATGGGACGGTTCATGCGCAATCGCTTTCTGCAGGTCCTGGAGTGAGTCGGCAACAGACTGCTCAGGCAAACCGTACATAAGATCTGTATTTAGCGATTCGAACCCGGCTGCCTGTGCCAGGTCGATGGCGGTGTGGGCCTCACTTGCCGTATGAATACGCCCAAGTTGCTGTAAGCGCGCGTCGTTAAAACTTTGCACACCAATGGAGAGGCGGTTGATGCCGAGATCGCGAAAGGCTTTGAACTTGTTTGCCTCGGCCGTGCCGGGATTGGCTTCCAGGGTTATTTCAATATCGGGATAAAAATTAAGTCTTGCCCGTAAGCCGGCCATGAGTTGTTCCATGGCCTTGATTGAAAACAGACTGGGGGTGCCACCGCCGATAAAAATGGTATTGATGCGACGGCCCCAGATACGGGGCAACTCCTGTTCCAGGTCACGGATCAGGGCATCGATATATTGAAGCTGCCTCGCTTCATCCTGCCCGCCTTCATGCGAGTTGAAATCACAATAGGGACATTTGCGCACACACCAGGGCAGGTGAATGTAAAGCGACAACGGCAAATTGTCATGGAATATTAATAACGGTGTCATGGGACTGGGAGAGTATAAACCTTCCCGGTAGTTCCGGGTTAATTCCCCAAAAAGCAATCTTTGCATTGTCCTCTCTTATCCCAGGGACGGGATTTGAGAGTTTCCTATAATTCCAGCTTGAGGAGATTCACCAGGCGGCGCAAGGCCTTGCCGCGATGACTGAGGCTGTTCTTGTATTCGGGTGACAGTTCCGCCGAAGTGCACAGGTTATCCGGCAAATAAAATATGGGATCATAGCCAAAACCGTTTTCCCCCCGCGGTTCGGTAATCGCAATCCCCTGCCAGATGCCCTGAGCAATCAAAGGGACGGGATCCTCGGCATGACGCATGTAGACCATGACACAGACAAACTGTGCCTCACGCTGATCTTCGGGCAGCGGTCGGATATCTTCAATCAGCTTTTTAAGGTTAGCTTCATCCGTTGCACCTTCCCCTGCATACCGGGCCGAGTAAATTCCCGGACGGCCATTCAGGGCCGGCAGTTCGATACCGGAATCATCGGCAATGGCCGGCAGGCCAGTCAGCCGTGAGGCATTCCGTGCCTTGAGGATGGCATTTTCGACAAAAGTGAGTCCCGTCTCCTCGATATCGGGGACCTTGAGTTCGGCCTGGGAGATGATCTCGATGGATTCGCCAGTCAGCATTTCGCTGATCTCCCGGACCTTGCCCGGGTTATTACTGGCCAGGACGATCCGGTGTTCGGACAAGTCAGCTTCCGAGCGCCTGGTGTTGCATGTTAAACAGCTGGTTGATCCCCAGCCTGGCAAGTCCCAGCATGCTATTGAGTTCATCCATGCTGAAAGGATGGCCCTCCGCCGTCCCCTGGACCTCAATGAATTCACCATTGTCATTCATGACGATGTTCATATCAGTTTCAGCGCTGGCGTCTTCCTCATAATCCAGATCCAGGACCGGTATCCCCTCGCAGACACCCACCGAGATCGAGGCAACCGCCGCCACTACGGGGTCTTGATCGAGCATGCCCTGGTCTCTCAGGCGTTGAACAGCATCCCTCAAGGCCACATAGGCTCCCGTGATCGATGCCGTGCGGGTTCCACCGTCGGCCTGAATGACATCACAGTCCAGGGTAATGGTGCGTTCACCCAGGGCTTTCAGATCCACCACTGCACGCAGGGCTCGACCAATGAGCCGCTGGATCTCCATGGTCCGCCCCCCCTGCCGGTTCTGTGAGGCCTCGCGGCGCATGCGTTGACCGGTGGAGCGTGGCAACATCCCGTATTCCGCGGTGAGCCAGCCTTGTTCCTTGCCCTTGAGAAAGCCGGGGACACGATCTTCGATACTCGCATTACAGATAACCCGGGTCCTGCCAAACTCAATCAGGACCGAACCCTCGGCATGACAGGTGTAATGTCGGGTGATCTTTATATCACGTAATTGATCCGGTGCTCTGCCGCTGGGTCGCATACCTTCCCTCCAGGTAAAAAAGCGCGGATTATAGCCTAAACCATCGGGCAGTGTATTTGCCTCCATGATGAGACGCGTTAGTATTACGCCCCACCCCGCTTTCGCAGTAAACAAGAACAACAATACTAGAGGATTGACCATGATTACCAGCATGACCGCCTTCGGGCGTACGGAAGAGACCGGAGATGCCGGACATGTCATCTGGGAAATCAAAACCGTCAATCATCGCTACCTCGAGATCAACCTGCGCTTTCCTGATGAACTGCGAATGCTGGAAACTGCCGTCCGTGAAACCATCAGCCAGCGTATCAGCCGTGGCAAGGTGGACTGCAGCCTGCGATATGAACCGACCATAACCGAAGACAATGGCCTGCCTGTTAATGAATCGCTGGTCAAGGGTCTACTTGATGCAACAGATCAGATAGCCGGACGTATTTCCCGCTCTATTGCCGTCAATCCGATCGATATCCTGCGCTGGCCCGGGGTGATCGAATACGAATCACCGGACCCGGATCAAGTGGCTGGCCCGCTACTGGCGCAACTGGAAAAGACCCTGGACCGGGTGCTGGAGACCCGACTGGCTGAAGGCAGCAAACTCAGGAAGATGATCCTGGAACGTTGCCAGGCTGCGGAGAAGATTGTCGCCGACATCAAGCAACGTCTACCGGAAATCATCCAGGGGGTAAGGGAACGCCTGCAGGCACGGGCCGCTGAAATGAAGGTTGAAGTGGACCCGGAGCGACTGGAACAGGAGATCGTCTTGCTGGCGCAAAAATATGATGTCGCCGAGGAGATGGACCGCCTGGAAACCCACCTGTTTGAAGTGGAGCGCGTGCTGGATCGCGATGAACCCGTAGGCCGGCGGCTGGATTTCCTGATGCAGGAACTGAACCGTGAGGCCAATACCCTCGGTTCCAAGGCCGTGCATTACGATTGCAGCGCGGCCTCGGTTGAACTCAAGGTACTGATCGAGCAGATGCGCGAACAGATACAGAACATTGAATAACATGCCCGGCACCTTATTTATCATCTCCGCGGCATCGGGTACCGGCAAGACCACGCTGGTCAGAAAACTCTGTGCCGAACTGCCGGACCTGCAGGTATCGATTTCCTATACCACCCGGCCGCAACGCCCCGGCGAAGTCGAGGGCGTGGACTATTTCTTTGTCAGTGAAGAGAGGTTCAGCGAGATGGTGAATGAGAACGCCTTCCTCGAACATGAGATCGTGTTCGGCTATCGTTATGGGACCCCGCGGGTCTGGGTCGAGACCCAGATGAATAATGGCAAGGACATCATCCTGGAAATTGACTGGCAGGGTGCGCGCGACATCAAGGCCCTGTTCCCCGATTGTGTCAGTATTTTTATTCTGCCACCGAGCCTGGAGGAGTTGGAAAAGCGCCTGCGGGACCGGAGACGCGAGGATGCGGCCACAATCCAGCGGCGCCTTGACGAGGCCCTGGAAGAGATATCCCACTATGAGCTGTTCGATCATCTGGTCATGAACGATTGCCTGGAAACGGCCCTGGCTGAGCTGAGCGACCTTATCAGGTCGACACGGAAAAATGAGCGCTATCGGGGCCCGGATCATCTGGATCTGGCCAGACAATTGATGACAGAGGGTGATGATATTCAGTAGAATGGCCGACCTTCAGTAACTCAGAGAGAATCAAAGAGGACAAACATGGCTCGATTGACCGTTGAAGATTGCCTGGAAAATGTTGATAACCGCTATGACCTGGTCATTCTGGCCGCCAGGCGCGCCCGCAAGATTGTGTTTGGCTCCGAACCCCTGGTCAAGGAAGAGAATGACAAACCGACTGTTCTGGCCCTGCGGGAAATCGCCGACGGCCTGGTGACGTCGGAGAATATCGACAAGATCGACAAACCCGAAGACCTGCTGGATGATCTGGAAGGGGAAGAAGGCATCAACTTTCCCGATAACGAATAAACACGCATCCCGCCCCAAAGGCGGGATTTTTTAATCCCCGCCCGGCAATTCCCCGGAATGTCGGCACAACACCCGGATTTCGATGTTATATTGAATATATACATCTGAAATTGTTGAGTAAGTATGCAGGGCCTGAATGATCTTCTGAAAAAAATCCGCACCTATCTGCCTGATGATCAGGTGGAGGCAGTGCGCACTGCCTACCTGTTTGGTGCCAAGGCGCACGAAGGCCAGCATCGCGTCAGTGGTGAACCCTATATTTATCATCCCCTGGAAGTTGCCTGCATCCTTGCCGATATGCATATGGATCACCAGACACTGATTGCAGCCCTGCTGCATGATGTGATCGAGGACACTGATACTGCGAAAAAGGAAATCAGCAAGCGATTCGGAAAGAGTGTTGCGGAACTGGTGGACGGGGTCAGCAAGCTCACCCAGGTAACCTTTGACAGCGTGGAACAGGCCCAGGCCCATAACTTCCGGAAGATGTTAATGGCCATGAGCAATGACATCCGTGTGATCCTGGTGAAGCTCGCCGATCGCCTGCATAACATGCGCACACTGGGTGTCCTGCACCCGGACAAGCGTCGACGCATCGCCCGTGAGACCCTGGAGATCTATGTACCGATTGCCCAGCGCCTGGGGCTCAACACCATCCGCCTGGAACTTGAGGAACTGGGATTCACTACGCTATATCCCATGCGTCACAGAGTTCTGGTAGAACAGGTCAACAAGGCCCGCGGCCATCGAAAGGAAGTTATCGACAAGATCCGCAATGCCCTGCGCCGTCGCTTGCGCCAGGAAAAGATTCCCGCACAGATCTATGGTAGGGAAAAACATCTGTATGGTATTTACCAGAAGATGCGGGAGAACCACCTGTCATTCAATGACGTCTATGATGTGTATGCCTTTCGCATCATCGTAGATTCGGTCAATACCTGTTACCAGGTAGTAGGCACCGTACATAACCTTTATCGTCCGGTACCGGGCAAGTTCAAGGATTACATTGCCATTCCCAAGGCCAACGGTTACCAGTCGCTGCATACCGTGCTTTTTGGCCCGTTTGGCGTGCCGATTGAAATCCAGATACGTACTCACGAAATGAATGACGTTGCTGAAGAAGGAATTGCGGCACACTGGTTATACAAATCGGACAGCAGGGGTGATCGCAGCGGTGCGCATAAGCGGGCACGCGAATGGTTGCAAAGTATTATTGAGATGCAACAGACCGCAGGTAATCCTGAAGAGTTTCTGGAAAATGTAAAAGTTGATCTGTTCCCGGACGCGGTTTATGCCTTTACCCCCAAGGGGCGCATTATAGAATTACCACGCGGCGCAACTGCAGTGGACTTCGCCTATGCGATTCATACCAATCTTGGTAATTCCTGTACCGGTGCACGCATTAACCGCCGGCTGGCTCCACTGAGCACCCAGCTCACCTCGGGACAAACGGTCGAGATCATCAAGTCACCAGGCGCACAACCAAATCCGGCCTGGTTGAATTTCGTAATCACGGCCCGGGCCCGCTCCAATATCCGACATTACCTGAAAAACATGAAGGCCAACGAGGCCGTTGCCCTGGGCAGACGCATGCTCAACCGGCAACTGGAGCTCCTTAACAAGCGGTATGCGGATCTGGAACACGAACAGATTGATCATGTGCTGGCGGAATACAAAATGAAGTCAGAAGAAGATTTACTACGCGACATTGGACTCGGTAACCGTCTCGCCCCGCTGATTGCCAGAAAACTGACCCTGAACGGAGAGGACATTCTGGTCAAGGAGGAGGATTCACGGGATTCTTCTACCCCATTGCAGATCAAGGGGACGGAAGGCATGGTCGTCAGTTTTCCCAAGTGCTGTTATCCCATTCCCGGTGATCCCATCATCGGTTTTGCCAGCGCCGGTCGCGGCATTGTGATTCATACCCAAACCTGCAAGAACATCGCCGAGTATCGCAATCACCCGGAGAAGTGGATTAATGTGAAATGGGAAGACCACATTGACCGTATCTTTCCCACCCTGCTGCGAATGAATGCAATCAATCAGCGCGGGGTGCTGGCTACCGTGGCCTCTGCCATATCCGATCAGGAAGCCAACATTATCAACGTTGACATCAAGGACAAGGGTGACCGCTATACCAAGCTGGAATTTGTGGTCGAGGTCCGTAACCGCAAACACCTCGCCGATGTCATGCGGCGACTGCGCGGTATCAGGAACGTATCAAATATCTCCAGGCGTTAAGCCTGGGCAATATCAGGATAATACGCAGGAATGGGAATGCCCTTTTCAAGCAGGAGTGCCCTGACCTTTTTCACTACATGAAAAATTTCCTGGTTCCAGTCTGCACCCTGTTCATCAAACGCGGCCTGCTCCATTTGCACGATCCAGCGGTCCTCGGTGAAGATGCCATTGGTAAAGTAGATAATGAAAGGCCAGAACAGATGTATCAAACCGGGTATAGAAGGTTTGCGTACGTTTATCAGGCCGAAAGTATGGTTGATGCGTTGTTTTTCATCCACCGGGACATAGGTAATCCAGAGATCCAGTGCCGGGTGTTCGGCCCCTTCCGTCCAGAATTTCAGAATCTGGTAAGGGTACTGCGTGCGGATGGTCATCTTGTCCTTGACCCGATCCTCTTCCTTGCCAGTACGTTTGCCGAGCATGAACTTTTCACCCAGCGGGGTTTCGCCTTCCCGCGAAAATGTATAATCCACTTCTACCCAGCCATCGCCTTCCCGCAAATCCAGATAGGTAGTCTTGATCCTGGACATGATCCGGCGATGGAGAAATTGATGATTCATGTCCATCAGGTTTTCATGCAGGAAGGAATAATGGCATTCCACCTGGTCATCCAGGAACCGGGTTTTATACCTGGGATCGTCCCAGGTATTGATCTCGGGGAAAGGCACAGAATCTGCAAGTTCCGGGCTACCGGGAAAAACAAAGATCAAGCCATAAGCCTCGCGGCAGGGATAGGCACGTACACCACGCGGGACCATCTTGCTGCTGCCAACATAAGGAATATTCACGCAACTGCCTGAACAGTCAAAACGCCAGCCATGATAACCACACTGGATCTCCTCGCCATCAACCACACCGGCATGCAGAGGTATCTGGCGATGGGCGCAACGATCTTCGAGTGCGAACATTTTTCCAGTCTTCGTCCGCACCAGCGCAATCGGATCTCCGGCGAAACGGCGGCCGATAACTTTCCCCGGCTTGACGTCCCGGCTACGCGCCAACGGGTACCAATAATCCGGATGGGCACCGGTTTTGCGCAGATCAGGAATGTTTTTTTCAACCTCGTTGCCGTGTTCCTGGTTTATCCGGGTAACCGTTGTCATGATGAATTCCCCTGCAATTTTCTAGAACTTATATATCGTATATCTGACCACGTGTCACAGTTGTATTGTATGACATGGATCAAAGACTAATCATTGATTTCGAAAATATTCCCGATGTCTCCCTGCTTACAACGGTATTACCTCAGGGAGAGCTAATGGGTTAAGATAATCGCGGCAGCAACTATAACATAATTGAAACTGCAGATTACCGTACCGTCTTTGCCAATCAACTATTAACCATCCAATTTCAAGAGGTTAGCCATGAGCAGAAGCATTATTTCCACGGACCAGGCACCGCAGGCCATCGGTACCTACTCACAGGCCGTCAAGACCGGTAACACCGTCTACCTGTCGGGACAAATTCCACTGGTGCCGGAAACCATGGAACTGGTTGAAGGTGATATGCGGGCCCAGATTACCCGGGTATTTGATAATCTCTCTGCGGTAGCCGGGGTCTCGGGCGGAACGCTGGCAGACGTTGCCAAGCTGAATATCTACCTCACCGACCTGGCCCACTTTCCCCTGGTAAACGAGATCATGGCTGAATATTTCCAGGAACCTTATCCGGCCCGAGCTGCAGTCGGCGTTGCCGCCTTACCCAAGGGTGCACAGGTGGAAATGGATGCGGTACTGGTACTCGAATAACCGGACCCAAGGTGGCCAGTACAACCAGCAAGCGAACACCCGCCAGCCTGACGCTTGACAGTCCCGTTACCGAACTCCGGGGTGTCGGCCTCCGGATCCGGGACAAGCTGGACAGACTTGGCCTGAACGTGATCGCGGATCTGCTGTTTTACATGCCCAGGCGCTATATCGACCGGACTCGCCTGTCCCCCATTGGCAGCCTCCGGCCAGGCACCAGTGCACAAGTCGAAGGCCTTATTGAACTGACACAGCTTAAATACGGCAAACGCCGTTCCCTGTTATGCCGGATCAGTGATGGTACGGGAGCATTGACCATTCGCCTGTTCTATTTCTCCAGGTCACAACAAAATCGCCTGCAGCGGGGCATGAAGATTCGGTGTTACGGGCAGGTACGTTTTGGTACCAGCACACTTGAAATGATACATCCTGAATACCAGCTGCTTGAAAACAATGAAACTGTTGCTGTCGACGAATCCTTGACCCCCGTCTACCCGACAACAGAGGGGTTGCAACAGTCAACCTTGAGAAAACTAACCCGGCAATCGATCGAAGTATTAAAGCGAACCGAACGGGGACTGAATGAATTATTGCCCGATGATTTATTAAATGAATTCACCCTGCCCGAACTACAAGCGGCCATCACCTATGTACATCAACCACCACCCGATGCCCGGATAAACGAGTTACTGGCCGGAACTCACCCTGCTCAACAGCGCCTTGCCTTTGAGGAACTGCTGGCGCAATACCTGAGCCTGCAACGACTGCGTCAGGCAACCCGGGCCCACCCGGCGATAGCACTGGTGGCCAAAGAAAACCTGAGTGATCGATTCCTGCAAAGCCTGCCCTTTACCCTGACCAATGCACAAACCTCTGCCCTTGCAGAAATAAGCAAAGATCTCGGCAAAAACCAGCCGATGTTACGCCTGTTGCAGGGCGATGTAGGTTCGGGCAAGACCGTGGTGGCGGCACTGGCAGCATTGCGTGCCATAGAATCAGGTTACCAGGCGGCCATCATGGCACCGACAGAGCTGCTGGCAGAACAACATTTCAAAACCCTGAAAGACTGGTTCAGTGACATGGATATTGAGGTGCTTTTATTTACCGGCAAGCTTCGGCAGGCAGGAAGACAGGAACGGCTGAACATACTCTCCAGTAATCATCGCTGTATTGCAATTGGTACCCACGCGCTGTTCCAGGAAAGCATGGCCTTCACGGCACTGGGTCTGGTGGTTATTGATGAACAACACCGCTTTGGCGTACACCAACGACTTGCCTTGCTGGAAAAAGGCAAACAGGGAGACACAGTACCGCACCAGTTGATCATGACCGCCACCCCGATACCGCGCACGCTTGCAATGACCATGTACGCTGATCTGGATATAACTGTTATCGATGAATTACCTCCCGGTCGGCAAAGCATAACGACCGTCGCTATTCCGAGCAGTCGTCGGGATGAGATCATTGGGCGCATTGAAAAGGCCTGTCATGAACAAAGGCAGGTCTACTGGGTCTGTACCTTGATAGAAGAGTCCGAGGCTTTACAATGCGAGGCAGCTATTGACACCCGCGATTATCTGGCAAATTGCTTACCCGGTATCTCAGTCGGGTTGATTCATGGAAGAATGAAGGCAAGTGAAAAAGAGCAGGCTATGGCGGCGTTTAAATCCGGAGAGATACAGTTGCTGGTTGCGACCACAGTGATTGAAGTGGGTGTCGATGTGCCCAATGCCAGCCTGATGATTATCGAGAACGCAGAACGGCTTGGCTTGTTTCAACTACATCAATTACGAGGCCGCATTGGGCGGGGCAACAAGAAGAGCGATTGTGTACTGATGTATCTGCCACCACTCAGCGAAACAGCACGGGTTAGACTGGATACGATGCGCCAGACAAATAACGGTTTTGAGATTGCCAGAAAAGATCTCGAGATTCGTGGACCCGGAGAAATGATGGGCACCCGGCAAACCGGTTTACCGGAGTTGCGGATTGCAGATCTAATGCGGGACTCCGGACTGCTGCCAAAGGTGCATTCAGCTGCCGGCATATTGCTCAATGACTACCCGGACAGGGTCCCGGCCCTGATTCAGCGTTGGCTGGGACCTGCTACCCGATACACCAAGGTATAAAAAATTGAAACTTCATTGGCAACCCATCTATCGCTTTAATCATTCCACGCTGGCAGGCAAACTACGCCGACTGCTTGCTGATCATGGATCACTTACCCATCACCTGAACCGATATTGTCCGGAAAAAGTGGGCATCACAATCAAGAACCAATCATGGCAAACACCACTTGTGGAAGAAAGAAAAAGCCTGATGCTTCCCGACAGAACCAATGCTTTTGTCCGGGAGGTATTCCTGACCTGCCAGGAACAGCCCTGGGTTTATGGACGCAGTATTTTACCGGCAATGACGGTATCAGGCAGTGAGCGACGCTTGCTGAACTGGGGAAACAAGTCCCTGGGAGATTACCTGTTTACTACCGGACATTGTCGTCGTGGGCCGATAGAAGTTACCCAGATTCCTTCGGGAAATGCATTGCATCAAATGTGCGGCTTGAGAAAGAACATCAGCTCTCCACTCTGGGGCAGACGTTCGATATTCTATATTCGAAACAAACCTCTCCTGGTAATTGAAATACTGTTACCGGCCTTATACAAAAATATCGCGTAAATACATTTCTTGATATGTTCAGGAAGCAGAACCATTCATATAGCGGCTACTCATGCAAACAGGTCAAGATGGAATGCCGGGATTGAAAGACCTCACAGTGATGCTTCAACAGAAATTCAAATCTGCCCGCAATAAAACCTGGCCGGTCATCAAACAACGTTTGTATGAATACTTTCTGCTGACCCGCCTGAACAAACCCATTGGAATTTTTCTTTTGCTGTGGCCGGCACTCTGGGCCTTGTGGATTGCCGCCGGCGGCGTGCCGGATATCAGCATATTGTTAATCTTTATTGCTGGCGTCGTTCTGATGCGGTCGGCAGGCTGCGTGGTCAATGACCTTGCTGATCGTAATATTGATCTTCATGTCAGCCGGACCAACGAAAGGCCATTAACAACCGGGAGGGTAGGTTTTACAGAAGCCCTCACTGTTGCCTTCTTCCTGGTATTGCTGGCATTCCTGCTGGTTCTGACTTTGAACCCGTTTACCATCAAACTGTCTTTTGTAGCCCTGTTTCTTGCCATCATCTATCCATTCAGCAAACGTTTTACCTATTTGCCACAACTTTTTCTCGGCGCTGCCTTTGGCTGGGCCGTCCCCATGTCTTTTGCTGCACAAACCGGCCAGATTCCGGAGGTGGCCTGGATGCTTTTCCTGATTACGGTGCTCTGGGCAGTTGTCTACGATACGATGTATGCCATGGTTGATCGGGAAGACGATATCAGGATTGGCGTTAAATCCACAGCTATACTGTTCGAAGAGGCAGACCGTCTGATTATTGGTATATTGCAATTGCTGGTATTGTCTGCACTGGTTCTGGTGGGGCAACGAATCGATGCCGGGACCGTTTATTATGCTGCACTGGCCATATCAAGTGTCTTTTTCTTCTATCAGCAATACCTGATCAAAGATAGAATACGTGAAAAATGTTTCCAGGCCTTCCTGAATAACCACTGGTTCGGGGCAACGATATTTGCAGGCATTGTCCTGAATTATTACTGGGGGAGTTAAATGGTCTTGAGAAGTCTGGTGTTGCTGGTCTCAATGCTGCTGTTGATCGGTGAGTCAGCTGCTGAGAACGCTCTTGTGGAACAGGAGTGCAGACGAATCGCGGGTAAACTGGCCAGTGTGGCCTTTACTGAATGCATGGACAGGAACCTGCAATTAACTGACGGTATTTCTGTGAAGGATGCACCGATACTAATCAAGGAATACCCGCCACTGCTGGATCAACGACAACCTATCGGGCGTGTGTTGCTGATTGGAGGCATTCATGGAGATGAATATTCCTCGGTCAGTGTGGTTTTCAAGTGGATGCGGACTCTGGACAGTTATCACTCGGGACTGTTTCATTGGCGTATAGCGCCACTGATGAATCCGGATGGTCTATTGCAGGATGATTCTCATCGGAACAATGCCAACGGCGTCGACCTGAATCGTAATTTCCCCACCCGGAACTGGGAAGACGAGGCGCAGGTATACTGGATCAATAAAACCGGTCGCAATCCCAGACGATACCCGGGGCCAAGTCCTCTCAGCGAACCGGAATCCCGCTGGCTGGTTCGTGAAATCAATGCCTTCAAGCCGGACGTGATAGTTTCCGTGCACGCCCCGCATGGTATCGTCGACTATGATGGCCCGGAAGACGGCCCCTATAAACTGGGAAGGCTTTACCTGAACCTGCTGGGGACCTATCCCGGTTCATTGGGACGCTACGCAGGTGTGCAGGAACAGATTCCGGTTGTGACAATTGAGTTACCCTATGCGGGCATTATGCCAACACCAGCAGAAATCAATAATATCTGGTTGGACCTGGTGAAGTGGTTAAGTCAAAACCTGCCCGTAAGTACCATGGCCGATGAAAACCGTTACGATACGGATCCTTCGTAGATAATCTTCCATTCGCCATTACTGTCCTGCCGCCAGTATTGACGCTTGATAAATCGGCTGCTGTAGTTATCACTTTCATAATCCTGGATAAAAGTAACAACCAGCAGGTTATTTTCACCCGGATAAAGGAAGGCACTGGTGCCGGACAGATTGACCTTGATATAACGCTTGTTTGAATTAACCCGTCGCTTGTGCTCGACCCAGCCATCATAATCCTTACCCAGACCGACATAGTCCCTAGCATAGTGGCGAAGATACAAATCCATATTCTTGCTTTCCCAGTCCCTGCGCCAGGTTTCGATAAACGAGTGATAATTCGCCTGTCTCTTCTGCCAGTTATTACGGTCAATCCAGTTTAGTTGCCTGGCGAGTATCACCGGTGTTTTGCCTACGGTAATGTACTGATGCAAGGTCCGAAGGTCATCGTTACTCAGGACCACACAGCCATTACTATCCCTGGGGGGACGGCTGTAGGTACCCAGCGGTGTACCATGCAACCAGATGCCATAACCATTGCGGTTATAACGTTTGTCCATGACATTCGGATAATCAATCGGGAAGGCGCCATCTCCGTAAAAATCCGGTAATTCGTCCGGACTGATAAAGCTTTTGACAAAATAAACGCCGGTAGGGGTTTTTTGATCGCCTTCCTGATATTTACCAATTCCCTTCTTGCCAATAGAAACATAAAAATCATTCACCAGATAGGGAATGCCTTTCCGGTTCTGGAACAAGTAAAGGCGGGAAGCCTCCAGGTCAATGGTAATGACATACTTTTGATCGTCACTGAGTTGTACCAGTACTTCAGGTACCTTGTTTTCTGACGGCGGATTGAGATGATGACGCCAGCGGACCTTGGCTTCTTCTTTCAGTGAATCGATATATTCATAGGAGAGTGATGGGAGGTTACCAAAGTCTGTAATGGGCCGGCTACGCGCCAGTAACAAATCACCATAGATCAACTGGGCCAGCTTGAAATTTGGTTCCACCTTGATGAGATGTTCAAGACTGGACAAGGCCTCTTCCATCTGATTCTTGCTGATATTTTCGAGAGCATCAATTAACAGTTTCTCATACTGATGAGTCATGGTGTGCACAGGTGTTGCCTGGGAGACCAGGTCCTGGGCAATACCGTGCATTGGCACGAACAATAAAAACAGGATACCTGCCAACAGAAATCGATAGTTTTTAAGCTGTAATATTTTCATACTCTAGTTGCTTTCTTCCCGAACAATAAGCCAGCGACCATCAATATGGTTCAGCATTAATGTCTTCTTTACAGTATCACTATAGGTATCGGATTCGTATTTTTGCAAGAAATTAACGCTGACCTGGTCAATATTTTCCACATTCACATCAATTTTTGAAAGAGTGACCTTGATATATTCGGGTGTTTTCAAGCGCTCTTTCCTCTGCACAAGCCATTCTTCCCTGGTCATGTCATACGGATTGTAATCCGGTGAATAACTGGAAATGTACTTATCAATATCCTGGCTCGTCCAGGACATGGCCCATTGCCTGACACTGTTCATGGCATCATCCCGTACCTGATCGTATTCCGGGGGTGCTTTTACCGGAACTGTTTCTTTTGCCTCGCCGGCAGGTGCAGTTTCAACAGCTGCCCCTGCTTTTGCCACAATCTCGGATTTCTGTGTCACGGGCTGCTTTTGTATTTCGGTCGTGGCTTCACTGGTCCCGTTGCTTGCCTGACTGCCCGTGGCCTTTACCGAGAACAACTCATTTACCAGTGACAATTTTTCGCGCGCTGCCTCGTTTGTGTTGTCCAGTTCCAGGGCCTGGTTGTATGCCTGGCTTGCCATCTTGGCATAGATATCTCCCATGTTCTCATGGGCTGTTGCATAACTTGGATGGGTATTGATTGCTTGTTTAAGTGCCTCATTGGCTTTTTCGTACTTTCCTTGTGAGGCATATATAACAGCGAGGTTATTATATGGTTCGGGCAACTCGGGATGATCATTGATGAGTTGTAAAAAAATAATTTCAGCATCCTTGAGCCTGTTCATACGAGTAAGGATTATTCCGCGGGTGAACCTTGCCTGTATGTTCCCGGGTTCTTCGGCAAGAATGTCATCAACATCCGAGAGTGCTTTATTAAACTTGCCTTCATTGATGAGTGCCCTGACCTCTGTCAGGCTGGTTGCAGCGAGCGCCGGACTGAACATCGGCAGAGAAACAAGGCTCAACAACAACAGCCAGCTGGAAAATTTCATCTGATCAGATCACCATTTATTTTGATTAGCCGCAAATTCCGGATCGTGGAGCCCCGAGAGGGAATCGAACCCCCAACTGATGATTACAAATCAACGGTTATACCATTTAACTATCGGGGCAATATCTTGATATTTTACGGCCGTTGAGCTGGCGCCGTATTCTAGAGATTAAGCTATTTTTGTGCAATTTTAGCGCAATTGACCGGAACCGAATTATACCGGGCAGGAAATCCGCTAAACATTTCGCTCATAACATCGGTTTGCGAGAACAGCTTGATGTCGACCCAGTACACCACCTTGGCATCCCGGTATGGGACAACGACGGGTTGATAGCCCCTGTCCTTTAGTTCATTCAGGCGCCGGTTAACTGCCGCCTGGGTGGAAAACAGACCAAGCGATATGGCATTCCTGAGGTCACCCGTTTCGATGAGGCGGTAGTCCCTGATGCCCTTGCTCTTCAGGTCCTCGATAGCCTTCATGGCACTGCTGCGCGATTCCTGCTGTGCCAGGTAAACCCAGAAAAGCCGGTTCTCCTGTTCCCGTTCCAGGCGTTGCTGGACATTTACCTGCCTTTCCTCGAACCAGGCAATCAGGTCGGCGGTTTGCTGATCATCTGGAAACGGACCATAGGAAAAACAGGTCTGCTGTGTTTCGGATACATTATTACTGATACTACGGGTACTGATATCCGGTAACTGTGATACCAGCAAGTTCACGATTTCCTGCTCAATTTTCACATCGTTGGTTATACCGGAAACACCGGTCTGGATGTCAGCAGATGTTTTGGCAGCTTCCGATACATCGGTATCTACTGTTTCAATATCCGGTGAGTCATTGTTGGCGGTTTTTGTCTCCGGTGTTTTATTCAATTCACGAACCAGAACCAGACGATCGACACCCTTCGGTACCGGCAGGGCCTCCTTGCGGTTATTCAGGTTGATACGGGTCTGGTGATCAATTTCCCAGCCCATATAGGCCACGTTGATCACCAGCAAAAGGATAAATAACCACTTCATTCCAGATTCGCCGCGTAAATTGCCAGACCTTCCAGCACCAGGTGTGGTTCGATGCTGTGCCTTGCCTTGAGCAAGTCACTGATCAATTCCGCCTCGCCACCGGTTAAAAGACACATGATATTTTCACCTTCATTTACTTCCGAGGTGTTTATAACATGCTCGACCAGGGATACCAACGCCAGTGCACAACCATTGGCCACGGCCTGCCGGGTATTTATCGCAAGGTCAATACTGGCCTGATCGATGAATTCAGGTATCCCTGACGTCTGCTTGAATAATGATTGCTGCATGGTATTCAGACCGGGAACAATCAACCCCCCCCTGTGTATACCGTTTTCCCCCAGGACATCGATTGTCACCGCCGTTCCACAATCCACTACACAGACTGGTGATTGATATTTTTTCCATGCTGCAATCAGGGCCATCCAGCGATCGATACCGTATTCACTGACATCACTGTAGGCATTTTGCACACCGAACGCAGAGCGTGATACCTGAGCATAAACAGGTTTAAGCTTCCAGTTATGAGATATCCAGTCATCCAGTGTTTTATTCAAGCTTCTTGCCGCGACACTGGAAACTATGATCTGTTCAGGAATTGCAAGTGCAGACCAGTTTTCTGCCAACAGATCTGAAATATCTTTCTGGTCATGGGCAACACTGCCATGCCCTGTTAAATTCTGATCAAGCAACGCCCACTTAATTTGTGAATTACCGATATCGACCAGAAGCTGCATCATTCCACTCTCATGCTGATCTCACCGATATGGAATCTTCTTACCTGATGATTTATTTCCATCATCAGGGCACCGTGATCATCAATATCCAGTATCCGGCCTCTCAAGGTCTCATCCGGCAATATCAGGCGTGCCAGTTTTCCTTTCATACAATCATAGGTTCGCCACTCTTTCATGATTGACGCTGGCTCGGTCTGACTGATTTTTTCAAGCAACATAACCAGATTATTGATAATAATGGCAGCACAATCGTTTCTTGAAAGATGTTTCTCAGATACGCTGAGAATGTCGGTCCAGGGTTGATCAATGGCATCAACATCCATGGTCTTTATTGCATAATTGAGTCCGATGCCAATAACTGTATTACATGGTCCTGCAGATTCAGCCCGCATTTCAACCAGTATGCCGCCAAGTTTTTTTCCGTTTACGAATATATCATTTGGCCATTTCAGCCCGGCATCGGTGATACCAAGTCGCTGCAATGCCCGGATAATTGCAACCCCGGTACCCAGAGAAATGACCGTTAGTGGTTCGGGAGAGACCGGGAAATGCCATCCCAGTGATAAACAGATGCCCGAGGCAAAAGGAGATACCCAGGAATTGCCGTGCCTGCCACGGCCGGCAGACTGGTATTCCGCCAGGGCCAGACGACAATGGATGTTTTCAGTTCCGATTAATTCAGATAAATAGCGGTTGGTGGAATCAATTTCGCTGAAGACCTCCAGGCTGCTTAGTCTGTTTCTGACAGCAGGAACAAGCCCTGAATCAAGTTTTGCTTTATTCAGTAATTCCAGGGTATGGGGCAAGCGATGGCCCTTACCCTTCACCGAGTGAATAACCAGTCCGTACTCTTCCAGCTGTCTGACCTTTTGTGATATCGCGGAACGTGATATAGATAATTTTTCCCCCAGCTCTGTTCCGGAATGAAATTGCCCGTCCGCCAGCAAGGCCAATAATTGATGATGTGACTGGTTCATGAAATGCCGGAATTTTTGAGTTCAGAAATCCCAATCAGAATATTGGGAGTAACAAGTAAAGGTAATCCCGGTAATACTATTTATCTTCCTTTTCATCCAGGTCAAGAAAATTATCAAGCGTCATATCATCATCAGGATCAGATCTTAGTGTTGCATTCTTATCTTCATCACCAATGGTCTCATCATCACCGTCCAGCATGAGTGTCTCTTCCTCTTCAAATTTGCTGCCTTTACGTTTCTTCCTGAGAATATCGTCTTTGTCCTTGTCAGGCGATGATGAATCGGTTAGATCAAAATCAGTAGACTTGATATTACCTGTTGTTGATGCCAATACCGTATTTGACATCACCGTCTTCTCGGCTTCGACCATATCAGGCATAACGAACTCGAATTCAGTCTTATAAAGCCTGATCCTGTCTCCATGTTTCAAACGTACTTCACCGGTAATCATTTTATTGTTAACAAACGTACCGTTGATGCTCCCCTGGTCAGCAATCCAGTAAGAATAATCCTTGTAAGTAATAAGTGCATGACGACGGCCTATCGTC
Source organism: Gammaproteobacteria bacterium (assembly GCA_041556555.1). Lineage (GTDB taxonomy): Bacteria > Pseudomonadota > Gammaproteobacteria > Eutrophobiales > Eutrophobiaceae > SZUA-592. The sequence goes on from JBFFIE010000024.1 coordinate 19,219, forward strand.
GATTCGGGGACGATAATGTAATCCATATGATCTGTGGCTGTTCCGGCTACACGTCCAAACATCACTGGCTTTGTTCCCAGCTTATAATTAGGTAATAATGTCTTGCCGCTTAGATCATTAATGTAGGCATCTTGTACTTGATCCTGATCTTTCCTGGACTTGTTACTTCTGAAAACAATCCAGACCATTACGATTACAGCGATAATCAATACTGACAAGGCCACAAGGATCAGCATTGATCGCATGCGTTCTTCTTCACTCATCTTGCCTTGATCGACTGGAATCTCAATATATACAGGTTGTTGGGCAGGCGTAGAGGTTCCTGTCTCTGCGGTAGTTAGTTCACTTCCCGTCCCGGGAAGATGGTTGACCTGATCATTGATGCTGGTAAAGACATTCTCCAGGTCTTCAGCCTTGAGTACACGGTAATACTCACCATTGGTTCGTTGTGCCAAAGACTGTATCAGCTCAAAATCTGCATCTTCGGTAAATGCTATGCCATAAATTGATATACCAGACTCTCCTGCATCGTCTGCGAGGTCGGTTTTCAACCATTTCGATTTCTCAATATCACGTTGTGGATTGCCCGTATCGACAATACCGTCAGTCATAAAAACGATCAGCTTCCTGGCATCCATTCTCGCAGTGGTTTTCAATTCATAAATGGCGCGTTCTATCGCAGCCGGGCTGTTTGTGTACTGGCCCTGATAATCGATTTGATCAAGACTGTTCAGAATAGTTGCCCGGCTGTTCTCATTAACAATGGTCAGCGGCACTGAGAGGCGAACATTTTGATCGAATACAATAATTGCTACCCGGGTTTCCTCATCGAGCCCATTAATAAATTCAATGACTGCCTGGCTGGTTAGAAAATCAGGGTCATTCTTTTTCATGCTGCCGGAATTATCGAGCACCAGGAATACATCCTTCTGAATTTCCGGCATGGTTACATCGCCTGCGCCTTTCATATCTTCAGGGATGATGCTTGACACTTCTGCCTCCTCCCCTGCTGCCGGGATGTTGATATCGGCATTGGTTTCAGAGTCCAGGGCTTCCTGTGCCGGATCTACCTGATTCGAGACTTCTCCGGCAACCGCGGGTGAGACAGCGATTGAAAGCAAGAGAAAACCAAGAATAAGTTGCGAGACTAGATTCATGATGAGAGAAGATTCAATGACCACCTGCCAGTAACCGTGAAGCTTGCATGCAGTAACCCGTTAATTTGCTGAATTTTTCCTATTATGACATAACACCGGGGGTGTTTCCGGTCTGGATCGGCCTTTGAGGATCAGAACACCAATCGCTCCATGACCCCGCATATAGCCTGGCCGCAGGCATACCGGCACAAGCAATGGCGAGCAGGTTATGACATGCCGTGACGCCGGAGCCACAATAAAATACCACCTCATCAGAGGGGACATCGGCAAACAGGTGTGCAAACTGTTGTTTCAATTCTTCGGCATTCTTGAAACGGCCTCTTGCATCGAGATTGTCCTGCCAGAAATGATTAATGGCCCCCGGGATATGTCCCGCCGCTGAATCGATGGGTTCATGTTCACCCCGGTATCGCTTCGGATCCCTGGAGTCCACGAGCAAGGGACAGCCTTGAACCTGATCAACGGTAACCAGCCATGATATGTGTGGAGAACCGAGATATTCAGTCTTTGGATTTTTTTCTTCGCCATCCTGTACCGGGTAACGATTTTCCTGCCATGCCTGCCAGCCACCGTCGAGAACGGCCACCGCTTGATGACCCATGTATCTCAGTAACCACCAGAGACGCCCGGCAAAGGCACCGCTGCTGTCATCATAAACAACGACCTGGGTATGTGGCCTAATGCCTAAACGTCCAAACAATCGATTCAGGTGATCCGCGGAGGGCATGGGATGGCGACCGTGATCAGTCAAGGGCGGGCCACTCAGATCGTCATGGACATCGGCAAAAACGGCTCCGGGAATATGTGACTCCAGATAGGAATCTCTACCCTTGTTTGTGTCCGCAAGATCATAACGGCAATCCACGATGACCCAGTCCGGGTCTTTCAGATTTGTACGCAGATCTTGTGCAATTATCAGAGTTGTATACATTAATATTGGCTGAAACTGCCTGCTTGGTTTCAACGGTTTAAGGATACATTGATTGCCACGGCCGGAGAATAACTTACTGTTTTGATTTTCAAGACTAATACACATAACTGCAGAACAGTAGCACTGATCCTGTTTACTGCCACGCTGACTGGTTGCAGTTCTATGGGCTATTACACAGGATCCATGATGGGCCAAATGGAGATCATGCAAAAGCGGGAGTCGATTACAACTCTCATAGATTCGCCATCTATCGACACAGAACTGCGAAATCAACTCCAATATGTTCTTGCAGTCAGGGAATTTGCCAGCAATTCACTGGGTCTGCCTGATAATGAAAGCTACCGATACTATGCCGACTTGCAACGAGAGTATGCGGTCTGGAATGTCTTTGCCACGCCGGCCTTGTCTCTTGAGAACAAACAATGGTGTTTTCCGGTTGCCGGTTGCCTGAGCTATCGTGGCTTTTTCTCACCTGAGGATGCCGCCCGGTTTGCAGACAAGATGGAGATAGAAGGTATGGACGTGTTTGTGGGTGGCGTCCGCGCCTATTCCACGCTCGGCTGGTTTGCAGATCCCTTGCTGAATACCATGATGAACCGTACGAATGCAGAAATCGCTGAGATCATCTTCCATGAACTGGCACACCAGAAACTGTTCATCCGTAATGAAACCGGATTCAATGAAGCCTTTGCCGAGACTGTTGCACTGGCAGGTGTCAGACACTGGTTGCAATTACACGGAACTGCTGATGAGTTATTGCAGTATGAGAGTCACAAAACGATTGAAGCCCGGTTTGTCAGTATGGTCATGCAGACCCGAAATGAACTGGAGAAACTGTATCAGTCTGATCAGGATGAGACGACCAAACTGCGTGAGAAAAACCGTCTGCTGGGAAACTTGAAAAGGAGATATCAGGATCAGCGCTGGGAATTCCCCGGGCTTTCCAGGTACGAGGCCTGGTTCAGTGAAGACGTGAATAACGCAAAGCTCTCGGCAGTCGCCACCTATCGGGAATACCTGCCCGGTTTTATTGCCCTTCTGCATTCTGTCGATGGACAATTCCCCCCTTTCTATCAACAGGTCGAGGCACTGTCCCGTTGTGACCGTCCAAAGCGAGAGAGAATTCTCAAGGATCGGGTTACGGACTTTTATTGCCCTGGTTAAACGCCTATCATGCCCGCTCCAGCGCCAGAATATGGCGTCAGAAAATACTCTGGTAAATGATATTTCATTATGTTTATCATGGATTTGGTTTATTATTCACCTTTCAAGAGACGGTCCGGATGCTGACATATGCTTAACAAGTTCTTCTCCAAACCGGTAGAACTCTCGGTCGGGGATCAGACCCTCAGGTTCTGCTCGATCCCGGACTTTGAATTCAGCCTCAGCGGCCGGACTTCAGTTCCCACCAAAAAGATCAAGGAACTGGTCAAACTCTCAACCAAGAAACTCAAGAACGAAGCGATCACCATTAAGGATATTGAAAAACGCTTCGTATCGATTCTTTCACGCTCCATAGAGGAACCTGGCAGCATTAACCAGGCCATGCGGGAACTGGATCCCTCGATCTTCTCCCAGGACCATGGCTGGCGCAGTATCATTGCTGCCCTGAACGAGGCCAGTGATGACCTAAACCCGTTTCGCCGGGTGGCCCTGGTAAAATACATGCAATACCTCTCGGCCCGCCAGGAAATTATCAAGTACATTTACTCTGAAAAGCAGGCCCAGCTGAACGGCAATGGCAAGGGAGGGGATGTAAGCAACGACAACCTTAGCGGCACCCTGATCCTCGAAAGCACCCTGTTTGAGCCTGAGAATGTTGGCAAGAATGAAGAATTGGAACGGATGCCAAAGGGTGAGGTTATCTGCCTGCAAGTTCCAGACGGAAAAGAGGTCGACATATGCCTTTCCAGGCATCATTGCAAATTGACCTGCAAGGATGGTGTCGGCTTTATCGACCAGGAAAACCGGCGCCACCCTCTGAAAAAAGGCAAAAATTACATTGGCAGGGACACCAACAGCACTGTGAAAATCGACCCGTCATTGCGGGACATCTCCCGGCTCCACCTGATGATTGAATATTCGGACGACAATCAGTTTTTACTGACTGATATGTCCTCTCACGGCACCTACGTCCATCCACGGCTGCTGGAGCAACACACGTCCTGAGCCAACGGCACCCGGATACAGGCCCCGGGGCTGCCATATATTAAAAAAAACGATATTAGTATAATTACTTATTATTTATTGGAATATGAAATGTCTGGTAGGATACGCATCCTTTCGAGACAACCAAATGATTGGCAATTAAGATGACTAAAGAATTCGATACTGAACAACTGGCAAAGGAATACAGGGACAAGAGCCCGCAGGAGATCCTGGCCCTGGCGCTGGAACATTTTGACAATGCGGCAATCTCCTTCAGTGGGGCCGAGGATGTGGTCCTGGTGGACATGGCCTCGAAGATCCGCCCCGATTTCAAGGTATTTTCCCTGGATACCGGTCGCCTGCACCCGGAAACCTACCGCCTGTTCGAGCAGGTCAGAAAGCATTACAAGGTAGACATTGATGTCCTCTCACCGGACAAGGAGGCCGTCGAAAAACTGGTCCGGGAAAAAGGCCTGTTCAGTTTCTATGAGGACGGTCATAAGGAGTGCTGCGGCATCCGCAAGGTTGCCCCGCTGCGCAAGAAGCTGGCGACGCTGGATGCCTGGATTACCGGCCAGCGCAAGGACCAGAGCCCGGGTACCCGCGCGGATGTCCCGGTTGTGGAAAAAGACATTGCCTTCTCGACCCCCGACCATCCGCTGATCAAGTTCAATCCGCTGTCTTTCTGGAGTTCGGCCCAGGTCTGGCAGTACATTCGTGAAAATGATGTGCCTTATAATGAACTACATACCAAAGGTTTCGTCAGCATTGGCTGCGAGCCCTGCACTCGCCCGGTATTACCAAACCAGCACGAACGTGAGGGCCGCTGGTGGTGGGAAGAAGCCACTATGAAGGAATGCGGGTTGCACGCGGGCAACATCAAGCAACAGACTGGTTAAGCACAATGCAGATTTCGATGGTCAAGAAAATCAAGGCTGATGGCTCTCCCTGCCGCAAGTGCCAGGAGGTTGAGGAGCGCCTGAAATCGGCGGGTCTGGAAGACCGGATTAACCGGGTGATCATCGCCGACGAACGTGAGCCTGACAGCGAGGGCATGCAGCTTGCTGTCCAATACAAGATAGACAGGGCCCCGTTCTTCCTGGTTGAGGAAGAAGGCCAGGAGCCGCGCATTTATACGGTCTATATGCGCTTTCTCAAGGAAGTACTGCAAACCGAGGCCTCTGAAGAAGAGCAACTCAAGGACATCCTCGACTCCTCTCCCGATCTCGACTACATCTAGCTTTAATTAATGGGTCGGTAGTTTCAGGCCATTGAAGAGCTCATCCAGCTCGTCTTTGCTGTCCGTGGCCATCGCTGCATCCACGACTTCCCGGTTGAGATGGGGTGCAAACAATTCAATGAAATCGTACATGTAGGTTCTCAGGTATGTCCCCCGGCGAAACCCGATTTTCGTGGTGCTGGCCTCAAACAAGTGACTGGCGTCACGGGCTACGAGGTTGCTGTCGAGGTCCGGATCATAGGCCATACTGGCCACGATCCCCACGCCCAGACCAAGCCGGACATAGGTCTTGATCACATCGGCATCGGTCGCGGTAAAGACCACCCGGGGCGTATAACCCGCCGCATTGAAGGCCTTATCCAGCTGGGAGCGCCCGGTAAAACCAAAGACATAGGTGACAATCGGGTGTTTCGCCAAGGCCTCCAGGGTCAGGGTCTGCTCGGTCGCGAGCGGGTGATCATGGCGCATGATCACGCTGCGGTTCCAGCGGTAGCAGGGCATCATGACCAGGTTTTCAAACAACTCCAGGGCCTCGGTGGCGATCGCAAAATCCACCCCACCGCGGGACGCCATCTCGGAAATCTGGACCGGTGTGCCCTGGTGCATGTGCAGGGAGACTTCCGGGTAGCGGCCGATGAATTCCTTGATGACCGTTGGCAAGGCATATCTGGCTTGTGTGTGAGTGGTCGCTATCGATAAGGTGCCCTTATCCCTGTCCTTGTATTCCTGGGCGATCTGCTTGATGTTGGCCACCTGATCCAATACCTGGCCGGCGATTTCAATGATTTCCTTGCCCGCCGGGGTAATCTCGGTCAGGTGTTTGCCGCTGCGGTGAAAGATCTTGATGCCCAGTTCGTCTTCCAGGATACGGACCTGCTTACTGATACCCGGCTGTGAGGTAAAGAGGTTTTCGGCCGTTGCTGAGACATTCAGGTTATTGCGGGCCACTTCCCAGATATAGCGCAATTGTTGCAGTTTCATAGGACGAGCTATTTATTCTAAATAAATATAAAAATATTCATAATAATTACTTTTCAGTATAGAAAACCACCGTTACATTACAAGTCCCCAAATTACACCCAAAGTTGGTAAAAAATTCAGCCGCTTATGGACTTCGCTTTTACAATTGCCGGATTCATCGTGGGTTTCATTGTCGGTCTGACCGGTGTCGGCGGTGGCTCGCTCATGACCCCGATTCTAGTCCTGTTTTTTGGCATCACACCGGCCATCGCCGTGGGTACGGACCTGCTGTATGCAGCCGTCACAAAGTCCGGCGGCATCGTGGTCCATCACCACCGTAAAACCATTGAATGGAGTATTGTCGGCCTGCTTTGCCTGGGCAGTATCCCGGCGACCTTTGCCGCCATATCGGTCCTGAAATACCTGGGCGAGGCCGGGAAAAATTATGACCAGTTGATCACCACGACCCTCAGTATTGCCCTGATTCTGACCTCACTCGTGCTGATCTTTAAAAAGCGACTGCTGGTCCTGGGACAGAACGACCGGTTTGCGACAATGCGGAACATTCACCATCGTTACCAGAAACACATGACCGTGTTGTCCGGTGCATTGATTGGAGTACTGGTCTCCTTTTCTTCGGTTGGCGCCGGCGCCCTGGGGGCAGCAATCCTGTTTTTCCTCTACCCAAGAATCCGTTCCGCATCCATCGTTGGCACCGACCTTGCCCACGCAGTACCCATCACCGCCATTGCCGGCCTCGGCCACCTGCATCTCGGCACGGTGAACCTGACACTACTGGGCAGCCTGTTGATCGGTTCTTTGCCGGGTATCTATCTGGGCAGTCATCTCGGCAGCTATCTCCCGGAAAAAATCATGCGCCCGGTGCTGGCCAGCATGCTGTTCATGATTGGTTTACGGATGGCCATATAAAAAAACCCGCAGATGCGGGTTATGTGTAGTCATAGTAAGCGATCAGGCATGCTGTCGTTTATAGTCTTCTATCATTACCGACATCCTGTCTTTTAACAGCAGTTTTTCCTTCTTCATATTTTCCAATGTCACGTCATCGGTGGTCAGGTTCCCCGAATTAATTTCATCAACTTGCTGGTTTAACATATCATGCTTTTCATAAAGCCGTTTAAAATCGATGTTTTCTGATAAGAGTGAATCTACTATTTGCTGATCGAATTCAAACATAGGCCCTCCTGGGTAAAGGGTTAACGGAATATAGATAATCTAGCAGGGGTGAAACAGAATTCTTTTTTATAAAAGAAGGCACAGATTTCAAATCTGGCCTGGAAGGGTTACTGAAAGGTGAGGTGTTGTTATCATTCATCCCTGATTATTAAAGTTAGATCATTATTTACCTTCCGGCAAGCATTTAAAATCCGGCTAATTGTTATATTGCCATATATTTCAATAATTTAGTCTGTGGACGATATGAAATTACGGAAAATTTCCTGCCACGATACCCATGGAACATCCCGACCTGAGAATAATCCAAGCTGAAGTGCAGGAGGAAATACTTGAAAGATTATAAAGCGCAACAATCATTCTCAATCAGATATTGCTTCTTATATCCGTTGTTTCTGGCAAGCCTGGTTTTCAGTATAACAACAGTTTTTGCAGCCTCTTTTAATCTGGATGAAATCTCGCCAGGTAATTACCTGCACCAGGGAAAGCATGTTGGTCTCTCTGCAGATGGGCGTGACGATATTGCAAATATCGGTTTTATCATCGGTGAACGTTGTGTTGCCGTCATTGATACCGGGGGTTCATTACTAATTGGCCGTACATTGCTTGAGAAACTTAAGCTTATAACTGATAAACCCGTCTGCTATGTAATCAATACTCACATTCATTTTGATCATGTTCTGGGTAATGCTGCGTTTGCAGATTTAAATCCTGAGTTTATCGGCCATCACAACCTGCCTGGTGCCATGGAAGCCAACCGGGAATTTTTTCTCCAGGAATTCAGTAAGGAGCTTGGTCCTGCTCCGTCCGGCCAATCAATCATTGCACCAGGTAAAACCGTCATGGATGAAATGACTGTCGACCTGGGGAACCGTCCCTTGATTATAAAGGCGTATAAGGCGGCACATACACACACAGATATCACGGTTTTCGATCCGGAAACCGGGACATTCTGGGCTGGAGATCTGGTGTTCCGGGAACGCGTGCCTGTCATTGATGGAAAACTCAAGGGCTGGCTGGACGTTATGGAACAAATGCAAAAAACTGAAGTTAATCTTGTCATTCCCGGTCATGGGCCACCCGCAGACAGCTGGCAAGTCGCCATGGAGGCACAGTCCGCCTATTTCAACATGCTGCTCAATGAAACGCGTGAAGCCATCGCAGAAGGTTGGTTCATGGAAGAAGCTATCGACAGTATTGGCACCGATGCGAAAGA
>JBFFIE010000025.1:0-27458 GCA_041556555.1 Gammaproteobacteria bacterium
CTTCTGACCTACAGCGATAGAGACAGGTAAAGCGGTATATTCAACAAAGGCATCTTCAATACCTTCCTGAGGCTCGTCATCGAGATCAGTAAAGTCGTACTGGAATTTCCATTTCCAGACCTTGTCGATCACACCACTGGCATAAAGCCGGGCACGACGGAATTCCTGGCCGGAATTACCGATATCGGTACCATCACGATCTGTCCAGGTGGCGTCGTAATGCAAACGGCCACCGATGCGCCAGCTATAGTTGCCATCGCTCGAGGTGATCACAAGCCTACCCTTGGTATTCACGTCGGGCAGACTCTTGGCGGCATCTTTAGCCTCATCGGCTGCTGCCTCGGCTTCCTGCTTAACGGCCTCGATTTCCTCGCCATCGACTTCGGCTGCATTTCTTAACATCTGGTATTCCTCGTTGGTGATGCTGCCCTTGTCACGAAGAATCTTCAGCAGCTCCTGCATGGCTTCGTTGGCTGCCAGGGTCGGAGTGGATAGTGCAGTCAAACACCCGAAGATGACGGACCCGCACATAACGCGTAGTTGTGTGGGTATAAACACAGTTATTCTGCTTCTCGTATTTTGGATTTAAATAATGATCAAAAACTGGACGCCCCTACATGGAGAGGCCTCCCCCTGTTTTGGTCGAACTACGGTAAGAAGGGACAATTGCAGTGAAATGAATCATCCGTGGCAGAATGGTTACAGTAATAAGAATATGGCATGACAGTAGTTAATGCAAAGCATTAAGTTATAATGTACGGAACTGTCTTAATTGTAACGATGTCATTTATTTGTAACATCTTTGCGCTTAAATGCGCGACATGCTGGATGCGCCAAATACCGAGTCGATGAAAGGAAAGATACTCATCGTCGAAGGCAAGGACGTCAGACACATCAGCATCGAGGAAATGGAAAAAGAATTGTCCTCGGAGTAAAAAATTTAATTACGGATACCACATGAGGGATCATGTGGCCGGCTAAGTTCGTTTATCACACCCTGGCAGTATTATTGTGGATGAAATTAACCTGAAAGTACCCGAGTTCTATATTAACCGAGAACTCAGTTTGCTGGAATTCAACCGGCGCGTCATAGAGCAAGCCAAGGACAGCAGCGTACCCTTGCTTGAGCGATTACGGTTTTTGTGTATCGCCAGCACCAACCTGGATGAGTTTTTCGAGATCCGGGTTGCCGGTCTGAAGGAGCAGGTCAAGTATGGCTCCGTACAGACCGGGCCGGACAACCAGACCCCCAATGAAGTCCTGAAACACATCAGCGAAACAACGCGTGAGCTGATTGATGAGCAATATCGTACCCTGAACGAAATCCTGATCCCGGAAATGGCCAAGGAAAAAATCCGGATTCTCAGGCGCACCAATTGGAAGCCCAAACAGACTCGCTGGATAAAACGCTTCTTCAACCGGGATCTGTTGCCGGTACTCAGTCCCATAGGCCTGGACCCGGCCCATCCCTTTCCCAAGGTCCTGAACAAGAACCTGTATTTTATTGTCACCCTGGAGGGCAAGGACGCCTTTGGTCGCGACAGCGGTCTGGCCATTGTCCAGGCACCCCGCTCATTGCCGAGGGTCATACATGTGCCCAGGGAACATACGACTGGGCAACATGATTTCATCCTGCTGTCTTCCATAATTCATGCCCACGTCGGTGACCTGTTCCCAGGCATGAAGGCAACCGGTTGTTACCAGTTTCGGGTGACCAGAAACAGTGATCTGTTTGTGGATGACGAAGAAGTCGATGATCTGTTAAGAGCACTTGAAGGCGAGTTACCCTCTCGCCGTTTCAATGATGCGGTCAGGCTGGAAGTCGCTGATAACTGCACTGATGAAGTCAGCCAGTTCCTGCTGCACCAATTTAATCTGGCACAAGAAGATCTCTACCAGGTCAATGGGCCGGTCAACCTGAGTCGACTCCAGGAAATCTACAATCTTGTCGATCGGCCTGATCTGGTGTATCCCGGTTTTGTTTCGGACATGCCACCACGACTGGTAAAGAATTCGAATATTTTCGACACATTGCACAATGGTGACATCCTTCTGCACCACCCGTTTCAGTCTTTTGCCCCGGTGATAGATTTCCTGCGCCAGGCCGCAGTCGATCCTAACGTGCTCTCCATCAAACAGACGCTGTACAGAACAGGTAATGATTCCGTCATTGTCGATGCATTGAAAGATGCAGCCCGTGCCGGCAAGGAAGTGACCGTGGTAATTGAATTAATGGCGCGCTTTGATGAAGAGGCCAATATTGAGCTTGCCAGTGATCTGCAACAGGCGGGTGCCCATGTTGTTTATGGTGTTGTGGGATACAAGACCCATGCAAAAATGATCATGGTGGTGCGCAGAGAAGGGAGACAACTGAGACGTTATGTGCACCTGGGTACCGGTAATTACCACGCCCGTACCGCCCGCCTGTATACCGATTACGGCCTGTTAACCTGTGACAAATCCTTTGGCGAGGATGTGAACAAGATCTTTCACCAGCTGACCGGCATGGGTAAGGTAACACGCTTGAAAAAACTCCTGCAGTCGCCGTTCACCCTGCATAAGTCCATGTTGAATTTAATACATACTGAAAAGAAGAACGCCCTGAATGGCAAGGAAGCCCATATTATTGCCAAGATGAATGCACTCGTGGAACCTGAGATTATTCGGGCGCTATACGAGGCGTCCCAGGCCGGTGTGAAAATTGATCTGATAGTCAGGGGGGTCTGTTGTTTGCGTCCAGGTATAGAGGGTATTTCCCAGAATATCAGTGTTCGCTCGATCATCGGTCGCTTTCTGGAACATACCCGTGTTTTTTATTTCAAACATGGTGGCGAGGAACTTTTGTTTTGTTCCAGTGCCGACTGGATGCCAAGGAACTTTTTTAACCGCGTTGAAGTGTGCTTCCCGATCGACGAGAAGCGGCCGCGAGATCAGATTATCAAGCATGGGCTGCAGGCCTATCTGTCCGATAATACCCAGGCCTGGTTATTACAGGCTGATGGCAGCTATAAACGTGCCAAACTGGGATCATACAAACCTAAATCCGCACAGCAATCGCTGCTCGATTTATACTGCAAGTAGGCTATTCAAACGACAGGCTGACATTGATACCTTTCAGGTATCCCGCCTCGGTTGTCAGATCTGCCTCGGTCAGTGGATGTTTCTCCAGCCAGCTTTCACTGAATGTAATGTGAATGTTGCCGTTCTCTGAATCGATCTGAAAGTCAGTGATCTGTTCCGGTAGACGGTTGCGGTTTAGGACTACCGAAACGCGAAGGATGATGGCCAGTGACAATAACTTCTCGCGTGATTCGTCAGGCAATTCATTAATGATATCATCGGACAGTTTACGTCGGTGACAACGCACCAGGAATGCCAGCTGGAATTGTTCTTCCTGAGAAAAACCGGGCAGGTCCGAGTAAGTCAGTAAATAGGCACCATGTTTATGGTACTGGCTATGAGATATGGCCAATCCCATTTCATGGAGACTCGAGGCCCACCCCAGTAATTTCAGGTCTGTCTGGGAATCGAGCTTCCAGTTCTCCCGAAGTTGGACGAAGCAGGCATTGGCCGTTGCCCTGACATTTTCAGCGTGCTGTTCCTCGATACTGTAACGTTGAACCAGTTCGGCCACCGTTTTATTGCGCATATCACGGGAATGCTGTCTACCGAACAGATCCAGCAATATGCCTTCACGGAGTGCGCCCTCTGCCGGCTGCATGGATTCGATCTTCAGGGATTCAAATACGGCACAGAGTATGGCTACACCCCCGGCAAATACCGGCACTCGGCTGCTGGACAAGCCCTCCAGTTTTATCTTGTCGATGTGCCCGGCTTCTATCAGCTGTTTCCTGAGTTTTGTCAGTGCCCCGACCTTGATAATCCGTTCACCACCCTCACTTGCGATCACGTCACTGATTGAGTTTATGGTTCCGGACGAACCCAGGCAGGCCTGCCAGCCTACCTGTCTGTATCTTGTTTCGATCAATTCCAGTTCCTGGCGGGCAGCTACCATGGCCTTGCGCATTTTTTTTGCAGTAATCGAGCCTTCCTTGAAAAACCTCTGGCTCATACTGACACAGCCCATATCCAGGCTTTCTGTCAGATGTGCATCGTAACCGATACCAATGGCGAACTCTGTACTGCCACCGCCAATATCCACCACCAGTCTTTGTTCCTGTTCATTAAAATTGCTGTAGCCGACTCCGGAAAAGATAAGTCGAGCCTCTTCACGCCCTGAAATAATCTCCAGTGGTACTCCCAGTGCCTTGCTGGCTTTTTTCATAAAAGCCCTGCCGTTTTTTGCCTGGCGTAGTGTATTGGTGCCAACGGCACGGATATTTTTACGCGGGATATTTTCAAGTCGCTGGCCGAAACGCTGCAGGCATTCCAGGGCACGATTCATCACTTCATCCTGCAACCGGTCATTTTCATCAAGTCCTCCAGCCAGTCGGACCATGTCCTTGAGCTTGTCAACGATCTGAATGCGGTCTTCAATGGAATTGGCAACTACCATATGAAAACTGTTGGAGCCCAGGTCTATAGCGGCATAGGATTCAGCGGGAGATGACATGGAGTCTGTTTATCGGAAATAGGATGATTGCCAGGTTATGGTCTTATGTCATCATGCTATGATGTTTAACTATAAGTGATTTACAAAGACGAACCAAATGTTAATTCAATGACAAAACCTGTTCTTCTAATCATGCGCCATGCAAAATCTGACCAGTCTGCAAACGTGGCCGATTTTGAGCGGCCGTTGAATGAACGCGGACTCCGGGATGCCGAAAAGATGGGTGCGTGGTTAAAAGCACAGGAAATTATTCCTGATCGTATCGTCAGCTCTCCCGCAATCCGGGCAAAGCAGACAACACAGATTGTTTGTAAACAATTGGGCAGGGACATCAAGGATATCATCTGGGATGAACGGGTTTATGAAGCCGGGCTGGGCAATCTCCTGGATGTTATTTCAGACCACAAAAAAAACGCAAATTGCCTGATGCTCATCGGCCATAACCCTGTCATGGAAAAACTACTGGAATACCTTTCACAGGATGAGGCACGTCGCAATAAGGACGGCAAGCTGTTAACCGCGGCAGCAATTGCCGTTCTTCAATATGATGAAACAGGTATCAGTACCGAAATGCAATCGGGAGGGCTGATGGAGTTGATAAGGCCAAAAGAAATTTAAATTAATTTACTTTTCGGCAACGATGTAGGCAATCCAGCCAGCGTCCGCCTCGCCTTCCGTGGTCGGGGTAAACACGCCGTTACCCTCACCGTCTTCATCTGTGCCTTCCCAGTAAACTGTCGCCTTTTTAAAGCCAGCCTCTGTCAGCATTTCGTTGATCTCCGGCAGTGTCCAGATGCGCCAGTGATAGATAAACGCATTTTTCAGTTTGGAACCGTCGTTAAACTTGAAATGGATCTTGCAGGTGCAATGCCCGTTAATTGGGTTGTAACTGTGCTGGTCCCAGATATAGGTGAACTTTCCATAATCGGTACTTTCTTCCATTTCCTCGAAAGCTTCATGACCACCAAAGGCATCAAGAAAGAAAATACCGTCATCTACCAGGCTATCACGGACATGCCTGAAATAACTTATCATGGTCTGCCGTTCCTTGAATATCCAGTAACTGAAATTCATGGCCAGGATGGTATCGGCCTTGCTCGTATCTACCGTCATCACATCGTCATTGATTAACTTGATACGCAATCTTTGCGAATCTTCAAGTTTTGATAGATTGTTTTCCCGTCCCCACTTCAGGACGTCCGGATCCAGGTCAACTGATATGGCCTGGTTGTTCTCGCGACGCTTTACCCATTCACAGGAGGTATTGGCCGTGCCACAGAAATCCTCGCGCAGAAGTGTTGCATGCCGGTTGCGAAGCTTGAGAAATGTTTCATCGACAAAGTCAATTTCCGCCTCGACACATTGCACAGAGGCTTCATAGAGTTTGTGCTTGTCTGCCTGGCTGGCCTTGGTCTGTTTGTTTTTTCTTTTGATTGATGCCATGGTTTATTTATGTCCGTTACCTGTTTTATGAAGAATACAAGGATGTAATACCGATATAGTAATGCCTGCCGGGGCATTTGTCATAATAGCATATCGATGTCTTATGAAGTTGATAAGTCACGGTATGAAATTTTTATTGAGAAATAAAAAACCCCGCATATAGCGGGGTTATTATTATAGCCTGTGACTAATGGCCGGTTTACATCATACCGCCCATACCACCCATGCCACCCATGCCTTCCATATCAGGCATTGCCGGCTTCTCTTCCTTCGGCAGTTCGGCAACCATGGCCTCGGTGGTGATCAGCAGACCGGCAACAGATGCTGCATTTTGCAGGGCATAGCGGGTCACCTTAGTTGGATCCAGGATACCCATCTCAATCATGTCACCGTATTGACCATTGGCGGCATTGAAGCCTTCGTTGTCTTTACCTTCCAGTACGCGGTTAACAACCACAGACGGTTCACCGCCGGAGTTTTTCACAATTTGACGCAGCGGCTCCTGAATGGCGCGAGAAACAATTTTGATGCCAGTGGTCTGGTCGTCATTATCACCCTTGATCTTGTCGAGTGCCGCGATAGCACGGATAAGAGCAACACCACCGCCCGGAACCACACCTTCTTCAACGGCTGCACGGGTTGCATGCAAGGCATCTTCAACCCGGGCTTTCTTTTCCTTCATCTCGATCTCGGTTGCAGCACCAACCTTGATCACAGCAACACCGCCGGCCAGTTTGGCCACACGCTCTTGCAGCTTCTCCCGGTCATAATCGGAGCTGGCATCATCGATCTGCTTGCGGATCTGGTTGATACGGCCTTCGATGTCAGCGCTCTTGCCGGCACCGTCAATGATGGTGGTATCGTCCTTGGTGATCTGGATTTTCTTGGCAGTACCGAGGTTGTCCAGGGTAGCCTTTTCCAGGCTCAGGCCAACTTCCTCGGAAATTACCGTACCGCCGGTAAGGATCGCGATATCCTCCAGCATGGCCTTGCGGCGATCGCCGAACCCGGGTGCCTTCACAGCCGCTACCTTGACAATACCGCGAATGGTATTGACCACCAGGGTAGCCAGGGCTTCACCTTCAACATCTTCAGCGATGATCAAAAGCGGTTTGCCTGATTTGGCAACGGATTCCAGGACTGGTAGCAGGTCCCGAATGTTGGAAATCTTCTTGTCATGAAGCAGGATGTAGGGATCTTCCAGTTCAACACTCATGGACTGCTGGTTATTGATGAAATAGGGAGAGAGATAACCGCGGTCGAATTGCATACCTTCAACCACATCCAGGTCCATTTCCAGTGATGTGCCTTCCTCAACGGTTATGACGCCTTCCTTGCCAACCTTTGACATGGCCTCGGCGATTTTCTTGCCGATTTCCTCGTCAGAGTTTGCGGATATAGTGCCTACCTGGGAAATGGCCTTGTCATCGGAACAGGGTTTGGACAGCTTCTTGAGCTCTTCAACAACGGAGATAACCGCCTTGTCGACACCACGCTTCAGGTCCATCGGGTTCATGCCGGCAGCGACGGCCTTCATGCCCTCAGTCACCATACTCTGGGCCAGCACAGTAGCGGTGGTGGTACCGTCACCAGCAACATCAGAGGTCTTGGAAGCGACTTCCTTGACCATCTGGGCACCCATGTTTTCAAACTTGTCTTTTAACTCGATTTCCTTGGCAACCGACACACCGTCTTTGGTGACGGTCGGTGCGCCAAAGCTTTTATCAAGCACCACGTTCCGGCCCTTCGGACCCAGCGTGACCTTGACTGAGTTGGCCAGCGTGTTGATGCCTTTCAGCATCCGCTGGCGCGCATCGTCACTAAACTTAATTTCTTTTGCGCTCATTGTTATCTAGTCCTCAATATCTGATAAATGATTTTGGATTTGGTTTCGGAACTGAATGTCAGGCTTCGATGACGCCCATAATGTCGTCTTCGCGCATGACCAGATACTCATCCTCATTGACCTTGACCTCGGTGCCGGAATACTTGCCGAACAGGACAGAATCACCGGCCTTCAAATCGACGGTCTGAACACTGCCGTTATCCAGTTTCTTGCCCGGGCCAACGGCAATAACTTCACCCTTGATGGGTTTTTCAGCAGCCGAGTCAGGGATCACGATGCCACCTGCACTGGTGCGTTCCTCTTCCATGCGCTTGACGATGACACGATCCTGTAATGGACGAATCTTCATAGATAGTTTCTCCTAAGAATCAGGTAATTAAACGATTTTTTAATACTGCTGGGTGCGTTCTGTTAGCACTCTTATTCAGTGAGTGCTAATTATAGGCAGGCGAGGTTGACTGTCAAGCAAGCGAGCACTCGTTTTACTTATCTTCTTCCCAGTACTCTCCTTCCAGGGTACGTGGCTCGTTTTCCGGGTGCTGTTCCGCGGGTCTGGTGGTTCTGACAATAAATACCTTATGCAACAAGGTCATTGCGATTTGGGATCGGATGCCGGGAACGAGACAGAGAAAGCCCAGGGTATCGGTGAAGAAACCGGGTGTCAGTAGCAGTGCGCCGCAAACGACCAGCAGCAGTCCCTCGACCAGTTGCACTGCTGGAAGCTCCCGCCTGTCGAGTGATTCCCGAATCTGAACCAAGGTGGATAAGCCCTGAATCCGTAACATGCCCGCCCCCAGGATGGCGGTGAGCAGGACCAGGCCGATGGTGGGCCAGGCACCGATGACTGAGCCAATCTGGATCAGCAGGAAAATCTCCATTATGGGAACGACAATGAATATTATGAGCAGGATTTTGAACAAAAGGTCTGAAGCACCGCTTATTATGGAGTGGTTAATGAATGGAATAATTAAGGTATAGTCGGATTAGAGAAATTCAACCCCAGAGATTAGAATGAAAAGGATGAGTGATATGAACGACTATATCATGATCTTCAGCACCTGCCCCGGCTCTATCACGGCCAAACAGATTGCCCAGGACCTGGTTGCCAATAGTCGGGCAGCCTGTGTCAACGTTATTCCTGGCGTATATTCCTATTTCAAATGGGGAAACAAGGTGGATGTCAAGGAAGAGTATCTACTGGTGATCAAGACCCGCGCCGACCTGTTCGAGCAAGTTAAGAAGGATATACTTTCCCTTCACCCCTATGAACTTCCGGAAATTATCTCTGTCCCCTTGAAAGACGGTTTCGATGGCTATCTCAACTGGGTAAATCAGGTCACAAAATAATTCATGTCACTTACAAGGCTTTTCTTTTCGGCCTGTATCGCACTATTTTTTATTCCAGGGACGCTACAGGCTGACGCAGTCGGCGATCGCATTGGCAAACTTATAGAAAAAGTAGGCAATGCGTTCGAAGATGAGCAATTTCTCGAACCTGACAGGGCCTTTATCCTCACTTATGACATCCAGTCTCCGCAGGGCATATTGCTCGACTGGCAAATTGCCGATGGATATTACCTTTATCGCAACCGGTTCAGCATAAAAAGCCTGACTCCCGGTATTAGCTTGACCGAGGCCAGTTTTCCGGATGGTAAATTAAAGGACGATCCGGAATTCGGCGAAGTCGAGGTATATTTTCATGGCGTGCAGGCACTGGTGCTTCTGCAACGGCATGATGCCACGCTGAATACCCTGGAACTTGAGGTCGTTTACCAGGGTTGCAAGGATGGATCGATTTGCTATCCGCCAATCAGGAAAACTGTGACACTGAATCTGCCGCCCCCTGAAATTAGCGCAGGCAGTAATACACCAGTTGCATCGGATGACGGGTTACTGTCAGAACAGGATCAGATCAGCCGGGACCTGAAGGATCGCAGTATCCTGCTCAACATGCTGGCCTTTCTCGGCTTTGGACTGCTACTGTCCTTGACGCCCTGCATCTTCCCTATGATTCCGATCCTCTCCGGCATCATCATAGGCCAGGGCCAAACTCTTTCAGCTGCCAGGGCATTCCTGATGTCTCTGGCTTATGTGCTGGCCATGGCACTGACCTACGCCATGTTTGGAGTGATGGCCGGGGCGCTGGAATTTAACATCCAGGCCGCGGCCCAGAACATCTGGGTTCTCACTGGATTCAGCATGGTTTTTGTACTACTGGCCCTGTCCATGTTTGGATTCTTTGACCTGCAATTGCCAGCCAGCTGGCAGGAACACCTGAACCGGCTCTCCCGGAGTCAGAAACAGGGCAACCTGATTGGTGCCGCCATCATGGGCCTGTTATCCGCCATCATTGTCGGTCCCTGTGTCGCACCGCCACTGGCCGGCGCTCTCATCTATATCACCCAGACCGGAGATGCCCTGCTGGGTGGCAGCGCCTTATTCAGTATGGGATTGGGCATGGGCGTTCCCCTGCTATTGATTGGTACATCTCTTGGCAGCCTGTTGCCCAGGGCCGGAGGCTGGATGGTTACAATTAAATATTTCTTTGGTGTCGTGTTACTGGGCGTGGCCATCTGGTTCATGAGTAGAATTCTGCCGCCACCCGTCAGCCTTTTCCTTTGGGGAACATTGATTGCAGTCAGTGCAATTTACATGGGCGCACTGGATTGGCGAACCTCACGCGAAGGCTGGTTGCGTTTATGGCAGGGTCTCTCCATCGTTTTGCTGATCTACGGGGCCACTATGATCGTCGGCTCGGCCGGGGGCAATGGTGATCCGTTCAGGCCTTTGGCCTTCAGCGACAGCGGCCGGGCGGCGAGAACGGCAAACCTGCCCTTTGCCCGCATCAAGAGCAGTGAGGACCTGAACAAGGTATTACTGCAAGCGAGCGGTGAGGGAAAAATAGTAATGCTGGACTTCTATGCTGATTGGTGTATTGCTTGCAAAGAGATGGAGCACTTTACGTTTTCCCGTTCCGATGTTCACGCCGCTCTTGCAGATGCCATACTTTTGCAGGCAGATGTGACGGCGAATGACGAAACCGACCAGGCCTTGATGAAACGTTTCGACATCATTGGTCCGCCCGCCATATTATTCTTCAGCAACGGCAAGGAATTGAGACATCTGCGCCTGTATGGATTTATGAAATCCGGGGAGTTTATCAAACATGTCGGCAGACTCTATAGCCGATGAGCAGGGCGACATTATTCTCCGGGCTACTGCTTGCTGTTCTGTCCGCGGCCCTGGGCTTTTATCTTCAGGACCGCTGGTCCGGAAGAAATACGGATAGCGGGGAAGTAAGTAAACTTGTCGAAACTTCAGTTATCGGTATCACCCGCCCCGGGTTCTCGCTACCTGACAGTGAAGGACAAAGGCGTAATGTCAATGAATGGGACGGCAATATTCTGGTGATTAACTTCTGGGCCACCTGGTGTCCGCCCTGTCGGAAGGAGATGCCGATGTTCATGGAATTGCAGCAACAATACGGGGGGCGGGGCGTGCAGTTTATAGGGATAGCCACGGAGGAGAGTGATACGGTGATTCCGTTTATCGACGAACTCGGAATTAATTACCCGATTCTCACAGGTACAACCTCGGCGATCCAGATTGCAGAGCAGTACGGTAACCGTTTCGGTGCCTTGCCATACACGGTGATCGTTGACCGCAATCAGCAAATCATTTATACCAAGGCCGGACCGGTACACCGGGAAGACATGGAAGCAATCATTCACTCATTCCTGTAGCCCCAGCCAAGCACATTTACCGCAATGCAAAAAATTTCTGATTTTATAGAAATTTCTGCTATCATGCGTCTATCTGTCGTTAATTTCCTGGAAAAGAAGAATAATACCTATGGGGAAAATTCTGCTGTTACATGGCCCGAACCTGAACCTTCTCGGGCAAAGAGAGCCCGAGATATACGGATCCACTACCCTGGATGAAATTGATGCCGCGGCATCAAGCCAAGCTGCAGACCTGGGCCATGAACTGGTCAGCTTCCAGAGTAATGCCGAACATGAATTAATTGACCAGATCCACACGGCCATGGGCGGTGGTTTTGACTTTATCGTCATTAATCCCGGGGCACTGACTCACACCAGTATCGCCTTGCGAGACGCCATGCTCAGCGTCAACATACCCTTCATCGAGGTCCACCTGTCCAATGTATTTTCCCGGGAAGAATTTCGCCGCCACTCCTACCTGTCTGATATCGCCTACGCTGTGATTTCCGGTGCCGGGGCGCTGGGTTATGAGTTGGCATTGTTTGCGGCGGATCAAAAAATCAAACAACAGTAATTTCTGGATTGGTATTGCCATGGACATTAGAAAAGTAAAAAAACTGATTGAGCTGCTCGAGGAATCCAAGATTTCCGAGATTGAGATTCACGAGGGTGAGGAATCTGTTCGTATTAGTCGCCATAGTCCCGGTGTTTCACAGACGGTCATGCAGGTGCCGGCCTCACCGGAAGCCCCGCAGACTTATACAACGGCTGACGTTGCGGGCAGTAGTGAAACAGAAGAGGAACAGACCGGTCATGTGATGAAATCGCCCATGGTAGGTACCTTCTATACCAGTGCTTCTCCGGATAGCCCCCCGTTTGTTGAAATCGGTGAAAAAGTCGACGAGGGAGATGTACTCTGCATCATCGAGGCAATGAAAATCATGAATCAGATAGAGGCTGATGCCAGTGGTACGGTGAAAAAACGCCTGGCTGAAAATGGAGATCCGGTCGAATATGGTCAGCCTCTGTTCGTGATTGAATAATCTCAGACTGTCTTTCAAGTCGAATCTGATTGCAAATTTACCCTGAATGAGTTTGATCGCCTTTTTAAAAAACTAGATGCTAGATAAAGTAGTCATTGCCAATCGCGGAGAGATTGCCCTGCGTATACTGCGAGCCTGTCATGAGATGGGTATCAAGACCGTGGCAATATATTCAGAGGCAGACAGCGATCAAAAGCATGTTTTACTGGCGGATGAGTCGGTTTGTATCGGGCCTGCGGCCTCTTCCGAGAGCTATCTCAACATCCCTGCGGTGATTAGTGTGGCAGAAGTCACAGATGCTGTGGGTATCCATCCAGGTTACGGGTTTCTGTCCGAGAATGCTGATTTTGCCGAGAGAGTTGAGCAGAGCGGCTTTGTGTTCATCGGTCCACGCTCGGAAACAATACGCTTGATGGGCGACAAGGTCTCTGCTATCCAGGCAATGCAAAAGGCCGGAATTCCATGTGTGCCTGGCTCCAATGGGGCGCTTGGTGATGACTCGGATGAGTATCTGAAGATTGCACATGAGATTGGTTATCCCGTGATCATCAAGGCCGTTGGTGGCGGTGGAGGCCGAGGCATGCGGGTAGTACATAGTGATGCCGCTCTGAAAAACGCGGTCTCGATTACCCGATCGGAAGCGAGCACTGCATTTGGAAACAGTGATGTCTATATGGAGAAGTTTCTTGAGCACCCTCGCCATATCGAGATACAGGTACTGGCTGATGAGCATGGCAATGCCATTCATCTGGGTGAACGGGACTGTTCCATGCAGCGCCGGCATCAAAAAGTGATTGAAGAAGCCCCGGCACCCGGCCTGAGTCAAAAGATTCGAAACAAAATCGGTCAACGCTGTGTAGATGCCTGTCAGTCCATTGGTTACCGCGGTGCCGGGACATTCGAATTTCTCTATGAAAACGGGGAATTTTACTTTATTGAGATGAATACACGCGTACAGGTTGAACACCCTGTCACGGAGATGATTACCGGCGTTGACATCATACGTGAACAATTAAGGATAGCTGCTGGAGAAAAGCTCTCTTACGAGCAAGAGGATATATTGGTAAGAGGCCATGCCATAGAATGCCGCCTGAATGCCGAGGATCCAGAAAAGCTTGTCCCATCACCGGGCTGGATCTCTCACTACCATCCACCGGGTGGACTGGGTGTGAGAGTAGATACCCATATTTACGGTGGTTACAAGGTCCCACCATATTATGATTCCATGATCGGCAAGCTGATTACTCACGGAGATACCCGAAAGCAGGCGATTGCAAGAATGTCCATGGCCCTGTCTGAGATCGTGATTGAAGGCATCAAGACAAATATCCCGCTGCATCAGATACTGATCGCTGACTCCGCTTTCCAAACGGGCGGTACAGATATCCATTACCTGGAGAATAAGCTGGGCCTGAAGTAATCCGGCCTAAGCAACTAGAATATGGCCTGGCTACAACTCACGCTGGAGACCGGGAAAGATCATGCCGATGAGCTGGCCGATTTGCTGAAAGTCTATGGTGCCCATTCCGTCAGTCTCTCGGCGCAAAGCGATGAGACCCTGTTCTCTGAGCCAGGTGCAAATCAGGAGCCCCTTTGGCAACGAACCCGGCTCTCAGCAATACTGGACGAAGACATCGATCTTGATACGTTGTTGGTTTGCTTGACTCATCGCGCAGGCAATTCAGCGATAGTTAATACTCACATCAACAAAATTGGGGAGCGGGACTGGGTCCAATCCTGCCAGGAGGCTCATGGCCCCAAAGTGTATGCGAACCGATTATGTGTATGCCCCAGCTGGTCGTCACCTCCGGCAAACATACCTCACATCCTGACGCTGGATCCCGGCCTTGCCTTTGGCACCGGCTCACATGCCACGACCTCACTTTGTCTCGAATGGCTGGCCTCACAGGACCTGCGTGGCCAACGACTGCTGGATTATGGCTGCGGTTCCGGGATACTGGCGCTCTCGGCACTCTTGCTCGGAGCCGACCAGGTTTATGCTGTTGATATTGATACCCAGGCGCTGACGGCGACGCGACAAAATGCAGAAAAAAATGGCCTTGAATCACGCCTGCAGATTTTGCATCCGGATAAGCTTGGTACTGAAGAAGTTGAAGTCAATGTGCTGGTGGCCAATATATTACTTAACCCCCTAATAGAGCTGGCGGCAAGCTTTGCCGATCTGGTTTCACCCGGCGGTCAATTGCTTTTGTCCGGACTGCTGGCCCAGCAGACGGGCGAGTGTTTGGGCGTTTACCGTGACTGGTTTAATATGCAGGCACCGGTCTTCCGTGATGAATGGGCAATGTTGGAAGGCCGCAGAATCCAAACCGAGAACCTAACCGGAAAGAGTTGACCTGTGTATACTTCCTGTCCCGCATGCAAAAGGCAGTTTCGGATCCTGGCCAGGCAACTGTCAGCGGCTGGCGGTACCGTAAAATGTGGGTTTTGTGGCGAGCAATTTAACGCCTTGCTCTTTCTCAGTGATACCTCTTCGGCAGATGCTGGTCTTGCCACGGAAAATGAACTGCCAGAGGTACTGCGTGAGCCAGCACTGGCACGCTCCAAAAAAAAACCAAGCTGGGGGTGGACAGCGGGAGCAATATTTCTTGTTCTGGTTTTTGTTTCCCAGCTTTTCTGGTTTAACCGCGACCAGGTTTTAAGCAAATGGCCTGAATTAAGGCACTGGCTGCAGGCAGCCTGCCAAAAATTGAATTGTGAGGTTGTCAGGGAATACCGAACCTCGGATATAAAGCTAATAAGTCGTGATGTGCGCCTGCATCCCCGCTACGATGACACCCTGCTGGTTAATGCCACCATGAGCAATACTTCTGACACTATCCAGCCATATCCAGATATTCAGTTTGCCCTGTTTGACACCAGTGGTCATATGATAGCCGAACGGGAATTCAGGCCGGAAGAATACCTTGATAACAGTATAGCCATCGATGATGGCATGCCCTCCGGTCAACCCGTGCATTTTGTCCTCGAAGTGACGGGACCGACTGCCGGCGCTGTGAGTTTCGAGTTTCGATTTCTTTAACGAGTCAAGTCATGCAGATTGGCGATATCACCCTGGAAAATAATCTGTTCCTTGCGCCTATGGCAGGGGTGACTGACAAACCATTCCGTAATCTCTGCCGGCAGCTCGGTGCGGGACTGGCCGTGTCCGAGATGGTCACAGCCGATACTGCACTCTGGCACACCAGCAAAACGAGACACAGACTAGATCACGAGGGAGAAAAAGCGCCATGTGCAGTACAGATTGCCGGGGCCGATCCGGAAATGCTGGCAAAAGCCGCTCGTTTGAATGCAGATGCTGGCGCACAGATCATTGACATCAACATGGGCTGTCCTTCGAAAAAAGTCTGTGGCGTGATGGCGGGATCAGCGTTATTGAAAGACGAACTGCTGGTCAAAAAAATCCTTGATGCGGTTGTTGCCGCCGTTGATATACCTGTTACCCTAAAAATCAGGACGGGCTGGGACAAACGGAGTCGAAATGCAATGAAAATTGCCAAATTTGCAGAAGACTCCGGTATCAAAATGTTAACCATACACGGCAGAACACGCACCTGTGGTTACAAGGGAAATGTAGAATACGAAACAGTAAAAGAGATTAAGTCACGGATATCTATACCAGTTGTTGCTAATGGTGATATCAAAACACCATTCGATGCTGTAAAGGTCTTGGAAGAGACCGCCGTAGATGGGATAATGATTGGACGTGCAGCACAAGGTAATCCTTGGCTCTTTCGTGAGATCAAATATTACCTTGACCATGGGGAACCACCAGCCAGGCCAACCATGCAAGAAGTTGGCCAAATAATGCTGGCACACATGCGCAATCTGCATACATTCTACGGTGAATACACCGGGGTGCGCGTGGCCCGCAAGCATATAGGCTGGTACTGTAAACAACATGGAATCAAGTTGTTTCTTCAAAAGGTATATAAAGTTAAATCCGCTGACGAGCAACTGCTCGTTGTAGAGGACTTTTTTTCAAAACAACATGAAATAGAAGAAGAAAAAGCGGCATGACAGCATTAAAAGCGGTCAAAGATGACGTACTTGTTGTGAACGATAACAAAAGTTGCCTGGGCGAAGATGTGCGTAGGCACATGGAAAACTACTTCAGGGATCTGGAAGGTCATGAGGTCAGCGACCTGTATGAACTGTTTATGTCTGAGGTTGAAAAACCCATGTTCGAGATAGTGATGCAACAAACCCGTGGTAATATCACTAAAGCGGCCAGTATGCTGGGCCTTAACCGTGGCACTCTGCGTAATCGTTTGAAAAAGTACAAGCTTGTGTGAGAGCAATGCTCCACTGACACATCCACCATCAATACCATTCAGCAAGAGTCTAGATGAGCATTATCAAGCAGGCACTGATCAGTGTCTCTGACAAGACCGGTATTGTTGATTTCTGTCGGCAACTTGTCGATCTTGACATCACGATACTTTCCACTGGCGGAACGGCCAGTCTCCTGAAGGAAAACAACATCCCGGTTACCGAGGTATCTGATTATACGGGATTCCCGGAGATCATGGATGGGCGTGTCAAAACACTACATCCCCGGGTTCACGGTGGGTTGCTGGGCCGGGCTGGCCAGGATGATACCGTGATGAAAGAACATGGCATTGATCCGATCGGACTCGTGGTCGTAAACCTCTACCCCTTCGAACAAACTGTCAGTAAACCGGATTGCACCATGGCTGAAGCGATTGAAAATATTGATATCGGCGGCCCCAGTATGTTGCGGGCAGCGGCAAAAAATCATGCCCGTGTCGGTGTGATTGTCGATGTAAATGACTATGACAGCGTCATAGAGGAAATCAAAACCAATGGCGGCAAGCTCGTGGATCAAACACGCTGGTACCTGGCTCAAAAGGTGTTTTCTCACACGGCCAACTACGATGCCAACGTTGCCAATTACCTGAATTCATTTACCCCCGACGGAAAGCCACTGGATTACCCGCAAACCTATTCAACCCAGTTCATAAAACGTCAGGACCTTCGTTATGGAGAAAATCCGCACCAGAGCGCCGCGTTTTATGTACAACCGAATCCTCCATCAGGCACCCTGGCTGCAGCAAGGCAGTTGCAGGGCAAGGAGTTGTCTTATAACAATATTGCCGATACTGACGCAGCACTTGAATGCGTACTGGCCTATGATGCACCAGCCTGTGTCATTGTTAAACATGCAAATCCCTGTGGCGTGGCGGTTGCCAGCAATATATTCGAAGCCTACGAGCGTGCCTACGCCACCGATCCCACATCCTCTTTCGGTGGCATCATCGCCTTTAATCAGGTACTCGATTCGCTAACGTCGCAGGCAATCATTGATCGCCAGTTTGTTGAGGTAATCATTGCACCGAGTATTGACCCGGCAGCACTCCATGTCCTCGGCAAGAAAACCAATGTTCGGGTCCTGGAATGCGGAACGCGCAAGCAGATCATTCAGCAACTGAATCTCAAGCGTGTCTCGGGTGGTCTACTGGTGCAGGACAAAGATATCGAGCACATCAGCAAGGCAGATCTTAAAGTTGTCTCAAAACGTCGGCCCACGGAACAGGAACTTAACGACCTGCTGTTTGCCTGGCCGGTTGTCAAGCATGTAAAGTCCAACGCCATTGTCTATGCCAGGGATCAACAGACTATCGGTATAGGTGCCGGGCAAATGAGCCGTGTTTACAGTGCCCGTATCGCCGCCATCAAGGCGGAAGATGAAGGCCTTGAGATAAAAGGTTCGGTTATGGCCTCAGATGCCTTTTTTCCATTCCGCGACAGCATTGATTCAGCTGCGAAGGCCGGGATTACGGCGGTCATACAACCAGGCGGTTCAATGCGTGATGAGGAAGTCATTGCTGCTGCGGATGAGCATGATATGGCAATGGTGTTCACAGGAATGCGCCATTTTTTACATTGAAATTTTTTGAATCAATATGGCATTACTCTACCTTTTCCGGTTCTGATTTATTGTCTTTAAGTTCCATTCCCTGCAGTCACGTACGTCATCATTCAAATTTATGAAATTTCCAATTAATTCTCTAATAAAAATTATTGACAATAAATGAAAGTATTGATCGTAGGTGGCGGAGGCCGTGAGCATGCACTGGCATGGAAATGCGCACAGTCAGCGTTGACGGAACACATTTTTGTTGCACCAGGAAATGCCGGAACGGCAGTCGAGGAAAAGGTTTCCAATATTGATATTGCAGCAGAAGATATCCCCGAACTGGTCGAATTTGCCAAAAAGAAAAGGATTGAGCTGACCATTGTCGGGCCGGAGGCACCCCTGGTGGCCGGCATTGTTGATGCTTTTCAGGCAGAAGGCCTTGCCTGTTTAGGGCCAAGCAAGGATGCTGCGGTGCTTGAGGGATCTAAAGTCTTTACCAAGGAGTTTCTGAAACGACATCATATCCCCACGGCCAACTACGAGGTTTTTACCGAGGTCGAGACCGCACTGACCTATCTTGAACAACAAAGCTACCCAATCGTCATCAAGGCAGACGGCCTGGCAGCTGGCAAAGGGGTAATCATTGCCGCGACAAAGGCGGAGGCTGTGTCCACAGTCAGGGATATGCTAGCTGGAAACAGGTTTGGTGATGCCGGCCACCGGGTTGTGATCGAAGAATTCTTACAAGGCGAAGAAGCCAGCTTTATTGTGATGTGTGATGGCGTCCATATTCTCCCATTGGCCAGTTCCCAGGACCACAAGGCCAGGGATGAAGGTGACAAAGGTCCCAATACCGGTGGTATGGGTGCGTATTCGCCGGCCCCTATCGTAACACCTGATATTCACCGGCGGGTCATGGATGAGGTAATAAGGCCGGTTGTCCAGGCAATGGCAGAAGAGGGCAAACGTTATACCGGTTTTCTTTATGCCGGTCTCATGATTGACCTGAATGGCACACCCAACGTGCTTGAATTTAATTGCCGGTTTGGTGATCCCGAGACCCAGCCTATCATGCAACGCCTGCAATCCGATCTGGTCGAACTTTGCCTTGCGGCCACGCGTGGTGAACTCGATCAACACGAGGCCCTGTGGGATGAGGCAGCTGCTGTCGGCGTGGTGCTGGCGTCAAAGGGCTATCCAGAAAGTGCCAGTAAGGGAGATGTCATCAGCGGACTGGACAATGATTTCCCCGACTCAGTAAAAGTCTTTCATGCTGGCACCCGGATAGTGAATGGCAAGGTAGTCACGGATGGCGGTCGGGTACTTTGTATTTCTGCCAAGGGTGATTCTGTGCGGGAGGCGCAGCAAACAGCCTATGCGGCCATCAAGAAAATAAACTGGGAGGGGATGTTTTACCGTAAAGATATCGGATGGCGCGCTTTAAAAAGAGAAGCAGTACCTACTGATGACTAGTCAGAGTTCCCAGGTCAGGAAGTTTTTCAACAGTGACAGGCCGGCATGCTGGCTTTTTTCCGGGTGAAACTGCGTAGCGAAGATATTGTCCCTGGCAACGGCTGAAACAAATCGGGTGATGTAATCGGTTTCTGCCACTATGTCCTCGACATTGTCGGGACAAACATAGTAGCTGTGGACAAAGTAAAAGCGTTCACCATCCTTGATGCCATCCCAGAGAGGATGATTGCGACTTTGCCAGACCTGGTTCCAGCCCATATGCGGAATTTTTTGCAGGTTACCCTGTTCATCAACCCCTGCGTCGGTGAAACGACGGACCTGCCCCGGTATAATGCCCAGACAGTCCACACCACCATCTTCATCACTGTGGTCCATTAATGACTGCAACCCAAGGCAGATACCGAGAAAAGGCTTGTTCTTGATACATTCAAGTATCACTTCGTCCAGTTCTTTTTCTTTAAGACTGTTCATACATTGACCCACTGCACCCTGACCGGGAAATACTACCCGGTCAGCAGCAAGGATTGTCCCGGCCTTGTCACTGACTGTAATCTGATGTTCTGTGTCTGAAACATGTTCCAGGGCCTTGGCGACCGAGCGCAAATTGCTGGTTCCATAATCAAGAACGACAATGTTAGCCATGATAATTTTTACTGCGGATTTGGTGGATCAGAGTGTGCCTTTGGTTGAAGGGAGAATGCCGGCCATTGTCGGATCCAGCTCGACAGCCATTCGCAAGGCCCGGCCAAAGGCCTTGAAGATCGTTTCGGCAATGTGATGGGAATTGCGGCCACGGAGATTATCAATGTGCAAGGTGATCATGCTGTGGTTGACGAAGCCCTGAAAGAATTCAAACAGCAGATCAACGTCGAACTCTCCGATGCGGGCGCGTGGATATTTTACGTTGTATTCAATGCCCGGCCGTCCTGAACAATCCAGTACCACCCGGGAGAGAGACTCATCCAGGGGAACATAGGCATGGCCATAACGCCGAATACCGGTCTTGTCGCCAAGGGCCTTGTGGAAGGCCTGACCGAGTGTGATTCCGACGTCCTCAACCGTGTGGTGCGCATCGATTTCAAGATCGCCTTTGGCATTGATGTCGAGATCAAACATGCCATGTCGGGCGACCTGGTCCAGCATGTGCTCAAGGAAGGGTATACCAAGCTTCAGGCTGGATTTACCGCTTCCATCCAGATCCAGAGTGACTGAAATCTGTGTTTCCTTGGTCTCGCGATTGATTTCTGCTTTGCGTGTACTCATGGTATATGACCGAAAAAGTGAATAGGATACCTGCTTAACTGATTTCATACCATCTTGCTGATAATAGAATTATGGATACCGATAACGTAAAAATATATCTGCTGACATTACAGGATCAGATCTCCGAGGCCTTGATGTCGATTGATTCGACGCTTGAACTGATTGAGGATGAATGGACTCGGGATGCCGGCGGTGGTGGTCGAAGCCGGGTAATGCGAGAAGGTGAGGTCTTTGAGCAAGCGGGGATTAACTTTTCCCATGTCTATGGCCCTTCCCTGCCACCATCAGCATCGGCGAACAGGCCGGAACTTGCCGGACGTTCATTTCAGGCCATGGGCAATTCATTGGTGATACATCCCCTGAATCCCTACGTACCGACAACGCACATGAATATCCGGTTTTTCATTGCAGAAAAAGATGATGAGGCACCAATCTGGTGGTTTGGTGGTGGGTTTGATCTCACGCCATATTACGGTTTTGAGGAAGATGCACGGCACTGGCATGCAACTGCCAAAAAAGCCTGTATCGATTTTGGTGATGATGTTTATGAGAAGTACAAGAAATGGTGTGATGAATACTTTTATCTGAAACATCGAGATGAACCGCGTGGAATTGGCGGTTTGTTTTTCGATGATTTGAACGAGTGGGGATTTGATCGCTGTTTTGGGTTCATGCAGAGTATTGGCGATCATTTTCTGCGTGCTTATATGCCGATCGTGGAGCGCAGGAAGGACACACCATACGGCGAGAGAGAAAGGGAATTCCAGCTATACCGGCGCGGGCGTTATGTTGAGTTTAACCTTGTTTACGATCGTGGCACCCTGTTCGGTTTGCAATCCGGTGGACGCACAGAATCCATCCTGATGTCACTGCCACCGCGAGTGCGCTGGCAATATAACTGGCATCCCGACAGCGGTACGGCAGAGGCAGAACTTTACGAGGTTTATCTCCAACCCAGGGAGTGGGTTTGAATCAGGTTTGTAACCAGAATGTCACCGGCCCGTCGTTGGTCAATGTCACCTGCATGTCAGCAGCAAATTGACCTGCCTCAACCAGTTCATATGTTTCGCTGGCCTTCTCAAGCAGGTAATCAAACAGGTGTTTGCCAAATTCGGGTGAGGCGGCACTGCTGAAACTCGGGCGCATCCCCTTGCGAGTGTCTGCCGGTAGTGTGAACTGGGGAATCAGGAGTAGACCCCCATGTACATCCAGAAGGCTGAGGTTCATTTTGTTCTGCTTGTCAGCAAATACCCGGTAGCCCAGCAATCTTTGTAGAAGTCGATCGGCATTGGCTTCCGAGTCATTTTTTTCAATACCGACAAAGACAACAAGTCCCCGGTCTATTTTTCCAATGAGGGAGCCCTCGATCGAGACTGAGGCATGACTGACCCGCTGCAACAAGCCAATCATGTGAACGGATCAGCTAGATGATCTCGAGGTAATCAAGCAGGATTACGGCGAATACAGCCACGGGCGTTGTTAGAACTACCCATTCCATATTACGTCTTTGCAGCCAACCGGTGAAATGCAGAACAAGCACTACGATCGCCAGTGCATAGACAATATAAAATATCATAGCCCACTCCCATCTATTTCAGGTCCAAGATTATGCATTCTTTAATATAAGCAATATTTACGCCGTCCCGGAATGATAACACTAATCAAACAAGACAATGAAATAAAACGTATTTTACTCGACACCGTCGAGATCATATGCATATTACACTGTTTTTACGCCCTGTTTGTCAGCTACAAGCAACAAATCTGCGGGGCGTTTTGCAAAAATACCATTGCAAACCACACCGGCGATATTATTGAGAGTGGACTCCAGGTCGTGTGGTTGCATGATCTTCAGATTATGAACATCCAGAATGATATTTCCGTTATCGGTCCTGAAGCCTTCTCTTAAGACCGGTCGCCCCCCCAAAGCACATATCTCTCTTGCAACATAGGCCTGGGCCATGGGTATGACCTCGACGGGCAAAGGAAATCGCCCCAATACATCAACCAGTTTGGAATCATCTATAATGCAGATAAACTTCTTGCTGGCGGCAGCAACGATCTTCTCCCTGGTCAGGGCGCCACCTCCCCCCTTGATCAGGTGGCGATGCTTGGTGGCTTCATCAGCTCCATCAACATAGACGGGGATTTCCACGACACTGTTAAGCGGCAGCACCGGGATCCGGTGATCACGCAAAAGTTTTTCACTGGCATCGGAGCTGGATACGGCTCCCTCAATCCTGTGCCTGATTGTTGCAAGATGTTCGATGAAAAAGTTGACCGTAGAGCCAGTACCGACGCCAATGACGCCACCAACCTCAATGTACTCAAGCGCAGCTTCTGCCACCAGTTGTTTCTTTTTGTCCTGGTTCATGTCGTGTTTGCCTCATTGGGAATATATCGAAATACGTTTAAATGGTATCTTATATAAATGTTCGATGAATACAAAAAATTAATAAATGATGCGATTGACCGGGTTTACGAGGTCGCAGAAAAAACACCGCTGGATTATGCCAGTGAGTTATCGCACCGTTTCGAGAATCATATTTGGCTGAAACGCGAGGACCAGCAACCTGTATTTTCCTACAAATTGCGTGGTGCTTTTAACCTGATGGCAACCCTGAAAGAAGACCAGCGCAAGCAGGGTGTGATTGCTGCATCTGCCGGCAATCATGCGCAAGGTGTTGCCCTGGCAGCTCAGAAACTGGGGCTTGCGGCAAAAATCGTTATGCCGAAAACGACTCCCGAAATCAAGATCAATGCGGTAAAACGACTGGGTGCAGACGTCGTGTTGCATGGTAATAATTACGATGAAGCCAAGCACCATGCAATTTCATTATCGGAAAAAACCGGCTCGACATTTATACCACCCTTTGATCACCCTTTAGTGATCGCTGGTCAGGCTACAGTAGGTATTGAAATACTGGAACAGCATCCAGGTAAGATTGACTATATATTTGTTCCCGTCGGTGGTGGCGGCTTAATTGCCGGTATCGCAGCCTACCTCAAGGCAACAAAACCTGAAATACACATCATCGGGGTGGAACCTGAAGAGGCCCCATGCATGAAACGTGCACTGGAAGCTGGCCAGTGTGTTGTGCTGGATCATATCGGTATTTTTGCCGACGGTGCTGCAGTCCGACAGGCGGGAGAAGAAACCTTTCGCATTACCCGTGATACTGTTGATGAAATCATTCTGGTTTCCAATGATGAGATTTGTGCCGCGGTCAAGGACATTTTCGAGGACACCCGTTCTATCCCCGAACCTGCAGGTGCATTGGCTGTGGCAGGACTGAAACAATTCGTCAACCGAGAAAAGATCAGGGGAAAAGAGCTTGTCGCAATATTCAGTGGTGCTAATGTCAATTTTGATAGATTACGGCATATCGCTGAATTAACAGCACTGGGAGAACACAGGGAAGCCTTGATTGCAACAACTATTCCGGAACGACCCGGTAGCTTCCATACTTTTTGCCATGATCTTGGCGCAAGATTAATTACCGAATTTAATTATCGTTATTCGGATAATACAATCGCACATGTTTTTGCCGGTATTCAATTGCGTCATGGTGTCGAGGAAAAAGATAATTTGATCGCACATCTGCAGGAAAAAGGATACGAAGTTGTGGATCTGAGTGCTGATGAGGTTGCAAAGATGCATATCCGTTACATGGTCGGTGGCCATGCTCCCCAGGCCAAGAATGAGAGACTATACCGGTTTGAATTTCCGGAACGTCCTGGCGCCCTGTTGCATTTCCTGACCCAAATGGGGGAACGCTGGAATATCAGTCTGTTTCACTATCGAAACCATGGCGCTGCATATGGTCGGGTATTAATGGGTATTCAGGTAAAGGATGAAGAGATGGAAGAATTTCAAACCTTTCTCGATAAGCTCGGTATGCAATACTGGGAAGAGAACCACAATCCGGCCTATGAAATGTTTCTCGCCTGATTTTTTTACTATTCTTAATGGTCATGCATGACAGATTTCATCTTTGTGACCCATAAGGACGAGGCAGGTAAATGCAGATAGAGATTTTGCGTGATTTGCTGGCATGGTGCGCGTTAACAAATATCATACTATATCTATGGTGGGTATTGACCTTCATTTATGCGCATGACTGGATGTTCAGATTTCATTCAAGATGGTTTAATCTGACCCAGGACAGGTTTGATAGCATCCATTATGCCGGTATAGCTTTCTACAAAATACTTATCATATTCTTCAATCTGATTCCCTACCTAGTTTTGAGGATCCTGATTTAAACCAATAATGCTTGAGTAAGGTAGTTTCAAGTGATGGATGAGCAAAACGGACAATACAAGATTGTAAAACGCAGTACTGCTGTGAAATGGTTTATTTTCATCGTGGTTGTCATTGTCCTGTCTATCTTGTCTATACAAGACTACATGGCGCGTTATCTCGAGCAACAAGAACTACTGGCTACTCATGACCAAGTCGCAGCAGCAATACAATCACTGACTATGTTGCGTTGGATTTGTTATGGCGCTGGCGGGTTTGCGTTGATTGCCGGTATTTATATCGCCCGGTATGGCTATCGTTCAATGATAACCGGGCATTTCCCGGCACTCGGTTCCTGGTTGATTGAAGGCAGGCCGGTACATACAGGCAAAGCGGCCAGGCGGCTGGCAGTGATTCAAATCGGAACAGGATTACTGCTGATCTTTATCGGTATTGCTTTGGTGGTCTATTTCCATATGGTTATCGATGCCTATGGCCTGACAACCGAAAGTCATGTGTGGAATATGGCACAATTAGCCTATTCCATGGACAGTATGTGATCCCATTCTTCCTTTGAAACCGGCATGATTGATAAGCGGTTGCCTTTTTGTAGCAGCTTCATGTTCTGTAATGGTTTTTCCTGTCTGAGTTCTGCCAGAGAAATGATGCGTTTTAATTTCCGCTTGAATTTTACATCCACCAGAAACCATCTTGGATTGTCAGGGTCGCTTTTGGGATCATAATGGCTGTCATCAGGATCAAAGGCAGTCGGGTCCGGGTAACCTTCTCTGTGAATCGTCATAATGCCCACGATGCCAGGTGTTTCACAATTAGAATGATAAAAAAAGGTGAGGTCTCCTTTTTTCATTTCATCCCGCATCATATTACGTGCCTGGTAATTGCGTACACCGTCCCAGGGCTCCATCTTTCCGGGTCTTGTGCGGAGATCATCAATACTGAACGTTCCAGGTTCTGATTTCATTAACCAGTAATTCATGAAGGATTCAGGCGGGATATAAAATATTAAGACTGAATTAAATCAGGAGGGTATCAACCACAGTGCCGTAACAGGACTTTGTACTTGAACCATGGGTCCAAGTGGGGGCAGCAAGCGTTGAATCAGGCTTTCCGGCTAGGGACATGCACAACAACAACGCGTTTAGCTCCCTGTGTAGTAAGTTAGGCTCAAGTATCTACACTCCTGAACACGAGCACCGCAGAAGATACCCAAAAGTGACCGGTATACGTCCTGCGGATATCTTGACTTACTGAATTTCCATTTGTTTGCCCTTGACCAGGGCATCGTCAATTTTATTTTGTAGTCTGCGTATCAGGTTGTCTACACTGACAGTATAATGCTCATTCCTGTCTTTGTATTCTATTAATTCATGTGCCAGATGCAAGGCGCACATGACAGCAATTCGTTCAGAACCTATGACCTTGCCTGACGCCTTGATGTCCCGCATTTTTACATTGATTAATTCAATTGCGCGGTGGAGAATATCCCTTTCATCCTCACTACAGGAAATCAGGTATTCCTTGTCCAGGATGGTAACATTGACGGGTTTGGCGTTATCGCTCATGAGCGGGTTTCCATGGCGCGTAGTCTTGAAATCATTGATTCAATACGTGTTCTTGCCTGTTCAGTCTTTTCGATCAGTTGCGCACGCTCATTAACCAGATTTTCCTGCTGGTTGCGCAATGCTGAATTTTCGGTCTTAAGCATATCAACTGTACGTATCAGCTCATCTACCCGCGCTTCCAGCGCTTCCAGATCAGTGCTCTCGTTATTTTTATCAGACATGGTCAATTTCGCCGTAGTTTACACTGGGTGAACTACTCGCCCCGTTGGTTTATTATTGTCCATTCAATATAGAGCGGCCGTGCATGGTGGTCAAGACATCCTTGCTGATCCTTCATATCTGTATTATGACAAGTGAAAAAACGGAC
>JBFFIE010000026.1:0-27169 GCA_041556555.1 Gammaproteobacteria bacterium
GAATCGAACCCACATCATCAGCTTGGAAGGCTGAGGTTCTACCATTGAACTACACCCGCATCGCCTGATATTTCCCAAGCCGGATGACATTTACACTTGCTGAAATGCCATTTTAACTACCATTATCAGTAATCCCGGCGGCTCCTCATTCGGCGAATCTCTGTTGCGGGCCCCTACACCATATATATATATGGTGGAGGGGGTAGGATTCGAACCTACGAAGACATAAGTCAGCAGATTTACAGTCTGCCCCCGTTGGCCGCTTGGGTACCCCTCCGAAAAGTAAGCCGACGATTTTCAATGAATTAGGATAGGGTGTCAACAACCTTGCTGACAATTTTTAACCGCTGGGGCGGATGATTTTTCCACTCCCGGCATGGCGAATTTCTGTCGTATGATCCTGATTTCCAAGCTTGCCTGTGAGAATGTAATCCAGCTGCCGGGGAAAATATGAGCGGACCTTTAGCGCGGATCTGGCCGGTGGCAGCCCCGCCGGATTCGCACTGGTGGATATTAGTGGCCCCGCCTGGCGACAGAGTGACTGAACCAGAGGGTGATCACTGACCCGCACTGCGACAGTATCGTGACTGCCCCGGACCCAATCCGGCACAATTGGCCGGGCGGGCAATAACCAGGTTACCGGCCCGGGCCAAGTCGCCAATACCCGATTTTTTACAGATTTGTCCGGAAATTCCACATACGGCAGAAGCTGGTCGATTGTTGCAGCCACCATTATTAGCCCTTTGTGAACCGGGCGCTTCTTCATAGTGAGAATTCGGGAAACTGCAGGCCAGAAGTGTGGCAAACAGCCGAGACCATAGACAGCCTCCGTAGGATAGGCAATCACTCCACCCGAGTGAAGTGCCTTGATTGCCATGCGTAAGTGCCAGGGAGTCAAGCTTGCCGCTTCTTGAGCTTATCCCGTTTTCCGTCGAGCCTTTCTTCTACCGCGCGCCGGTGCCTCGGCCAGGATGGTTTGCGACTCTTCCAGCGTCAGGCTGGCGGGTTCCTTGTCCTTGGGAATCTTCGCGTTTTTCTTGCCGTCTGTTACATATGGGCCATAACGACCATTGAGGATGGAGATGCCTTCCTCCTTAAAAACCTTGATCTCTCTCTCGGCATCGAGCTTCTTTTTCTCGGCTATCAACTCGAGCGCCCGCTCGAGTCCCACAGTATAGGGATCATCTTCTTTTTTGAGTGACACAAACTTGCTGCCATAACGTATATAGGGACCAAACCGACCGATATTGGCTGCGACTTCCTCCCCCTCGGGCGTCTCCCCAAGTAATCTCGGCAACTTGAACAGTTCCAGGGCTTCTTCCAGCTCGATGGCGTCCATTCGCTGACCGGGCCGGAGCCCGGCAAATTTGGGCTTCTCTTCGTCTTCACGGGTGCCT
This sequence comes from Gammaproteobacteria bacterium, assembly GCA_041556555.1. Taxonomy (GTDB): domain Bacteria; phylum Pseudomonadota; class Gammaproteobacteria; order Eutrophobiales; family Eutrophobiaceae; genus SZUA-592. The sequence continues at coordinate 1,398 of JBFFIE010000026.1, forward strand.
ATCTGGACATAGGGTCCGTAACGTCCCATCCTGACCGAAACGGGGGAACCGCTCTTGGGATCTATGCCCAACTCCCGGGCCTGGGTGGCCTCTTTACGGCTGACATTTTCTTCCTTGTCTTTCACCTTTTCATTGAACGCATCCCAGAATTCTCGCATGAGAGGAATCCAGTCCTTTTCACCCCTGGAAACGGCATCAAGTTCATCCTCCAGGCGTGCCGTAAATTCATAATCAACATAATCATGAAAATGTTCCGTCAGAAACTTGTTGACGATCCGGCCAACATCTGTGGGTATGAAGCGTTTGTTGTCCAGTTCCACATACTCCCTCTGAATCAACGTATAGATGATGCTGGCATAGGTTGATGGGCGCCCGATGCCAAATTCTTCCAGCGATTTGACCAGGCTTGCTTCAGTAAATCGCGGTGGTGGTTCGGTAAAATGCTGGTTGGCATTAATCTGTTTCAGCTCGACGACGTCGCCTTCCTTCAGGGGCGGCAACAGGTTCTGATCAGAATCCTGCTTGGCATCGTCCTGACCTTCCAGATAGACCGTCATGAACCCCGGGTCAGCAATAGTGGATCCTGTTGAGCGGAAGGTATTGCCCTCGCCGCAATTAAAATCAACAGCTACCGTATTAATGGTGGCGTGTTTCATCTGGCTGGCCACTGTACGTTTCCAGATTAATTCATATAATCTGAATTGATCACTGGAAAGGTGTGACTTGATGTCTGCAGGTACGCGATGAACTGATGTCGGGCGTATTCCTTCATGTGCCTCCTGTGCATTCTTGGATTTTGTCTTGAACTCCCGTGGTTTTGCAGGTTGGTTATCTGTTCCATATCGCTCGGCAATAAATTCCCTGATCTCATCTATAGCCTCGTTCGCGAGCGTAACAGAATCTGTACGCATATAAGTAATCAAACCGACTGCACCATCGCCGATATCGATACCCTCGTAAAGCTGCTGGGCAACACGCATGGTGCGCTGTGCAGTGAAGCCCAGTTTCCGTATGGCCTCCTGCTGCATGGTTGAAGTAATGAATGGTGCCGCCGGTTGTCTTCTGCGTTGTTTCTTCTCGATCGTACTGACTATTAATTTGCCATTGGCCAGTTTGGTCAGCTTGTCTTTGGCTGCATTGGCAGTTTTGGTATCAGTGATCGTGAATTGCTTGAGTTTTTCTCCGTCCAGGTGCGTCAACTTCGATGAGAATTCCGATTTATCAAATTTAAGGTCGGCATCGATAGTCCAGTATTCCCTGGATTTGAATTTTTCTATTTCCTCTTCGCGCTCCACAATCATCCGTAGTGCCGGGCTTTGTACCCTGCCAGCAGACAATCCTCTTCGAATCTTTTTCCATAACAGGGGGGACAGGTTGAAACCGACAAGATAATCCAGTGCACGCCTTGCCTGCTGCGCATTGATAAGTTCTTTTGAAAGCTCCCTTGGATGTGCAATGGAATGCTGTATGGCTGATTTCGTAACCTCGTGAAAAACTACACGATGGACATCTTTATCCTTTAATGCACCTTTCTCTTTGAGCAATTCATACAGATGCCACGAGATCGCTTCACCTTCACGATCAGGGTCTGTAGCAAGATATAGCGTATCTGCTTTCTTCAATGCCTTTGCAATTGCATCAACAGATTTGGAGTTTTTTTCAATCTGTTCATACTTCATTTCGAAATTATGTTCAGTATCGACAGCACCGGCTTTCGGCAATAGATCACGTACATGGCCATACGATGCCAGCACATCGTAATCTTTACCGAGATAACGATTCAGGGTTTTTGCCTTTGCAGGCGATTCCACAATGACCAGTGACTTGCTCATAATTTAAAATAAAAAAATACTGTATGAAAAAAAAATTGAGCGTGATGGCTAGTGAAGATTGGTATTGATATCGTCCATCACAATATCTTCCATCCAGGTGATGGCGGCCTCTTTGTCGGGTTGGTTGAATAAAACCATCAGTACGACCCACTTCAATCTCTGTAAATCAATCTCACAACTTTCAAGAGCCATAATTCGATCTATAACGAGCTCTCTTTCCTTGGCATTCAAAACCCTGGCTTGTTCAAGGAACAAAAGGAATCCCCTGCACTCAGCATTCAATCTATCCAGCTCCTGATCATTAAATACTCTTATTGATGAAAGATCCGAGGTGGCAGTGTCGGCAAAGTCTCTTTGTGTCGCGAGGCCTTCAAGCCATAAAAATGCCTTGTCAATCTGCAGATCCCTGAAACCTGCTTCAATTAACTGGCTTTTAAGTGACTCCTGATCCGGAGTAAATTCGAGGTCATCCTCAATGTAGTTGTCGAAAATATACATCAAGACATCCAATACAGTTTCTTTCATTTAATACAGTCTCTGATTTTTTCTCATATAGAGTCCACCCGGTTCCGCACTCACCAATCCCTTGATCTCAAGCATTGTGAGCATGGATGAAACGGCATCTGACGTCAATCCACTCAAATCAATCAATTTATCCATGGATATCGGGTCATGTCCTATACATTCCAGCAATATTTTACTATCCCGGTCAAGCCCTGCTTGTAAAACATGGGGATCCGTGGGCAGCTGTTTTTCATAGAATCCCGGGCCCATCACACCGGAAAGTTCCTCCAGAACATCCTCAATGGATTCCGTCAAACGCGCACCCTGTTTGATTAAATCATGGCAGCCACGGGCCAGCGGATTATAAATTGAACCCGGAACTGCAAAGACCTCGCGACCCTGGTCCAGTGCGTGTCTCGCCGTGATCAATGAGCCACTCTTTTTTGCAGCTTCAATCACAATTACACCCAGACTCATGCCGCTGATGATCCTGTTACGACGGGGAAAATTTTCCGGTACCGGCGGCATGCCTGTCGCAAACTCGGTAACCAAAGCCCCCCTGGCCTGGATATCATTGGCCAGTTGTTTATGACGCATTGGATATATCTTGTCAGCCCCACATCCCATTACAGCAACAGTTATGCCACCTTCTTCAAGCGCGCCACGGTGTGCACAATAATCGATACCCATAGCCAGACCACTATTAATGACAAACCCGGCGCGGATTAACGCGGAAGCGAATTCATGAGCCGTTTGCCGGCCTGAGTGAGATGGATTGCGGCTACCGACGATACTGAGTTGGGGATGCTGTAACTGTGCAAGCTTGCCCCTTACAAATAATACAGGCGGCCTATCAGGCAGTTCTTTGAGTAATCGCGGGTAACTATCATCCTTGACCGTGATCAAAAAATGATGTGGCTGTTTCAACCATTTGAAATCTTTTTCAACAGCCTTGATATCAGGATCGGACAAATACCGAATGGCATTTTCAGGTACGCCGACAGATCTTAACTCCGTAGCAGGAGTGGAAAGGATATTCTGTGGTGTGGTAAAAATTTCAAGTAACTGCCTGATATGAACCGCGCCAAGACCGGGTGCTCTTGAAAGCACAAGCCAACTCTCCGTGTTGTCTTCCATGACGATCTCCTGTGTATACAGGGTTATTTTGCACGCATATGAATAAAAATAGCAAGTGCTGAAATATAAACAGCATCCGGAGACGCTGTTTATATTTCTAATCAGGATTGAATATTAGAGGTTACTTACGATGTCATACTTATGCATGGGCGCAACAGCTTCCATCACCAGAGCGTAACTCACTTTCTCAAAGGTCCGGAATACCATTATCACTCCAGCATATTCCTGTGGTAACTCTACTTTTTCACCCTTGGCTTTTGGTCTGCCAAGATAACCTATTAAATCCGTATCTTCGAGTGTTTGCTGGTATTTTTGCTTCCTGGTTGTATCCCTCTCTACGCCAGTAGCAACGAAGTCTTCAACATATATACCGCTCTGGTAAACACCCAGGACCGTGCCCGGCTGCATACCATCATTGAACCCGAGATCAACTACCACGATCTGATATTGGCCAATCTCTGCCACACCATCTATTACCGAAATCAGATTGCCACTGACTTCCTGGTCCGGTGTCACAGGGATGAAATCACCAACGAATTCGCTATCGGATTGTTCTATAAGGCGGTCACCCACAAGTACCTCGCGGTTTGACTCAGAAACAACCAGAGAGGCCGGGTCACCACTTGTAGTGAGATAGGCATCTCCAATGTAGAGCGCCTCGTATCCAAGAATTTCCTTTTCATCCTTCACCGGGTTTACATAAGCTGGCCCCTTGCGATAGATCGCGTAACGGGTCGCATTTGTATCTTCTTCTACCCCACGTACATAAATCTTGTCCCCGGTACCGGCGATCAGATGCTGATCATAACTCGAGACCACGTAGGGCCATCCATCCATCTCGTCTGCATCAACAACCAGCGGGCGGGTCAGGAATTGTTTGATAATATCGATCGGGATGGAAGGAACAGCGCGTTGTTTATCGATAACCCGGATTTTGGGTTCAAGTTTCATATAGCGGCTATCTCGATCGCCACCGCGCCGGATAGCGGCTTCTCGTGGCGGTGGTATGATTTCACCATTGATTTCAAGATAAGGTACGCCGTCAATATATTTCAGTGCGACAACATCACCAGGATAGATGAGATGGGGATTTTCGATATGGGGGTTCACATTCCAGACCTTGGGCCATAGCCAGGGGTTGGCCAGAAAACGATCGGAAATGTCCCAAAGTGTATCCCCCTTGACGACCACATAGCGATCGGGATGGTCAGGTCTGACCTGGACTTCATCCGCCTGAGAGACAACAGCGACCGCCAATAGTGTTATTATAAGTAAGAATTTATTCAGCATGGCTATAACCTTACGCACAATCCTTAATGTAGATTAGCAAAAAGTCTAGCAAAATATACGTCTGAGTACACACTTTTTGTACGATATGTGTGAACTGGGTTTTTTTTGTATACTTCAGTAGCTTATTGCATTTTGAGATTTCCAGATGGCTTTACTTAACGTTCTGCATTTTCCCAATCCACGACTGCGCCTGAAGGCCAAACCTGTCGAGACAGTCGATGACACTATCAATACCCTCGCCAAGGACATGCTGGACACCATGTACGCCGAGGGTGGCATTGGTCTGGCAGCTACCCAGGTCGATGTCCAGAAGCGGGTCATTGTCATTGATCTTTCAGAACACCGGGATGATCCTATGTGCTTGATAAATCCCGAAATAATCGAACTCGAAGGGACAGAACAAATGCAAGAGGGTTGCCTCTCCGTGCCCGGCTATTACGACCTGGTGGAGCGGGCCGAAAAGATACGTTTCCGCTACCTGGACCTTGAGGGCCAGGCGGTAGAGGCAAATGCGGAGGGATTGCTGGCGGTGTGCATACAACATGAAATTGACCATCTGAATGGCAAACTCTTCATTGATTATCTCTCACCCCTGAAACAACAGCGACTGCGAAAAAAACTGGAGAAACAGGAACGGCTTGAACGCCAGCAGGCGCAGGTCCTCTAGAGTGGGCTTACAACTGGCCTTTGCGGGCACACCGGTGCTGGCTGCAACGGTACTCAAGTGCCTGCTTGAAACCGGCCGGCATCCCGTTAAACAGGTGTATACCCAGCCTGATCGTCCGGCAGGGAGAGGCAGGAAACCCCGGGCCAGTGCGATTAAGGAACTGGCCCTGGAATGGAATCTCCCTTTAAATCAGCCAGATAGAGCCGAATCTATGGATCCGGATCAGCAATTAGAGAACCTGGATCTGCTGGTTGTTGTCGCCTTCGGGATGATATTACCGGCAGACATCATTTCCCGACCCAGGTTGGGCAGCATCAATATCCATACATCCTTACTCCCCCGTTGGCGTGGCGCGGCTCCGATTCAGCGGGCTATCGAAGCGGGCGATACGGAGACCGGTATCAGTATCATGCAGATGGATGCAGGGCTGGATACCGGCCCAATCCTGGCCCAGGCCAGTTGCCCGATAACTCCCCAGGATAACAGCGGCACACTGCATGACCGGCTGGCCAGGCTAGGGGCAGATTGCCTGCAGAATACGCTGGACAAGTTGGAGCATGGCACCATCCAGGCGGTCGCCCAGGATGATCAGAAAGCTACCTACGCGGCCAAGATCACCAAAGCGGAGGCGAGGCTCGACTGGAATCGTACCGCCCGGGAACTGGACCAACAGATTCGGGCATTTAACCCTCACCCAGTTGCCTATTGCGAATTGAATGGGCAGACCTTTCGCATCTGGGAAGCAGAACCTGTCGCAGAAAAGAGCTCCCAGGCACCGGGGACCATAATCGCCAGTGATAAATCCGGTATCGATGTCAGTACGGCGGATGGCGTCTTGCGCCTGCGCAGGATTCAGCCTGCCGGGAAACGGCCCATGACCGTGGCCGAGTTCCTGAACGGCCAGCCCGGGTTTTTTAACCGGAATAATCACCTTGCCTGATGGCCCTGAACACCCGGGATTTTTGACGCATGCAAGCCCGCACCTGTGCCGCCAGGATCCTGGCGAGGATATTTTCAAGGCAACAGAACCTGAGCAGGATATTGCCAAGATTTCTTCCTGCACTTGAAGATAAACGCGACCGGGCCCTGGCCCAGGAATTGAGCTACGGCGTCATGCGCTGGTATCACAGGCTGGATTACATTCTGTCAATACTTCTAAACAAACCGCTTAAATCCCGGGACATGGATATTAAGGCCCTGCTGCTGGCCGGCTTATACCAGTTTGAATATACGCGGATACCGCCGCATGCCATCGTCTCTGCAACGGTTGATAGTAGTCTGGAACTTCGCAAGCCCTGGGCGAAAGGTCTGGTTAATGCCTTGCTAAGAAAATATCAAAAAGATAGTAAGTACTTACAAGAAAAGGCGTTCAAAGTGCCTACTGCGCGTTTTTCGATGCCGGGATGGTTACTCTGCAGGCTCCAGAATGATTACCCTGAAAAATGGCAGGAGATTGCAAAAGCCTGTAACAGCAGGCCACCCATGACTCTAAGAATCAACCCGTGCCTGACTTCGCCGGAGCAGTATTCAAGCATGCTAAAAGAGGCAAAGATTGCTGCAGAACCGGTATCCCCGAACCTGCCTCAGGCTATCCAACTGAGTCAGGCAGTAGACGTTGATGAACTCCCCGGCTTTTATGATGGCCTGGTCTCGGTCCAGGACCTGGCAGCACAATTTGTACCGGTATTGATGGATCTGCAGCCTGGCCAGCGCATCCTGGATGCCTGTGCAGCACCCGGCGGCAAGCTGGCTCACATTCTGGAAACCGAACCCGGCTTGGGAGAAGTTGTTGCCATCGAACCCGAGGCAAGTCGCTGTGAAAGATTGCAGGAAACCATCAGCCGTCTGAAACTGAGGGCAAGCATCCACCGGGCAGATGCCCGTGATACAGAGAGCTGGTGGGATCAAATTCCATTCGACAGAATCCTGATCGATGCTCCCTGCAGTGCAACCGGCGTGATTCGCCGGCACCCGGATATTAAATACCTGCGGCAGGCCAATGATATTCAGACAACGGTGCAAACCCAACGGCAAATACTCTCATCGCTCTGGCCGTTACTGCGCTCTGGAGGTAAGCTGCTCTATGTCACTTGTTCGATCTTGTCTGAGGAAAATGATAGGCAGGCAGCTGATTTTCTTGATGGACGCAGTGACGCCAAATTAATCCCTATCGATGGGGACTGGGGCCATCAAACCGAGTATGGCAGACAAACCCTGCCGGGTGATGCCAATATGGATGGTTTTTATTATGCGTGTTTCCAGAAAAGCTGATTTTTATCAATTTTTACATCTCTTCGCCCTGGCAGTCTGTCTTGCTTTAATTGCCTACTCAGGTGATGCGGCTATCCCCGGTATTGAGATCGATTATGTGAATTGTGACCTCTCTGAAGGCTTCTACTTTCTGAACGCACATATGAGCGTGGAACTCAGTGAAGAGTCGAAGAAAGCGCTTGTACATGGCATCCCGCTGCGTTTTGATATAGAAATCAAGATTATTGAAAAGCGTGACTGGCTTTGGGATAAGACCATATTTTCCAATATGATTATCTACAGACTCAGTTACCAGCCCTTGACCAATTATTACATCGTCACCAATATCAGTAACGGTCGTCGTCAGCAATTTTTCAACCTGGACGAGGTTCTGGATTACCTCGGAAATATCGAAAATCATAAACTATTCGAATTCGAAAGATTTCCTGTAAACAGGAATTATGCTGGTCTACTGAGGGCACGCTTGAATATCAAGGCACTACCCACACCACTCAAACCACTGGCCTATATCTCATCGCAGTGGCACCTGGCCAGCCAGTGGATTGAATGGAGACTCGAATAATGAGGAAAGGCGGTCAACTGATCTTTTTTGCAGGCATATTCCTGTTCCTATTCATGCTGTCATCACTGTTAATGATGAGCAATGCGCTGCAGGATTCAAGCCATTTCAGCGAAATCTATCTCGGGTTGTTGATTTTCAACACACTTGGGCTGCTGGTACTGGTCGTTCTTATTTCGGTCAATCTCAGGCGTTTGATTCAACAATTACAGAAGCGCCTGCCCGGAGCGCGAATGACAGTACGCATGGTGACCATGTTTACCATCCTTTCTGTAACCCCAGTGTTGATCGTTTATTATTTCTCACTCGATTTTCTTATCCGTGGAATTGATAACTGGTTTGATCTTAGGGTTGAACAAGCACTGGACGATTCCCTTGAGTTGAGCCGTCTGTCACTGGACAGAAGAATGCGCGAGTTATTGAAAAAAACAGAACAGGCCGCAGAAAAAATTGCAATGACACCCGAAGCATCGATTCCATTCGACCTGGATGAGTTACGCGTTCAGGCCGGTGCCAAGGAATTTACCTTGCTAACCCGTCAAGGTGGCATTATTGCTTCAAGCAGTGATGACCCCACACGACTGGTTCCGGAGCGCCCAAGTGAAACCATTCTTCTGCAACTGCAACAAGGGAACAGTTATGCTGGCCTGGACACTATACGAAATACAGGTTTGAGTATTCGTGTTGTTGTCAATGTACCCGAGACCAACATCGCCAGTGAAACCAGAATAATCCAGGGCCTATTCACGATATCCGAACGAATTAATCAGCTTGCGAACAGTGTCCAGAATTCCTTTGTTAAGTACAAGGAATTGGCCTATCTACGTGAACAGCTCAAAAAAAGTTTCGTCATTGTTCTCACTCTGGTCCTGCTGTTCAGTATATTCAGCACCGTCTGGGCGGCATTTTATTCCGCTAGATTACTGGCCGAGCCGGTAAGAAACCTGGCAAAAGGTACACGGGCAGTCGCCGACGGTAATTATGATACCCAGTTACCTGTGCCGAGTAATGATGAACTGGGTTTTCTTGTTGCTTCATTCAATGATATGACCAGAAAAATTGCGCTGGCACAGGATGAAGCCAGCAGGAGCCGAAATGAGGCCGAGATACAACGATCATATCTGGAAACTGTTTTGAGTCGATTATCATCAGGAGTTATCGTGCTTGATCATAATAACGTGATTAGAACCGCCAACGAGAATGTTTCCCAGATTCTCGGCATACCGGTTGAAGAGCTTATTGATCACAGTTTTGAAGAAATTGCGGAGAATTATCCATACCTGGATAATTTCAAGAAACTGCTTTCAGCCAACCTGCTTTCCGCTGATACTGACTGGCGTGAACAGATAAGCCTGGTTCGTGAAAATACACGCTCTACACTGATGTGCAGTGGAACTATTCTGCCTCCATCACACGATATCCAGCAGGGCCATGTAATCGTGATTGACGATATCACTGCAGTCATTCAGGGACAACGAAATGCAACCTGGAGCGATATGGCCAGACGTTTGGCACATGAAATCAAAAACCCGCTCACACCAATACAACTGGCTACCGAAAGACTGCGTCAAAGATATCGGTCGGATTTAGACAAGGAGGAAGCAGACAAGTTTGACCGCCTGACCAATACCATTATCCAACAGGTCGAGACCATGAAAGACATGGTCAACTCGTTTACAGATTTTTCTCGAATACCTGAAATCAACCTGCAAACGGCCAACATAAACAGCCTGGTCTCTGAAGTAGTGGACCTTTATTCGAATCTTAACCAAAACACAGAGATCATTACCAAACTGGCAGATGATCTGCCCCTGATATCGGTCGACAAAAGCCGTTTGAGACAAGTATTCAATAATCTTATAAAAAACGCACTGGATGCCTGTGAGAAATCCAGAACCTCTAGGCTGGAAATCAGCACAGAATATGTAAGAGAAAAACACAACGGTTTCGTAGAGATCAAAATCAAGGATTCCGGCATGGGACTCCCGGAAGATATAATGGATCAAGTATTTGAACCATACACCACAACCAAGGCAAAAGGCACAGGGCTTGGCCTGGCGATTGCCAAGAAAATCGTTGAAGAGCACCGTGGAATCATATGGGTTGAAAACAATCCGGAAGGCCATGGTGCCAGTGCTATAGTCCGCCTGCCAGTTGCAGAGATAATTGATCAGGTATCAGAACAACTGTCATGAACGAAAAAATTCTAGTTATTGATGATGAACCTGATATCCGGAACCTGGTCAAGGAAATTCTTGACGATGAAGGATATATCGTAGAGACCGCAAAAGATGCGGGAGAAGCCATTGAGATTCGGAACAGTTTTCAGCCTGACCTGGTACTTCTGGATATCTGGATGCCCGAGATGGATGGAATTGCCCTGTTAAAACAATGGGAGGAGCATGACCAACTCAATTTGCCCATTATTATGATGTCGGGACATGGAACAGTTGAAACTGCAGTCGAAGCGATAAAGCTCGGTGCCTATGATTTTGTTGAGAAACCATTGTCTCTGGCAAAACTTCTGCTCACTGTCAGGCATGGGCTCGAAAAGGTCCGGTTGCAAACTGAAAACATTCGCCTGAGACACCAACAGGGCTATATCGAACTACCTATTGGCGAAAGCCCGGTCATGCATCAGATTTATAGCCACATGGATCGAATTGCCAATCACGATACCCCAATACTCATCACTGGAGAACCGGGCACTGAAAAAGAAACCTTTGCACGGTATGTCTATAAAAACGGCAAACGTGCAACTGGTCCTTTTATATCTGTCAACATATCTGCCCTCTCAAGTGATAATGCACTGGAAGCACTTTATGGTAGTGAAATAGATGGGAGTATTCACAAGGGGCTGATAGAAAATGCTGATCAAGGCATCCTGTTCCTAAAAGATATTGCAGATCTGGAACTTCCTATTCAGGCCAGGTTACAGGATACACTTGAAAATAATGTCATTACCCGGATTGGGGGCAAACAAGCGGTCAGTATTAATGTCAGGTTCATTTTCGCCAGCAGTCAAAATCTTGAAATGCTCGTTAAACAAGGCAGTTTTCGAGACGATTTATATTACCAACTCAATATCTTGCCTCTTAAAATACCTGCATTACGGGAACATCGGAACGATATTCCGGTATTAATGGATTTTTTCATCGATCACTTTGCCGAGGACCAGGGGCTCCCTCGAAGAAAATTTACGAATGCAGCCAGCAATTATCTTCGCAGCTATGACTGGCCGGGTAATATCCGCGAGTTAAAAAACCTGGTGCAAAGACTATTGATACTGGGTACAAAAGAAACAATTGATATTGAGGAATTGCAATTTACACTGGGTGCTCAACCGATCCGGGTAGTAGACAAGGACTATAATGCCAATTTCGAACTTCCCTTACGTCAGGCCAGGGAGCAATTTGAAAAATCCTACCTGGAATACAAACTTGAGCGAGCAAATGGAAGCGTCAGCAAGGTTGCCGCAGATGTTGGCATGGAAAGAACCCATTTATATAGAAAACTGAAATCTCTAGGCATAGAAATCAATCCTGACTAGCCTGATAAAATTATTTAAGGAACATTCATGGTTACTTTCACCGGAAATTTCATAGATAATTCCCCGTTATGAAAATAATAATACTCGGTGCGGGCCAGGTTGGTTCCTCTGTTGCTGCAAATCTTGTCAGTGAAGCAAATGATATTACTGTCGTAGATTCAAATCCTGACTGCCTGCTGAATATGAGTGAGCGTTACGATCTGAGAACAGTAGTCGGCACTGCATCTCATCCCTCCGTACTTGCCAAGGCCGGTGCCAAGGATGCAGACATGATCATCGCCGTTACCAACGATGATGAAGTCAATATGATAGCCTGTCAGGTTGCCTACACCCTGTTTCATACACCCACTAAAATCGCGCGTGTAAGAAACAATGAATACTTGAGCAATCCCGCATTATTCAATCAGGAATCAATTCCTGTTGATGTATTGATAAGCCCGGAAAAAATCGTCACACAGTATATTGAACGCTTGATAAACTTCCCGGGCGCCTTGCAAGTACTGGACTTTGCCGGTGGTAACGCACAGATGGTTGCCATTTCAGCTCATTACAACGGGCCGCTGGCAGGTAAACAATTGTCAGAACTCCCGGAGTTACTACCTGGCGTGGAAATCCGGGTCGTAGCCATTTTCCGGGCCGGGGAATCCATCATCCCGGATGGCAGCACGCGTATCATGGCAGAAGACGAGCTCTTTATCATAGGGGCACCAAAGCATATTCGCTCCTTGCTGAAAACCGTTCGTAATATGGAAAAAATGGCAAAACGCATCATCATTGCCGGTGGCGGGAACATCGGTATGCGTCTTGCCAAGACCCTAGAAGACCGGTATCAAGTAAAGCTCATTGAATTGAACTCCCAACGGGCGCAGGCCGTTTCAGAAGAACTTCTCAAGACAGTGGTATTACAAGGCGATGTTGCAGATGAAGAACTGTTACTTGAGGAGAATATTGAAAACACCGATGTCTTCTGTGCGCTGACTAATGCCGATGAAGCCAATATCATTTCCGCCATGCTGGCCAAACGTCTGGGAGCAAGTAAGGTCCTGGCACTGATCAATCGTGCAGCTTATGTAGATCTGGTCCAGAGCAACATGATTGACATTGCCATATCACCTCAACAGGCAACCATTGGGACATTGCTTGCTCATATCAGGAAAGGTGATGTAGTTGTTGTTCATGCATTACGTAAAGGTGCAGCGGAAGCCATCGAGGCTATTGCACACGGCGATGCATCATCATCAAAAGTGGTTGGTAAAAAGATCGATGAAATCAGACTGCCACCTACAACCACTATCGGCGCAATTATAAGGGGCGAGGATGTCATCATCGCCCATCACGACACAGTGATAGAGGCTGAGGACCACATTATATTACTGGTTGCTGACAAGAAATATGTCACTGAGGTCGAAAAACTTTTCCAGGTGGGAATTACGTTTCTCTGATTATCGGGTTACCGTATGCAATTTACCGTCATCCAGCGCATTCTTGGTATCCTGTTATCCCTTTTCAGCCTCACACAATTACCTCCACTGTTTATCGCCTGGTGGCTGGACGAACCTGCCCTCCATGCTTTCCTTGTTTCATTCGGAATCATCCTTTTTACCGGGCTTCTGCTCTGGACACCGGTAAGAAAAATCAGGAAAGAATTAAGGTTGCGCGATGGCTTCATAGTTGTCGTCATGTTCTGGGCCGGTCTTGGCATGACCGGCTCAATTCCCCTGATTCTCTCTGATACCCCGCACCTTCCCGTTGTCGATGCCATTTTTGAATCGCTTTCCGGGTTGACCACGACCGGGGCAACGGTCATTACCGGGATCGATTTCCTGCCAAAATCCATCCAGTTCTATCGGCAGGAGCTGCAATGGCTGGGAGGCATGGGTATTATCGTTCTTGCCGTCGCCATCCTTCCCATACTCGGAATTGGTGGTATGCAGCTATACAAGGCTGAAACCCCGGGTCCACTAAAAGATGCCAAACTGACACCGCGTATTACCGAAACAGCAAAGGCACTCTGGTATATTTATCTATCCATGACAATTTTTTGTGCACTGGCCTACTGGCTGGCTGGTATGACAGCCTTTGATGCTGTAGCACACAGTTTTTCAACCATCTCAATCGGTGGCTTTTCAACACATGACAGCAGCATGGCCTTTTTTGATAACCCCCTCATCGAAATGATTGCTGTTTTGTTCATGCTTTTGGCTGGTGTAAATTTCACATTACATTTCCTCGCCTGGAAACATATCAGTATCAAACCATATCGTTACGATACAGAATTCAAGGCCTATCTCACTATCCTTGTGGTTGTCGGTATCATTACCTGTGTCACTCTCTTTTACAAAGCAGATTATGCTGATCCGAAAGAATTGATCATGGATGGTATTTTTCATACCGTCTCCATCGCAACTACAACCGGATTCACCAGCGCACAGCACTATCTCTGGCCTGAGATGTTGCCTGTCATGTTGCTATTCGCCAGTTTTATCGGAGCAAGCGCTGGTTCGACCGGCGGTGGAATCAAGGTTATTCGTGCTCTCTTGTTATTTCGGCAAGGGTTACGCGAAATCAGGCGTCTGATCCACCCGAATGCCGTCATCACGATAAAGATCAACAAAAAACCGGTCCAAGAGGGGGTCATAAATGCAGTGTGGGGGTTTTTCGCAACCTACATCTGCGTCTTTGGATTGTTGATGTTACTGTTAATGGCCACAGGTCTGGACCAGGTAACAGCGTTTTCCGCAATAGCGGCCTGTATGAATAACCTCGGACCAGGGCTGGGCGGGGTTAGCCAGCACTATGGTGATCTGGGTGATACTGCGAAAGTGTTGCTCTGTTTTGCCATGCTGCTTGGAAGGCTCGAAATCTTTACCCTGCTGGTCTTAATAACCCCGGCCTTCTGGCGTAAATGAGCATGCAAGGACGAGATGCGGAAAAATGGAATTCGCTCTACAGAAATGGAGAACACACAAGCCCCACACCTGCTACAGTGCTGGAATTGTTTACCCATCTTTTGCCTGCCCGGGGCAAGGCCCTGGATCTCGCCTGTGGCCGAGGTGCGAATGCAATATATCTTGCCAGTCATGGCCTTGATACATCGGCCTGGGACATATCGGATGAAGCTATAAAATGGTTAGAGCATTCGGCAAATTCCCATAAGCTCAAAATCGATTTGCAGGTCAGGGATGTAATCAAGCAGCCGCCTGAATCGAGTAGTTTTGATATCATTGTAGTCAGCCGATTTCTCGATAGAAGTCTTTTCCCCGCACTCTGCAAAGCTCTGACCGTCAATGGCCTGTTATTTTACCAGACCTTTATCCGGGAACGGGTCTCGGATACCGGACCATCTAACACTGGCTATCGGTTGGCGGAAAACGAGTTGCTTGAACTTTCCAGCCCACTGCATATTATCTACTATCATGAAGAGGGGACTGTAGGTAATACCTCAGTGGGATTCAGAGACCAAGCCATGTTGATCGCTCAACGGCGTCAGTGAAAAAATGACGATGATAGACAATCTGGAGTCCATGCTGGACAAGGGGAAGGACAATGTTCTGTTGCGTTTCAGTCTGGGCAAAGCGTATCTTGATCAAAAAGACTACTCAGAAGCCATATTACATCTAAAGAAAGCACTGGAATTTGACACCGATTATTCCGCTGCCTGGAAGTTACTTGGCAAGGCCCAGATGGAGAATCAGCAACAGGATGAGGCCCGCAAGACACTGCAACATGGTGTCAATGTCGCCCGTGAGAAAGGCGATATTCAGGCCATGCGTGAAATGCAGGTGGCCCTCAGACGACTGGATAATAAATAACTCCACTCAATAAATACTAATTGCCACAGGCTGGCTGGTTTCCATCACCGTGTAATTGCAGAGTACCAACCAATTCCGACACATTTTTCATATTTTGCAGCCTGAGGTATTCGGCAATCTCCTCATTGATTTTCGGGCACATTAATGGCTCATAAAATAATGCCGTACCAATGCCAACTGCTTTGGCACCAGCGATAATAAACTCCAGGGCATCATTCCCTGTAGTTATTCCGCCCTGGCCAATAATCGGGATATCGTGCTGTTTGCTGACCTGATATACCTGGTGTACCTTAAGCAGTGCTATCGGCTTGATTGCGGGCCCTGACAGACCTCCCTGGTTATTAGCGATGACCGGTTGCCTGCTCTCGATATCAATGGACATTCCCATCAGGGTATTAATAACAGCGAGACCATCCGTACCTGCCTCAATACAGCGTCGCGCATTTTCCGCAATATCCGTCTGGTTGGGAGAGAGCTTGGTAATGAGTGGCTTATCAGTCATCTTGCGACAGGCTTCAACAACGCGAGCTGACATGTCCGGATCATTACCAAAGGCAACACCGCCCTCCTTAACATTCGGGCAGGAAATATTGATCTCCATGGCATCGATAGGCGAATCATCAAAAATCCGGGTCACTTTGGCATATTCTTCGACGGTAGACCCTGAGAGATTGGCAATAAAACGTGTTTCCGAGAAATCAAGGCCGGGCAAATATTCATTGACGACTTTTTCGGCACCGGGATTTTGCAAACCTATGGCATTCAGCATACCCATATAGGTTTCAGCAATCCGGTGGGCCGGGTTACCAAGTCGTGGCTTTTCTGTCGTGCCTTTCAGACAGACAGCACCGACATCGGTATTGGAAAAGCCCTTGACTCGTGTGTATTCTTCTCCGAAACCGACACATCCGGAAAGCAGTACCAATGGCGAGTTGAAGGACATGCCACAGAATTCAAGTTTTAATAACTTACTGTCTTGCTTGTTCATTAACCGGATTATACCTGTATGTTCAACATCGTACTCTACCAGCCGGAAATTCCGCCGAATACCGGGAATATTATACGTCTTTGTACCAATACCGGAGCCAGGCTACACCTGATCAAGCCACTCGGTTTTGTGCTGGACGATAAAAAACTCAAACGTGCCGGCCTGGATTATATCGAGTGGAATAATCTTGAGATCTGGCCTGATTTGGCAAGCTATTTTTCCGGTGCAGCATTCAACACACTTTATGCCATATCAACAAAAGGCCAGCGGCGGTATGCCGATTGTCAATTCAAGAAGGATGACAGTTTCCTGTTTGGACCTGAAACCCGCGGTTTGCCTGCGGATGTTCTTGGTGGCTTTTCCAACCAACACATACTTAGGATACCTATGCAGGACAGCAGCCGCAGCATGAATTTATCCAATGCAGCAGCCGTGATCGTTTATGAGGCATGGCGCCAAATCAACTTTGAGACCTGATCCCGGGAATATAACTTACTCTAGGACAAGATTAATCAAGTTCCTGTTTTTGTTCTCTTGAGAGCAAGGACTGCACAGCATCATTTGGCGACAGCCCCTGGTACAGGACATTATATACCTGCTCTGAGATAGGCATCTGAATCGAGTGTTCTTCGGATAATCTCACGAGTTCCTTCACCGTGCGCAGCCCTTCTACAGTTTGTCGGATTTCGTCCAGTGCCTCCTCCATGGTTTTACCTCCGGCAAGCAATAACCCAAACCTGCGGTTGCGGGATTGATCGTCTGTACAGGTCAACACCAAATCACCCAACCCCGCAAGTCCCATAAAGGTTTCTTGCCTCCCACCTAGCGCGACACCCAGGCGCATAATCTCTGCAAGCCCACGGGTAATCAGTGCCGCGCGCGTATTGGCACCGAATCCAAGGCCATCGGCAATACCTGCGGCGATGGCCATTACGTTCTTGACAGCACCACCCACCTGCACACCAATAATGTCATCCTGGGTATAGACCCTGAAGAGATCACTGTGAAAATAGTCGGAGAACAGTTGAGCAACTTTGTGATTGCTGGATGCGATGGCCACTGCTGTTGGCAGACCCCTTGCAACTTCAATAGCAAACGACGGACCTGACAACACCGCCACATTGGCGCTGTCACCCATGCATTTATCCACTACCTTGTGATTTAACAGATGTTTGCCAGGCGCAAGTCCCTTACAGGTAAGGCAAATATTATATACTTGCTGTTTTTTTCTGAGCTCTGTAAGGACCGCTTCAAGTGCGGAGCAGGGTGTCGAGATGACAATCTCGCTGGTTTTCTCAAGACAAGTCTGCAGATTTTCGGTCGGTTCCAGGCTTTCAGGAAACGATATACCGGGGATATATTGTTCATTACTGCGAGATGACCTGATTCTTTGAATGTGTTCCGAATCGATATCCCATAACAGTACCGGTAGATTGTTCCTGGCGAGAACGATGGCAAGTGCGGTGCCCCAGGATCCTGCACCAATTACCAGAACGGGCTTGCTGGACATTATTCCTTCAGTCCTTGCCCGGTAATTGAATTTTAGTGGGTTGTTTTACTGTCATTCTTTACACTGGATTGTTCCTTGACGCGCTTCTTTTGCTCGGCATAGATTGCTTCAAAATTCACTGGCGCAAGCAACAACTGTGGGAATCCTCCACGTGTCACAAGATCACAGATCAGTTCTCGGGCAAACGGAAATAACATATTCGGACAAGTCGTCGCCGTGATTTGCTCGATAATTTCTGGCGGGAATTCCTGAATCATGAAAATGCCGGCAATCTTTACCTCAACCAGGTAAGCGGTCTTGTCTGAAATTTTAGCAGTGATTGTAATCCCCAGACTGACTTCACTCAGGTCACCCTTGATTATCCTGGTTTCATTAGAGAGGTTCATGTCGATTTTCGGGTTCCATTTCTCCAGGAAAATATCCGGGGCATTCGGTGTCTCGAAGGAGATATCCTTGACGTAAACCTTTTGCAAAACAAATTTGCCGGTTGGTTTATCAATATTGGCAGAGCCAGCTTGGGTATTATCCTTTTCTGTCATGGCTGGTTTCAGTTATCCGGGATGTTATCAACTGGTAACGGGCAAATTGGACTGTCGCCAGGAGGCCAGTCCGCCCTTGAGGTAATAGAGTTTTTCCAGTCCTTCCTGCCGCATGGTCCGGGCTACCTTCGGGGAGACCGTGCCATTACTGCAGTAAAGAATCACAGGCTGGTTAGCGTATTTAGTCCAGGCGCCTTTTTTTGCAGCAATCTCGTTTTCAGGTATGTTTACCGAATTAATGATATGCCCGGCTTTGAAATCTTCATTCTTGCGAATATCCAATACCACGCCCTGTTCATGGTTCATAATCCGGGTCATCTCCGCTGGGCTCAGTGGCTGGATACCCGTAGCAACATTTCCAAAGATATTCCACAGAAGCAAGGCAGACAAGCCGAGGAACAGGGAAAATAGAAACAGGTGATTAGCGATAAATTCAGGGATTTTTTCCATTGGTATAGTCTGGTTATTATGCAGGTAATAAGCTGCCGAGAATCATACGTGATTAATTGCCAGATTTGAAACACGGGAGACACTGTCGCTTACCTTTCAGGGTATATTTCATGCTAGACTATGCGCGCCTTCGCAGGCAGAGGTTCCGGCAAGATGGTTCCCAATTCTATGAGTCACTGAATATGGAAATATGAGCAGGTGAATTCCGGTATTTCTCTTAACTTTTTTTTGATATCAATACCTTATACCTAACTCTTAAGTCTGCCGATGCGACTCCAGCACCGACCCATGATCCTTATTATCCTCGATGGCTGGGGATATTCAGAAAATACGGTTTACAACGCGATCCACAGTGCCAATAAACCCAATTGGGACCGGCTGTGGCTGGAAGAACCTCATACCCTGATCGATGCGTCCGGTACTTCGGTCGGTTTGCCCGGCCGACAAATGGGAAATTCAGAGGTTGGCCATATGAATATCGGTTCCGGGCGTATTGTTGATCAGGAGTTTTCCAGAATCACCCGGGCCCTGGAAGACGGTTCCTTTTACAGAAATGAAATCCTGACAAAATCCTTTAAGGAAGCGGCACAAAAAGGCAAGGCTGTACATATCCTGGGCCTGTTATCCAAGGGTGGTGTACACAGTCACCAGGATCATATCTTTGCCTTGATGAAGCTTGCTGCCAAATGTAACGTGGAACATATCTACCTGCATGCTTTCCTCGATGGCAGGGACACTCCACCCAGAAGCGCCGCCGAGTTTCTGCATGAAACCCATCTGAAAATGCGTGAACTTGGTAAAGGTAAATTTGCAAGCATAATCGGGCGCTATTATGCCATGGATCGAAACAAGCATTGGGACAGGACCCAGATAGCCTACGATCTCATCAGTCAGGGTAAGTCAGATTATCGATCAGATGATGTTTTTATTGCCGTTGATATGGCCTATGCCCGCGGAGAAACCGATGAATTTGTGAAACCAACCGCCATCACCCGTACCGGTGAACAACCGGTCAAGGTTGAAGACGGTGACGTTATCGTGTTTGCCAATTATCGTGCTGACCGGGCCAGACAATTGGCCCGCGCATTTACCAAACCTGATTTTAGAAGTTTTCCCAGAGAGCGTTTTCCGAGTCTGGGAGCCTTCATCAGTCTGACTGAATACAAGGCGAATTATGAGTTCCCGGTAGCCTTTCCACCTGCACGCCTAAAAAACGTGTTCGGAGAGTACATTGCAAAACTTGGTCTAAAGCAATTACGTGTCGCTGAAACTGAAAAATATGCTCACGTAACATTCTTTTTCAACGGTGGTGAGGAGCGTGTTTTTGCTGGAGAAGACCGGATACTTGTGCCCTCTCCCCACGTGGCAACTTATGATCAGAAACCGGAAATGAGTGCTTTCGAAATTACAGATAAACTGGTCGAGGCGATCGAAAGTAAAAAATACGATGCAATTATTTGTAATTATGCGAATGCTGATATGGTTGGTCATACCGGTGACTTTCAGGCCGCAATCAAGGCAATTCAGGCAATTGATAAATGTCTGGGCAGGGTAGTTGAGACGACAAAGCGTGTGGGCGGTGAAATCATTATTACTGCAGACCATGGTAATGCAGAGCAAATGAAAGCTTACCAGACTGAAAAGATCAAATCACAAGCCCATACTGCCCATACAAATAACCTGGTACCAATGATCTACATCGGTAGACCAGCCGAATTCACACACAATGAAGGCATCCTCTCAGATGTTGCCCCGACGATGTGTTATTTAATGGGACTGGATGTTCCCGATGAAATGACCGGTTCATCATTGATAAAACTGCATGAATCTTCAGAACAGGCCATTGCCTCCAAGTAATCGAGACATATTATTGCGGAACTATTTCCGGCAATGCTTATTTCCCTTCCTGTTATTATCCTTTTCTGCTAATTCGGAAGAGACTGAATCGCTCGAAATCAACACAGCAGAACTGGAAGCTGTCAGGGAGCGTATTCAGGACATCAGCTCCGATATTACTTCTGCGAAAACCCAGTATGAAAAGCTTCAGGATGAACTGAGGCGTGCCGAAGTTTCAATCGGTGAAGAATCTCTGAAGCTCAAAAAAATTGATGAAAAAATCAAAAAGCGTAAAACTCATCTTAATCATCTTAATAAGGAAATTTCAATACATAAGAATACCCTGAAAAAAGAACGCACTATGCTTGCCGACCAGGTTCGTTCTGCCTACATGGCTGGACGGAGTAACTACCTGAAACTGTTATTGAACCAGGAGGATCCGGACACTGTAGGCAGGGTGCTGGCGTACTATGATTACTACAACCGCGCACGTATTGAATCCATTAATCAAGTTAAAGATAAGGTCGATCTGATCAATTCACTGAAAAGCCGCATTGAGTCTGAAACCGATGAACTTGAGAAATTGAAATCCAGTCAACTCGCCAAAAACCGTGATCTAAATACATTTCGGGAATCGCGTAAACTGGTCCTGAAACAACTTGAATCCGATATTCATCGAAAAGATCTGGAGCTGCAGAAACTCCTTGAAGAAGAACAAAAGCTTTTCGCCTTGATCAACCAGCTCGAGAAGGAAAAAGATAAGATTATTTACAGGGAGGAAATTCCGCCATTTAATACGCTCAAGGGCAAACTGGACTGGCCGGCATCGGGTAAACTGATGAACCGCTATGGCGCAAGACGCAAAGTAGGCAACTTGAAATGGCAGGGCATAAAGATAAGTGCAGAAGCTGGCAATGATGTTCGCGCCGTGCATACCGGCAAGGTTCTTTTCGCAGACTGGTTCAGAAACCTGGGACTTTTAATCATCCTCGATCACGGAGAAGGTTATATGAGCCTTTATGGTTACAACCAGAGCCTGCTGAAAAAACCGGGGGATTGGGTACTGGCCGGGGAAACCATTGCCTATGCCGGTAACAGTGGCGGCCAGAGGGTGCCGGGTGTTTACTTCGAAATCCGTCACAATGGCAAACCCCTGGACCCCTCTCTGTGGTGCAAACGCTGATATGTCCAGATTCTGTCGCTTGTCAGTTACTGCCCGCCCCCTGTATGCTTTAGCCCACTGAAGAAATCTCCCTGGATTCTATCAATTATCCATTAACCAAAATTAAACCCCGTCTATGGACGGTAATTTGCCCGGAGTCAGTCATGAGCAGCTTCCTACGATATTTTCTGGTTTTTATTTTCCTGACAGGGATTGGACTACAGCTATCCCATGGTGATAATGAAAACCTGCCACTGGATGAAATCCGCACCTTCACCGAAGTCTTTTCCAAGATTAAGAATGACTATGTTGAAGAGGTGGACGACAGGAAACTTTTGGAAGATGCCATTCGGGGCATGCTGGCGGGACTGGATCCGCACTCAACTTATCTTGACAGGGAATCCTACAAAGAGCTGCAGGAAGGCACGACTGGTGAATTCGGAGGCCTTGGTATTGAAGTAGGAATGGAAAATGGCTTCGTCAAGGTAATAGCGCCGATTGATGACACCCCGGCCAAGAAAGCCGGTATCGAGGCCGGTGACCTGATTATCAAGCTGGACGATACGCCGGTAAAAGGTCTTTCCCTGAATGATGCGATCAGTCGCATGCGTGGCAAGCCTGGTACTGACATCACACTGACCATCATCCGCAATGGCGAGGAAAAACCGCTGGTTATTACAATTACCCGTGCAGTTATCAGGGTCAACAGTGTCCGGGCACGGACCCTGGAACCTGGTTATGGGTACCTGCGGATATCGAGTTTCCAGGCCAATACCGGGCGCGATCTGCGCCAGGAACTGGATCGACTGTCGGAGGAAAATAATTACAAGCTGAAAGGTGTGGTTATGGACCTTCGCAATAACCCGGGCGGTGTTCTGAATGCTGCCGTGGAGGTATCTGACCTGTTCCTGGATAAGGGCCTGATTGTATATACCGAGGGCCGCATCAAGAATTCTGACCTGAAATTCAATGCCAGACCACTAAATGTGGTTCGGGATCTGCCAATCGTTATCCTGGTGAACGAAGGTTCTGCCTCTGCATCCGAGATTGTTGCCGGTGCATTGCAGGACCATGACCGTGCCGTTATCGTGGGCCAGCAAACCTTCGGCAAGGGATCAGTTCAGACGATCTTGCCGATGGCTGATGAAGCGGCTGTCAAACTGACGACCGCCAGGTATTTCACACCATCCGGCCGTTCGATCCAGGCTTCGGGAATCACACCGGATATCATCATTGACAAGCTGACCGTAGAACGAGTCGAAGAAGATGGCAATGGTATTGTCAAGGAAGCCGATCTCAGCGGACATCTGGAAAACACAAAGCCCGAAGAAGAGACCGATGCCGAGGTAGCAGAGGATGAGAAACCTCAAACTGAAAAACGGCGATTGTCGATTACTGATTATGAACTATACGAGGCATTGAATATACTTAAGGGCATTTCGCTCAGTCGACGCGAGGCGGAGTAAACAATGCACAGAGTCCTAGTCCCTCTGGCGCAGGGATGTGAGGAACTCGAAGCAGTCACAATCATCGATCTGTTGCGCCGGGCAAAAATTGAGGTGGTCACGGCAGGTTTGAACGATGAACCCGTAGTTGCGAGCCGGGGTGTACGTCTTATCCCTGACATCAGCATTGATGATGCCATTGACCAGAATTTTGACATGATTGTCCTGCCCGGCGGGCTCCCGGGTGCCGAGCACCTGGATAATGATCCGCGCATCAAGTCCCTCCTGAAAAAGATGGCAAACGATGAAAAATATACAGCTGCCATTTGCGCAGCGCCCAAGGTACTGGCCAATGCTGGTATACTTTCGAATAAAAAAGCCACGAGTTATCCCGGATTCCTGGAAAACCTTGACCTGCCGGATACCGATCTGAAAACCGATCCGGTAGTCATTGACGGTAATGTGATCACATCACGAGGTCCGGGTACAGCCATGGATTTTGCCCTTGCCTTGATCGAAACACTGGCGGGGAAAGACAAAAGGGACGAAGTTGAAAAAGCCCTGGTCAGAGGCTAGTCAATTTAATATTAAAACAACAGGGGGCCATGAACTATTCCCTGCACTTTCTGGTACTTTCTATTGTCGCCCTCCTTTGGTGCCTGTTCATACTTGTTGACATCCATATTTTCTCCCTCAAAGGGATCTTTATTAGCGGTTCCGAGGGCGCGATCTATGGACTTACACTCGCGGTTGCCGTTAAAGAAACGATCCCGCTGATTAAAAAGTTACTGGTGATAGTGGGTGGCGGCTTACTGAGTTCCGGAGTCCCTTTTGCAGGATTATTCATGGGTAATGCTATTGGCAATTACCTGGGCTGGGAGGGAGAGGCCCGGTTTAACGAACACTATGAATATCTGGTCTTTGGTGTGGCATCAGCAATTGGTGCCTTGACGTTTGCCCTGCTGATTAAAGTAACCATCCTGCCAAGAATCAGTTATTATCTTTTGCCTCTGGCAATGATCTTATGCGTTACTGCTACCGTGACAGTGATGGCATCGGCTGAACCATCGAATGATTTAAGTATGATATGGCTGACATTTGGATGGTGGATTGCCTTTTCAATAGCGATTTATATAGCAGAAATCACAAAAAAAGCAGTCAGACATTGAAAATCGAATACCACTTACTTCTTTAATGCATTGCTGTACACTCTAGACAGCGGAATAATGCAAATCAAAATACTGATTGAAACGCATCCATCCAATTCAGCTAATCTCACTCGGTATTACTACAGTTAACCGTGTTTGACGAGGACTATATCAAAAACCTGCCCAAGGATCCGATATCTGCCGGCATAAAATTATGCGCCGATTTTCGTCGTTTCCATCTTGATTCCACCGCGGAAATTCATCTCACAGATTACATTACCTACCTTAAGGCACATTTCCTGTTACTGTCCCTGGCCCATATGATTGGCCATGAGATTGGAATATCCAATTTAGCAGAAGATATAGAGGCCAACATTACCTATATCGTAACTACGTTTAATCAATATGAATCTATTTTCAAGAAAGCATCCACAGAACATCACGTTTCTAAAATCAGCGAGTTGTTAACCGAGAAATATTACTCTACGATCGCCTGTCGTTTTACTAATTCTGACCTCGGTAGAATCAAGCAGCTTATTAATGAACTGGATCGGATCATTTCTGAAACAAATAACCTGTCAAGGTCAGACAAGACCGCATTACTCGGAGAGCTGAAAATAATACGGCCTGATCTTGAAAAAGGGAGTTTGGATCTGGACAGATTTTGGCAACTGGTCGAAGTAGCAAACGGAATGCTGGGTAAGCTCGGCAAAGATGCCGAACCTATAGCAGAGAGAATGAGGGAAATAGCTGTTATTGCGTGGCGTACTCCCGCTTACGTACACGAATTATCGTGCGATGCAGCCATGCCAGGTAATAGTAATGACGAGATACACTAAGACCAGAGTGATCGTCAAGATCCGGGGAGAAATCAGATACTGATTTCTCCCCATCCCAGAACTAGCGCTGGTTATCAACCCGCAAAATAAGACTTCAGCCCCTTCATTATCTCATCCTTGTTGAAATCGGCGCCCATTTTCAACATGGCATCAGCAAACCGACTGACTATTTCAGTAATCGCTTCCTCAGTAAGCTGGTTAAGAATTCCGATGCGAACCTGCACCGGCTCAGA
>JBFFIE010000027.1:0-26024 GCA_041556555.1 Gammaproteobacteria bacterium
CAGCTAAGGGGCAGCACTGGCTTCATCACCCTGGACAGTGGTTACATGAACACCGGCGCCACCCGCAGTGCTATTACCTATCTGGATGGTGAAAATGGCATTCTGCGCTACCGCGGAATCCCGATCGAGCAACTCGCCCAGCATTCATCTTTTGTAGAAACGAGTTATCTATTGATATACGGAGAGTTACCAACCAGACAGCAGCTGGATCATTTTTCTCAACTGCTGACCACGCATAGCCTGATCCACGAAGACATGAAGCACTTCTTTGATGGCTATCCACAGTCAGCCCATCCCATGGCAATTCTGCAATCCATGGTCAATACCTTGTCAGCCTACTACCCGGAATCTATCAATCCGTTTGAAAACGTAGAGGTCACAGCGGCCCGGCTGATCTCAAAATTGCGCACTCTCGCCGCTTTTTCATACAAGAAGAGTATTGGTCGGCCATTGATGTACCCATTAAATGACCTCAGTTACTGCGCCAATTTCCTGCGGATGATGTACGCCATGCCGACCGAGGAATATGAAATCGATGAAGACGTGGTCAGGGCCTTAAACATGCTGCTGATACTGCACGCTGATCATGAACAGAACTGTTCCACTTCCACGGTTCGACTGGTGGGTTCCGCCCTGCCCAACCTGTTTGCGACGATCAGTGCCGGTGTTGCCGCACTTTCAGGGCCATTGCACGGCGGCGCCAACGAGGCCGTGATCGACATGCTGCTTCATATCCAGGAAACCGGGATAAGCTGCCGGGATTTCGTCCAGGAGGTCAAGGACAAGAAGGCCAATGCACGGCTGATGGGTTTTGGCCACCGTGTTTACAAAAACTATGATCCCCGCGCCACCATACTGCGAGAAATGACCGCCACCATTCTCAGCAAGAAAGGCATCTATGACCCGCTGCTGGATATCGCCAAGGAGCTGGAAAGCGTAGCCCTTGAAGATGATTTCTTCATAGAACGCAACCTTTATCCCAACGTGGATTTTTACAGTGGTATCCTCTACAAGGCCATGGGGATTCCGACCAATATGTTCACGGTCATGTTTGCCATTGGCCGACTACCAGGCTGGGTTGCCCACTGGAAAGAAATGATGGAATCCGATGATCGCAAGATTGGTCGCCCGCGCCAGATCTATACCGGCCCTAAGGTGCGGGACTACGTGCCCATCGAAAAACGCAAGTAATCCCGCTTGGCATAGCCGACCCCGAAAGGGGTACAATGCGCGCTGCATTTTTACCGGATAAAGCGTGCATTTTATTTTATGTCCAACCATACACCCAGCTCTGATCGCCTGGCTCAACTTCAGTCATTACTGGAGCAGCGTATCCTTGTGCTCGATGGCGGCATGGGGACCCTGATCCAGTCATACCAACTCAATGAGGATGATTATCGGGGCAAACGATTTGCCGATCACCACTGTGATTTAAAAGGCAATAATGACCTGCTCTCCATTACCCGGCCGGATGTGATTGAGGCGATCCACCGTGCTTACCTGGATGCTGGCGCAGACATCATTGAAACCAATACGTTTAATTCCACCGCGATTGCCATGGCAGATTACGCCATGGAAGACCTGGTCTATGAACTGAACCAGGCCGGTGCTGCCCTGGCGCGCCGCGTTGCCGATGAATTTGAAGCGAAAGCTCCGGACAGTCCACGTTTCGTCACCGGTGTTCTTGGACCGACTAACCGGACCGCCTCCATATCCCCGGATGTTAACAATCCGGGCTATCGTAACATTGATTTTATGACCCTGGTTGAGGCCTATACCGAGGCCTTGCGCGGCCTGATTGACGGTGGTACCGACCTGCTCCTGGTCGAAACCATCTTCGACACTCTCAATGCCAAGGCGGCGTTATATGCCATTGACCAGTTCTTTGAAAATCAAGGCATATCATTACCGGTCATGATCTCCGGCACCATCACCGATGCCTCGGGACGAACTCTTACCGGCCAGACTACAGAAGCATTCTGGAATTCGTTACGGCATGCCAGGCCATTGTCAATTGGTCTTAATTGCGCACTCGGCCCCGGGGACTTACGTCAATACATAGAAGAACTCTCTATAGTTGCCGATACCTGGGTCAGTGCCCACCCTAATGCTGGCTTGCCCAACGAGTTTGGTGAATATGACCTGGAACCTGGCCCCATGGCGGAACATATCGAAGAGTGGGCTGCCAGTGGTTTGGTAAACATCGTCGGTGGCTGTTGTGGAACTACACCGGAACATATCAAGGCGATCGCTGATGCCGTTGCCGGTAAATCACCCCGTGCAATTCCGGAACTGCCACGCTACCAGCGCCTGAGTGGACTGGAGGCATTTAATATTACCCCGGACACCAACTTCGTAAATGTCGGGGAACGAACCAACGTTGCCGGTTCACCCAAATTCCTGCGTCTCATCAAGGAAGAGCAGGATCTGGAAGGGGCACTGGAAATCGCCCGTCAGCAGGTGGAAAACGGTGCCCAGATTATTGATGTCTGCATGGACGAAGGCATGCTGGAATCCGAGGAGTTGATGCATGATTTTCTTAACCTGATCGCCTCAGAACCGGACATCAGTCGCGTGCCTATCATGATCGATTCCTCCAAGTGGACCGTGATCGAAGCCGGTCTGCGTTGTATCCAGGGCAAGGGGATCGTCAATTCGATTAGTCTCAAGGAAGGTGAGGATAAATTTATCGAGCATGCACGGGCGGTCAGGCGCTACGGGGCGGCTGCAGTTGTGATGGCGTTCGATGAAAAAGGCCAGGCCGACTCCACTAAACGGCGCTTTGAAGTCTGCAAGCGCTCCTATGACATTTTAGTAAATAAGGTCGACTTCCCGCCCGAGGATATCATTTTTGATCCGAATATCCTCACGGTTGCCACCGGCATGGAAGAACACAATAACTACGCCGTCTCTTTCTTCGAGGCCACCCGCATGATCAAGGAACATCTTCCCTATGCCCTGGTAAGCGGTGGTCTCAGTAATGTCTCGTTTTCTTTCAGGGGTAATAATCCGGTACGCGAGGCCATGCATGCCGCGTTTCTCTACCACGGGATCCAGGCAGGAATGGACATGGGCATTGTTAATGCCGGCCAACTGGGTATTTATGATGAGATTGATAAGCAACTGCTTGAATATGTCGAGGATGTTCTTCTGAACCGGCGTGAAGATGCCACTGATCGACTGGTGGAATTCGCTGAAACTGTGAAGGCAGGAACCAGTAAGGAAAAGAAAATTGATGATGCCTGGCGTAAGGGATCAATAAATGAGCGTTTGACCCATGCCCTGGTCAAGGGCATCTCTGATTATATTGAAGAAGATACTGAAGAAGCGCGCCAGGGATATGACAAACCTCTGGAAGTGATAGAAGGTCCATTGATGGATGGTATGAATGTAGTCGGCGACCTGTTTGGTTCAGGCAAGATGTTTTTGCCACAGGTCGTTAAGAGTGCCCGTGTCATGAAAAAGGCTGTGGCCTACCTGATACCTTTTATCGAAGAAGAAAAAAAACGTAGCGGCGATACGGGTAAAAATAATGGCACTATTGTCATGGCCACTGTTAAAGGCGATGTGCATGACATTGGCAAGAATATTGTTGGCGTTGTGCTGCAATGTAATAACTTCGAGGTCATCGACCTTGGCGTTATGGTGCCCGCTGAAAAAATCCTGCAAACAGCAAAAGACCATAATGCACATATCATAGGTCTCAGTGGGTTGATCACACCATCACTTGACGAAATGGTTCATGTCGCCAAGGAAATGAAAAGGCAAGAATTCAATTTGCCATTATTGATTGGTGGCGCAACGACTTCACGAGCACACACAGCTGTAAAAATAGATCCCCAGTATGATCAGCCTGTTGTGCATGTCAGGGATGCATCACGTGCCGTAGGCGTTGCACAGAACCTCGTCAGTAAAACTACCCGCAACAGTTTCCTTGATAAAATTCGTGAAGAATACGATCAAGTGCGGGAACGTCATGCAGGCAGACAGAAAAAAATTAACTGGATATCAATTGAGCAGGCGCGTGAAAATCATTTCAAGGCTGATTGGGATAACTATACACCACCAACTCCCGAGAAACTTGGAATCGAGGTATTTTATGATTACCCACTGGCGGAATTAACAGAGTATTTTGACTGGACACCGTTCTTTGTCGCCTGGGAACTGGCCGGCAAATTTCCACGCATTCTGGAAGATGAGGTGGTCGGTAGAGAGGCCACCAAACTCTACGAAGATGCAAAGAAAATGCTGAACCTGATTATCAAGGAAAAATGGTTTACTGCAAGGGGAGTTATGGGTTTGTTTCCCGCAAACACCATTTATCATGATGATATCGAAATCTATACCAATGAGAAGCGTGAGGGTCTTTTGATGACGTTGCATACGCTGCGGCAACAGCAAAAAAGACCGCCCGGGCAGGCCAATTATGCCCTGGCAGATTTTATTGCGCCTGGCGAGTCTGGCAAGCAAGATTATATCGGTGCCTTTGCCGTTGCAGCCGGTTTTGGTATGGAAGAAAAAATCAGGCAGTTTGAATCTGACCACGATGATTATCATGTAATCATGCTCAAGGCTTTGGCTGATCGCTTTGCCGAGGCTTTCGCCGAGCGACTTCACCAGCGCGTAAGAAAAGAATTCTGGGCTTATGGTAAAGATGAATCACTGGATAACAAAGAGCTAATTGCAGAAAAATACCGTGGCATACGTCCGGCCCCTGGATACCCGGCCTGCCCGGACCATACCGAGAAACCGTTGCTATGGAAACTACTAGATGTCGAAAAGAATACAGGTATTACTTTGACGGAAAGCTATGCCATGTTACCCGCTTCTGCTGTTAGTGGCCTGTATTTTTCACATCCCGAATCACGCTATTTTGGGGTGGGTCAGATTAATCGTGACCAGGTCAGGGATTATGCACATAGAAAAGGAATTGAATTACACAAGATGGAGAAATGGCTGGCACCTAATCTCGGCTATGATCCAGAAGAGGTAAACTGAAGTGGTACCTGAATGGTAACTTTATCAGGCTTGCGCAAGTATTTCCCACATTGAGCGGATTGAACAATAATAGCCAATAAAAATCCATCACAGGAAAATATTACAACAATGTTCGCCCTCCAGTGGTTCTTTTCTTGAACGCAATACTTCTCCAGTCACCGGGTTTGGACGGAATACCGTGCAGCTTTTCAGGCCCAGCTGATATGCTAGTTCATACACAGACTTGAACTCGGAAAAATCATATTCAACCGGAATATTGATTGTTTTGGATATACTGTTGTCAACATGCGCCTGTACAGCAGCCTGCATTCGTAGATGTATTTCCGGTTCCAGTTCTTGTGCGCAAACGAAAGTTTTTCTGGGGGGATTTCCATTGCCTGATTGCTGCCATAATCTCCAGGCATAATCCTCGAGTTGATAAGGCCTGCGAGTACCATTTTGTAGAATATAGCGCTGTTGCTCGAATGCAAAAACCGGCTCGATACCACTGGAGAGGTTTCCGGCCAACAGGCTGATGGTACCCGTAGGGGCAATCGCCGTGAGGTGGCTGTTGCGAATACCATGCTGGCTGATTGCATCACAAATATCTGCGGGCAGTGTTTTGATGAATTCTCCTTCGAGATGTTTATTCTTGTCCAGCAGGGGGAAACTCCCCTTTTCCTGCGCCAGCTTTATGGATGAACGGTATGCGGTATGGTTAATCGTCTGCATTACGGTTCCTGCAAGATCACGGGCGCTTTCCTCGCTATAGCTGAAACCAAGCATGATAAGGGCGTCAGCCAGACCGGTAAGTCCCAGGCCAACACGGCGTGTGTTCCTTGCCTGCCGTTTCTGTTCAGGTAATGGAAAGCGGGACACATCTATCACGTTATCCAGCATGCGCACAGCAAGCGGAACTATATTTTTTATTCCGTCCAGGTCGAGGCTTGCGGTCGTAGTGAATGGATTCTTTATGTATCGTGTCAGGTTTATAGAACCCAGGTCACAGGCACCGTATGCCGGCAGGGGGATTTCACCGCAAGGGTTGGTCGCACCGATATTCTCATGGTACCAAAGATTATTCAGGCGATTTATCCGATCAATAAACAAGACACCGGGTTCTGCGGAATGGTAACTGGCGCTGACTATCTGGTCCCATAGAGAACGTGCTTTAACAATGCGGAATATCTTGCAGGGAACGGGCTCATATCTGCCGGACCATTGCTTTTTAATGACATCGTGCTTGTTGTTCTTTGCATCCTGTTCAAGTCCGCTTACCGGGAATACCAGTGGCCAGTCCAGATCGTTATGAACGGCCTGCATGAATTCATCTGTAACCAGCACAGAGATATTGAAATTGCGTAGTTCGTGGCTGTCCCTCTTGCTGTTGATGAAATTTTCAATATCGGGATGGTCACAGCGCAGAGTCGCCATCATGGCACCGCGCCTTGGCCCGGATGAGACCAGGGTCTGGCACATGGAATCCCAGATCCGCATAAACGAGACAGGTCCGGACGCCATGCGGTTGACCTGACGGGCCTGTGTACCATGGGGACGCAGAGTTGAAAAATCATATCCTACACCACCGCCTTGTTGCATGGTGATGGCGCCTTCTTTAAGAGCATTAAAGATACCGTCAATGGAATCATCGATATTGCCCATCACAAAACAGTTAAACAAGGTCACCCTGTAGTCTGTTCCGGCGCCGGCAAGGATACGCCCCCCGGGAATGAAGCTGAAATCCTTTAAGGCATTGTAGAACCTGTTTTGCCACCTTCCGGGATCAGATTCGACACTGGCTAGTGCGGTGGCTACTCTTCGCCAGGTATCTTCAATGCTTTTGTCACCTGTCCCATCGGCGTTTTTGTAACGGTACTTGGTATCCCAGATATAGATGGAAATATCATCAGGACTGTAATATTCGGCAAATTTTCCCATGTTAAGAGTATAGGTATGCCCTGATATAAAACAATGAGGTAGTATAAAGATACAAGGATATATCAGCGATCAGAATTTTTTCAGATACTGTTGAATATCCTTTACATCACTGGACACGATGTCCCTGTCAATTTCCCTGGTTACAAGTTTCGCCAGGTTTTCATGCAAGTTTTCACGTAACAAGCCAAGAAATGCTGGTGGTGCAATCAACACCAACTCATTATATTCATTCTTTCTGTCTTCCAGATAAGAAGTGATCTGCCTGACAAAATTGATGGCAACCTGCTTTTTAACATCAGTTTTCTGTTCTTTTGCATGTCGCGTGGCACCCTTGCTATCGAAGGTGCGACCGGGACGATCACTGGTCAGATCCCGTTTATGCAGACGGCCTTCTGGATTTTCCAAACCAGGCATTTCCTCTAAAGGTTTTCCAGCGCTTTCCTGAATAAAAAACCTTACCCGGCTCTGCCCGGCTACAACACATAAAAGTGACATGATCAATTCCTCATTAATTAGTGGAAGATTATTTTTCTGGTAATAATTACTTTTAATTTATCTAATACCGAATATTGAACTCATAAAGATCATTTCGTTTGCTTTCGTGGTTTACCAAATAGCATTCTCAGTTCATCTTTTGCCGTCTCCAGTTTTATTCTTTGCGTATCAGGTAACTGCTTGCCTGCGCGGTTAATATAAAATGTAAGCATCGACATCGCTGATCGGAAGGGATCGGATTTTCTTTGTTTACTCCGGTTGGCTGAACGCTTGAGAGATTTGGCAATTTCAGCAGGGTCCTTGAGCGTAAACACACCTTCTTCCAGTTCCAATGCATGACTTTCCTCAGTGACCTTTTGAGACCATTTCTTTTGTTTGTAGATAGTCTTCTTTCTGGTACTCTTTTTTTTCATAATTTGTAATTCATTAATTGGCCGATGCCTTTTCTGCGGCCGCCACATGACGTTTTACCTCTAGGAAACTGTCCGGTGTTACCGATATGGAATCAATCCCGCATTTTACAAGGAAAGCTGCAAACTCGGGATGATCGCTGGGTGCCTGACCACACAGGCCTATCTTTGCCCCGCCGGCATGTGCTTCCTTGATTGCACGTTCGATCATCCAGCGAACCGCCTCATTCTGGTCATCAAAGATTCCAGAAAGCTCGCTCGAATCCCGGTCTATCCCCAATGTTAACTGTGTCAAGTCATTACTGCCGATCGAAAAACCGTCAAAGCGTTTTGCGAATTCCCTTGCCAGTATAACGTTCGACGGAATTTCACACATGACATAAACCTCCATCCCGTCCTCTCCCCGGCTTAATCCATTATCAGACATGGTTTCCAGCACCAGATCAGCTTCCTTGACTGTTCGACAAAAAGGTATCATTACGATCACATTTTTAAACCCCATTTCATCACGCAGTCGTCGTATCGCTTGGCATTCAAGTGCAAAGCCAGCTTTATACAAGGGAGAGTAATAACGTGATGCACCCCTGAATCCCAGCATGGGATTTTCTTCATGGGGTTCAAAATCTGTGCCGCCAATGAGGTTTGCATATTCATTAGTCTTGAAATCACTCATGCGAATGATTACAGGATGTGGATAATAGACGGCTGCTATGCGTGAAAGCCCTAGGGACAATCTATCCACAAAATAATCGGTTTTTACCTTGTAACCATGTGTTAATTTTTCAATCTCACTTTTTACTGATTCATTTTTCTGATTGGAAAAATGAACCAGTGCCATAGGATGAACCTTGACATAGTTGTTAATAACGAATTCCATTCGTGCAAGGCCGATGCCATCTGCCGGAATGCGCCACCATTTGAATGCAGCGGCCGGGTTGGCCAGGTTAAGCATGATTTTTGTCTTTGTGGCAGGAATACTCCCAATTTCGATTTCTTCCACGCTGAATTGCGCCTTGCCGTCATAGATATATCCTTCATCACCCTCAGCGCAGGAAACGGTAATAATCTGATTATTTTTCAGGATACTGGTCATATTACCCGCACTGACAATGGCCGGTAATCCCAGCTCACGACTGACTATAGCAGCATGCGATGTACGACCACCATAATCA
Source organism: Gammaproteobacteria bacterium (assembly GCA_041556555.1). Lineage (GTDB taxonomy): Bacteria > Pseudomonadota > Gammaproteobacteria > Eutrophobiales > Eutrophobiaceae > SZUA-592. The sequence continues at coordinate 8,993 of JBFFIE010000027.1, forward strand.
GTAATGATGGCTGCCGCCTTTTTCATCACCGGCACCCAGTCAGGATCAGTTGTCTCTGTGACCAGTATTGTATCGTCAACAAAATACTCAATATCTTGTGAGTTATTTATTATGCATACCGGTGCAGTCACCACGCCCTGCCCGATGGCAAGCCCCTTGCCGAGTTTGTTACCCTTCGATTCAATTTGCCAGGACTTAAATGAAGATACAGCTTTCTGGGATTGTACTGTCTCTGGTCGGGCCTGGACTATGAATAATTCGCCGGTTTCTCCATCACGGGCCCATTCAATATCCATGGGTGTGCCATAATGTTTTTCGATAATGCAGGCCCATTTTGCCAATTGAAGAATTAGCGGATCATCCAGTACAAAAGCATCACGTTCTGATAAAGAGGTGGAAACATTTCGAGTAGGGATGTCACCTTGTGATGTGTATACCATTTTCTGTTTCTTGCTGCCGAGTTTCCTTTCAATGATTGGAGAAAAATTACCATTGCCCAGCAATGACTTGAATACCTGGTACTCATCCGGGTCAACCGTTCCCTGGACAATATTTTCACCCAGGCCCCATGCTGCATTGATGACTACAACCTTATTAAATCCGGTTTCCGTATCGATACTGAACATGACACCAGCACTGCCAAGATCAGAACGAACCATTTTTTGTATACCAATTGAAAGTGCGACTTTTAGATGATCAAATCCTTTAGCTTCCCGGTAACTGATAGCCCTGTCAGTAAAAAGAGAGGCATAACACTTTCGACAGGCATCAAGTAATGCGTCTTCACCTCGAATATTTAAAAAACTTTCCTGTTGTCCGGCAAAACTTGCCTCGGGTAAATCTTCAGCGGTTGCGCTCGATCGTACCGCAACATCGACGTTTGCTTTACCAGTTTTATCAGATAACAATTCATAGGCGGCCTGAATTTCGGATATAGTCTGATCTGGCCACTTGCTTTGATAGAAGGCATCACGAATGGACTGGCCGGCTTCTGAAAGTTCGATTTGACTGGAATGTAATTTGGAGAGATTTTCCTTGATTACTGCTTCCAGTTTATTTGCCGAGACAAATATCCAGTAAGCATCAGCAGTTGTAGCAAAACCTTCCGGGACCTGAATTTGTTCCTTTTTCAGAGCGATAAACATCTCCCCGAGAGATGCATTCTTGCCGCCGACTCGCGAAACATCACCCCTGCTAATCTGATCGAACCAGATTATATGAGAGGCGCTTTCCTTCATTGACACAAATCTCCGAATATGAGTTTGCAGCACTCAAGGCTGTATATATCTTATATCTTTCAACCAATAGTTGATATCCCATACCGGGAAAGCCAATCTGTGGAACCAGGTTTAAAAAACAGGCAAAACAAGGGGAAGAATCATTCAGTATAGGATTTGCATATCCGCACTACCCTGGGTTGCAACAGGTTGAGAAAATCCTCCATTGACATTTGAATCAGTTCAGTGTGTGTGCCCGCATTGAAAGTAATTTTGTTACTTGAAGTCATGCTTTCCTCAATATAGACATCCATATCAAAAAGATTGCCGAAAGGTGGCATGGCGCCTACCTCGCATTCCGGAAATCGATTTTGAAATTCGCTCTCCCCTGCCAGTTCTGCTTTCTTGCCATGGCCCGCGGTTAATAGCAAATCAGTATCCAGCTTTTCTGAAGCCGGCAACACCGCCATAACCAGATTCCCATCAAGATTTACTATCACGGTTTTTGCAAACTCCTGCCCATGGATATGTGCCGCTTCGGCAATTTCCTGGGCAGTAATTGCAGGAGAATGTCGCATGGTAAGGTAGCGAATATTATGCTTGTCTAGATAATCGCACAGTTTTTTAAGCATCCTGATTCCCCTCCTGTTTACATGATTTTAGAAAAGATATTTACTGTTTTTTTCCATTTCTAAACATACGCATGTTTTTCATTATATTTATTGATTTAGATCAGGTTTCTCAAATTTAATTTGTGGTAGAGTGTTTAAACGTAAGCAATTGATTTTTATCATTATTAAACTGGAAATGGTTGTCACCAGGCTGCTTTCAGGTGGCTTTGAATCAGGGGGTTCCTGATAGTGGAAAAATTGATTAAATACGACAAGGCTGCCTTTATCAGTCTTCTCAAAAGCAGGGGTATTCAGGATAACGCAGTATTGACAGCCATGGCCACTGTGCCAAGGGAAAAGTTTGTCGGTGTCCATCTACTTGAATTCGCCTATGATGATACGCCCCTGCCTATCGAGGAGGGTCAGACCATATCCCAGCCCTATATCGTGGCGCTTATGGCCGAAGCCCTGCAACTGGGGCCGGACGACAGGGTCTTGGAAATCGGAACAGGGTCCGGTTATGCAGCCGCAATTCTGTCACGGATTGCCAGGGAAGTGTATACCATTGAACGCCATCAGAGCCTTGCCCTCCAGTCAGAAAACCGGTTAAAGCAACTAAAATACGATAATGTCCATGTCTTATGCGGTGACGGAACCCTCGGCTGGCCTGAACATGCGCCTTATGACGCTATTGTTGTCGCCGCAGGCGGACCGGAAGCACCACGCTCACTGATTGAACAACTTGCTATTGGTGGACGGCTGGTTATTCCAACTGGTCCTTCCACCAGAGAGCAGACACTGATACGCATAACCCGGACTGAGCAGGAAGAGGTAGAAATTGAAGAACTTGGTGCTGTCCGCTTCGTTCCTCTAATCGGGGAAGAAGGCTGGGAAGAAGTCAAGGAAGAAATCAAACCAAGACTCAGGAAGGAACCCGTCACTAAACCACAACCGGTCTCTGAACTGGTAGAAATGTCTGCAATCCATATTCCGTCGATCGACAGCGTTGACCTCTCTGGTTTGCTTAAGCGTATTGGTGACGCGAGACTCGTCCTGCTGGGCGAGGCCTCACACGGGACCGCGGAATTCTACCAGATGCGTGCCCGGATTACCCAGGAACTCATACAGCATAAAGGCTTCCGCTTTGTCGCTGTAGAGGCTGACTGGCCCGATGCGGCCCAGATTGATCATTTTGTCCGTGATACACGGTTGGAACCAACTGAGGAAATAACTTTTTCCCGTTTTCCCACCTGGATGTGGGCCAACTTTCAGGTGCTTGAATTCGTGAAGTGGTTGCGCCATTACAACGAGCGCTTTTCAAATACTGATGACAGAGTTGGCTTTTATGGACTGGATCTTTACAGCCTGTATTCCTCCATTAATTCTGTTATCAATTATCTGGAAGGTGTCGATGCGGAAACTGCGGCGATTGCCCGTCACCGTTATGGTTGTCTGACACCCTGGGAGACAGATCCATCCACCTATGGCGCAGCAGCTCTAACTGGTAAACACAAGGGTTGTGAAGAAGAGGTTGTTGCAATGCTGAATGCATTGATGCAAAAACGGCTGGTCTATGCAGAACAGGACGGACGGCGGTTTCTGGATGCTGTTTCAAATGCGCGGCTTGTGAAAAATGCGGAACAATATTACCGCATCATGTACCTGGGATCGCGTGAATCTTGGAATTTCCGTGACAATCACATGTTCGAAACACTCAAGAGTTTGCTGGATTTTCACGGTCCCGAGGCAAGAGCGGTTATCTGGGAACATAATTCACATATTGGAGATGCGGAAGCAACGGACATGGGGGTCCGCGGAGAGATAAATGTCGGTCATCTTTGTCGCAGGGAATTTGCAGAGGCTGCCTACCTGATCGGTTTCGGCACCCACACAGGAACGGTTGCCGCAGCTTCAGACTGGGGCGCACCGATGGAGATCAAGACAGTGCGTCCCTCACACCCGGAGAGTTACGAACGTTTATGTCATAATTCCGGTCTCAATGCCTTTATGCTGCCTTTAAAGGACCGTAGTCAGAGAGTTGTAAAAGAACTCTCCCGACCGCGTCTGGAAAGAGCTATTGGTGTGATATATCGTCCCGAGACCGAATTGCAAAGTCATTACTTCAATGCTTCCCTGCCCCGCCAATTCGATGAGTATATCTGGTTTGATGAAACTCGTGCTGTTGATGCTCTCGGCCCTGAAGCAGGAATTGGAATGCCAGAAACATTTCCATTCGGGTTATAAATGTGCTGAATAGAAATAGACCAAAGTTCAGATCATGCCGCTTGAAGAGATTTCATACATAATAAAAAAACTCCAGTGGATGGAAGATAATAAAATCTGGCCAAACGGTCTGCGGTACTTATGGACAGACGCTTTCGGTGTTGTTCTCTATGTCTCTCTCTATGAACATACTGGCAATATCTCCTGGCTCAATAAGGCGGAAGATCTGGTAACAGAGGTTTACCGTGTGCTCGGACGACGGGCAGGATTACGCATCGGGGAAGCGGAAGATCGGGATGGCCAGTACTATCATTATCTTGCCATGTGGCTCTATGCCCTGATCTGCCTGGGCAGGCTAAAATCCAGTTACCAGAGTGAAGCCATCAAGCTCGTAAAACAAATACATTCACAATTCGTAATACCTGGTCTTGGTGTAATCTGGAAAATGGAAGAAGACCTTTCCGGTCCCTATCCCGGTTATGGCCTTGGGGCGATGGATGCCTATGATGGCTACGTTGTTTACAAACTGTTAGATGAAGATATCCTCGCTTCTGAAATCAATGACATGTATCAGCTGATATCCCAGACATACAATACACTTATTATAGATCAGGACCTTGGCCTGGGTATGATGCTCTGGCTTTGCCATTTTTTCCCGAATGAGGAATGGTCACTTATACAGAAAAAAAGAAGCTTTCAACAACTTGAGCAGCTCTGGATCGAGAAACCAGGTTATTTTTGCCGGCAAACAGGATGGCAGGAAATGAAATTTGCTTTTACAAATTATGGTATCTCACTGGGATTACAGTCCTGGGATAAATGGCTAAACAGGGTAAAAAGTCTTAATAACTTTTTTGAGGATTACCGATCAGGTGATGAATATGATACCAATGCCATTACACACGTTATGGCATGTACTTCTCATTTTCCGGGATTATTCATCTGATGCTGAATCCTTTCATTCTTGCCTCGATTTATAGTGCTGGAAATAGCCATGTAATAACCAGCCTATTAAAAAACCGATAAGCAATAATAATATTACCAATACGGCACGGGAAATATTGAGCTGCCACAAGAAAAAATGCACTTCAACTATCTCAAGATTTTGTACAATAAAGATCGTTGATAATAATATTAAAATTATTGTTACATAGGCTTTAATATTCATTACATCTCCTATTGTTCTATTCTGTTCTTAACGCTTCTAGAGGTTGCATAGACGCCGCTCGTATGGCTGGTATGATCCCCGTAATTACGCCAATGAGTAAAGCCAGCACCAGTGCTATTATGACATAAATCCATGCGATCTCTATTGGCAAGGCCGGTAAAAACAACTTCAGCATGAGAACCAAAAGTATTGCAGCAAGCACCCCCAATAAACCTCCTATGACACTTAGAAATACTGCTTCACCAAGAAATAAATGCAGGATGTGAGAGCGTCTCGCTCCTAATGCACGCAAGAGCCCAATTTCTGAAATTCTCTCGGTTACGGATATAGTCATAATCGTCAAAATACCTACCGCACCTACCAACAAGGAAATACCACCAATTGCTGCAACACCGAGTGTCAGAATATCAAGAATTGATCCAAGTACGTCCAGCATCTTGTCCTGGGTAATGATGGTAAAATCTTCATCACCATGTCTTGCAATCAGATTTCGCTTGATATTTTCTGTAAGTTTATCAACCGAGGTACCTCCTTCATAAAGTACATCAATTTCCATAAGTCCTTCCCGATTGAACATTTCCAGGGCCTTATCAATAGGCAGATAAATGGTGTCATCCAGATCAAATCCCAGGAGCTGTCCCTTTGATGCCATTACACCAATAACCCTGTAACGATCTCCACCAACACGAATTCGCTGGCCAAGCGGGTTTGTATTTCTAAATAATTCATCCCGCATTTTCGAACCCAACACCGCAAAAGCCCGTGATGCGCGCATATTATCCTCCGACAGAAAACGGCCACTTCCAACTGGCATCTTCCAGACTTCGGGGACTTTGGAGTTTACGCCCAGGACAATTGTGCGACGACTACGTGATCCAAATTCGACATTCGCATTTCCCTGGACTACGGGTACAACAGCAATAACATTATTTAATCTTTTCAAAGATTCAAGATCATCTATTGTCAAGGGACGAACCGTGCTTATGGTGGCACCTGAAATTCCAAAAGTTTCTGTTTTTCCCGGCACAACTGCAACAATATTGGTACCAAACTGGGTAAATTCATTCACAACATAAACCCGCACACCTTCCCCTATCGATGTAAGTATGACTACAGAACCTATACCGACAAGAATTCCAAGAACGGTTAGCGCCGAACGTAATTTATAAGCAAAAACAGCACCAAATGATAATTTTGCAAGATCGATAAAAGTCATATGCTAGTGTTTTGCCAATGCCTGAATCGGATCGAGTTCGGCTGCTCTTTTTGCAGGAAGTACGCCAAATAAAACACCCGTGATAATCGCTATACCACATGCCGCGATGATTCCCCAGGCAGGGACAGCAACCGGAAAAGTGGGATATAAGCGTTTTATAATTTCTGTTGCACCAAGACCAAGTAATAATCCCAGTAGCGCTCCGGAGACTGAAAATAACAAAGCCTCACTAATAAAGAGTTTTAATATTTCATGTTTGGGAGCGCCTATTGCTTTGAGCAAACCAATTTCATTCCGGCGTTGTGCCACCGAGATCAACATAACATTCATGATTAATATGCCGGCGACTGCAAGACTAATCGTACCGATACCGGCTAGCCCATAGGTTAATGTGCTCAATATCTTGTCGAATGTGGCGATAATACTATCCTGGGTAATAATGGTAATATCGTCTTCACCTTCATGACGATCCTTGATTATCTGGCGGGCATCTTCTGATGCAGCTTCGATTAAAGATGATCTTTTTGCCTCTACCAATACCCGAAACAATCCCGGTGAATCAAATAGTATCTGGGCTGAAGCAACGGGAATAATAACAATATCATCCAGATCGACACCAATAGATACACCCGTGGATTTTATTATTCCGATCACCCGACAACGCCGATTCCCGGTACGTAGCCATTCCCCCAAAGATCGTTCCGGGCCAAATAATTCCTTGCGGATTTTTTCACCAACTACGCAAACCGGAGATGCTTCACGTGGATCAGTTTCTGGCAAGAAATCACCTTGCGCCATTTCCAAATGACGTATTTCTTTCATGTCTGCAGTAGTGCCGATGACATCAACTACTCTTTCGCGGCCCTGATAGTTAACTGGGGTTGAGCCCACGGCTATTGGTGCAACCCGGGAAATGTTATAAGAGCGCAATAAGGCCATGGCATCATCAATGGTCAAATCACGAGGTGTTTCCCCCATTAATGGCGGTGGCCCACCTGTTGTTTCGGAACGGCCCGGTAAAATTACGATGAGATTTGTGCCCAATGCTGCAAATTCACCAATAACATACCGGCGCGCACTGTCACCCAGGGCAGTTAGGAGAATTACAGAACTAACCCCGATAGAAATACCTATCAGGATAAGAAAAGTTCGTACATGATGTGCTCCAATTGCATTAAATGCGAGATTTAAATTATCAATGTATCGCATTGAGCTAGTCCCTAATATCCTCAACAATGCGCCCATCAACAAGACGTAAACGGCGTCTTGCCCGTTTGCCGATATCTACATCATGCGTTACGACAATTAATGTCACGCCTTCCTTGTTCAGACCTTCAAGCAAGTCTATGACCTGACGACCTGTTGCCTGATCCAGGTTACCTGTAGGTTCATCCGCAAGAATAACTGTTGGATGCATAATCATAGCCCGGCAAATTGCAACACGTTGTCGTTCACCGCCTGACAGTTGATCGGGCTTGTGATGAGTTCTCTCTGCAAGCCCGAATGATTCCATCACTGCTTCTACCCTCTCACGCCTTTCCTGTGGAGGTATACCCGAGAGTATTAGAGGAATCCCGACATTTTCTGCCGCGGTCAAACGGTGAATGAGATGGAAAAACTGGAATACAAAACCGATGTTTTCCCGCCTGATTTTTGCCAATTCTTCATCATGCAAACCGATAACATTTTTCTGATTAAGAACATAGCTGCCTTTACTGGGCCTATCCAGCAAGGCAATTATATTCAACAGGGTAGATTTACCGGAACCGGAGGGCCCCATGATGGACATATAATCACCCTGGCCAATCTCGAGATTAATATCCGAGAGAGCATGAACTGTCGTGTCTCCAAGCAGGAAATCCCGGCTTATCCCGTTTAACAGGATCATAGAAGAGGTGAATTTTCTTCATTCATTTCCGGTATGACCTTAATACCGGGTATGACATCTTCTCTTCCGACAGAAAGCACGATTTTATCACCCGCTTGAAGACCTGATTTAATCTCCGTGTAATTCCAGTTGGCAATCCCGGGTTCAAACTTGCGCTCAGAGATTCTAGTTGTTTCAGGGTTGTAAAGATAAACGCGGTAACCTTCAAGCACCGCTTCGGTCGGGATCCTCAAAACATCAGTTCTGACATCAAGATATATTTCAATGTCTGCACTGTATCCCGGCAATAATCCCTCAAGATCCTCAGGATCTACAATAACAACTTCAACTTCTACTGTTCTTGCCTGTTTTTCGGTATCCAGTACATAGGGAGCTATTCGACGCACTTTTCCATTACATCTGCGCTCTGGAAATGCATCCAGATGAACACAGGCATTCATGCCCAGTGCTATCGGTGGAGCATCAACTTCATCGATCGGTGCACTGATATACATACAACTTGTGTCGATGAGATCAATTGTCGGTAATGTCGGGATACCAAGGGGAGATGGAGTTGCAAATTCACCAATTTCTGCATTGACTTCCGCAATGATGCCCTTGAATGGTGCCCTTATAATAGTCCTTTCCAGCGCGGCGCGTGTCACCTCTATCTGGGCATCACTGACATTAATCTGGGCCTTTGCTCCTTCGCAAGCTGCACTGGTCGCCTCAAATTCAGTTTGCGCCTTGTCAACCAGTTCTTCGGATATCATATTATCTTTAGACAGGCGTTTAACCCTTTTAAGTTCACGCTTGGCCCCGGATGCAATGCGACAGAGTTCTTCCACACGGGCCTTTGCGCTAAGCTTTTCTGCCTCGGCAAGTTTTAATTTAGCCTTGAGATCATCGTTCCAGAGCTCAAGCAGCTTTTGACCTTCATCCACACTGTCTCCTTCTTTCACTAGTAGATTTGAGACTTCGCCCCCGACACCCGGGGCAACCATCGAGCGACGGCATGCTTTTACTGTTCCTACCCTGGTGTTTGCAACGGTTTTTTCAACCTTGCCTTTTGAAACAGTATAAAGAGCAACCGTAACCGGCTTGGGACGGGTAAAATACCAGATGGATAAAAACAGGATAAGTAAAACTATAATGCCCCAGAAAAGCCGTTTTGTTATTTTATTCATAGGCTTAATTATAATGTTTTATAAAAACGAAAATAACTGATCTGCATCAATAAAATTGTATGCCAGGTCATGTATAAAGGTTATATTATTATATTCAACTACTTATAAAATGGAAAGATTGTGAATATCGGAAAATACTGTACTCGAAATGTCATCACGGCAACTACCGATATGGGTATCGTTGAAGCTTCGAAATTGATGCGTAAATACCATGTTGGATCACTGGTAGTTGTTTCCCAAAAAAGCGATGGTTCAATACCCATTGGAATTGTCACTGACAGGGATATTATGATCGAAGTTATCGCAGAAGAAGTGCCCATAGACTCGGTCACCATCAAAGACATAATGACACGTTCCCCCGTAGTGCTAAGAGAAGACGATGGTTTTTTTGAAAGCATTAATCTTATGCGTGAGAAGGGAATTCGTCGCCTCCCTGTTACTGATTCATTAGGAAAGTTGACGGGTATACTGGCTACAGATGACCTCTTGAGGTTCATCTATGAAGAATTAGGCAACCTGGTCTCCCTTGTTTACAAGGAGCAGATGAAGGAATACAAGAACCGCTCAGACTGAAAAATATTTTATCTCGGTAATAGATTGCAATATAAAAATCAGCAGGTTATTTTATACCAGATCACTATTCTTCATCACAGCTGATTCCAAAAATTTCGAGACCTTCCATCATGAAATCAGCAATCTGGGGATGAGCCATCAGGTATTGTGGTGTGCTTCTGGAAGCATTTTCGGAGGCATATGAGACTGCCTCATGCCACTCATCCAGTGAATAATCACCGCGGCCTAACCACATAAGCGCTACCAGTTGATGTTGTTGATCAGGTTCCAAATCTCTCACCATGGCCCTGAATTCACGAAATGTTGAATCGTCCATGTGGGATGCCAGGGTTTGCTGGGCCCAGTCTCCACTTGGGTTGACCGGATTTTCAGGGATAACAACTTCTTCCTGGGCATGAAATTCCCTGGCAAGGATAATAAGGCGACAGATTATATCGCGACTTATGTCAAGCATTTCATTTCTACTTCTTTTTTTTCATATGACCTATAAAGAATATATTTAGCAAATAAAATAGTAACTGTGTTGATCTGGATCAACTAAATATGAAGCATCCTATTGATACCCTGTATTTAGCAAATATCCTTGTATAACCATGAATTACAGAAAAGAGTGCTATTGGGAGCATTTTTCCCACGAAGCTGATATTGGGATAAGGGGTTATGGCAACACTATTGAGATGGCTTTTAGCCTGGCAGCCACTGCCATGATGGCGGCGATATGTGACGTGAGTAAAGTTAAGCCCATGATTCGTCAGGATATATATTGTGAAGCACCCGATCATGAGCTGTTACTGGTCGATTGGTTAAACGAATTGGTATATGCAATCGCTGTGAGACATATGCTATTTAGCCAATTTGACGTGAATATAGAAAATTCTTCTTTAAAAGCAACTGCATGGGGAGAACCAATTGACATATCAAGGCACCAACCTGCAGTGGAAGTAAAAGGTGCGACCTATACTGAACTTAAGGTGAAAAAGGAAAGTAATGGAAAATGGATGGCTCAATGTGTCATTGATGTCTAGAAATGTTAAATATAACGGGATGCTTCCATGGATAATAAGCAACTGACTCAATTGACTGAATATTCTTGGAAAATCGAACCATATGGTGAGATGCGTGTCCCTGCAATTATCTATGCAGATACCGATTTGATTGATCAGATGGACGATAAGGTCTCTGAACAAATTATCAATGTTGCCAAATTACCTGGAATTGTTTCGGCGGCGTACGCCATGCCGGATGCCCACTGGGGATATGGATTTCCTATCGGTGGAGTAGCTGCATTCGACCCGGATAACGGCGGCATAGTATCCGCCGGTGGCGTAGGGTTTGATATATCCTGTGGGGTCAGAAACCTGCTGACAGGATTAACGCTACAGGACATAGAACCAGTAAAAAAGAAACTTGCCGATTCCCTTTTTCGTGATATACCCGCTGGAGTAGGCAGCACAGGTCATATTCATCTGAACAAGAAAGAAATGGATTCCATGCTTGAAGGTGGTGCGCAATGGGCCGTCGAATCAGGCTATGGTATACCGGCTGATCTTGAGCGCATCGAGGAACATGGACGAATGAGTGGTGCAGTACCTTCTGAGGTTTCAGATCATGCAAAGAAAAGACAACGCGATGAAATGGGCACCCTTGGTTCTGGCAATCATTATCTGGAAGTCCAGGAAGTAGTTGAAGTCTACGATAATAAGACTTCAAAGGTATTCAACATTACTGAAGGTGATATAGTAATCAGCATTCATTGTGGTTCCCGCGGTCTTGGCCATCAAATTGGAACTGAATTTTTGAAGCGAATGGTAATTACTGCTTCTCAACATGGGATCATCTTGCCTGATCGTGAGCTGGCATGTGCTCCCCTCTTATCCGCAGTCGGTAAAACTTATCTGGGCGCCATGCGTGCAGCTATAAATTGCGCACTGGCAAACCGTCAGATAATTACACATCTTGTCCGTAAAGTATTTAAGCATTTTTTCCCTGAAATACACTTAAATCTCCTTTTCGATGTTTCTCATAATACTTGTAAACTCGAGAAACATATCGTTAACGGCGAAGAAAAACAACTCTACATTCACAGGAAAGGTGCAACTCGTGCTTTCAGTCCCGGACATGAAGAACTGCCCGCTGTATTCAAACAATCAGGTCAGCCAGTCCTGATTGGCGGATCCATGGGCACATCTTCTTACATCCTTGCAGGAAATACTGGTAATGATGTGCTGTCATTTTCATCTGCATGTCATGGTGCTGGCCGTAGTATGAGCAGACGTAAAGCATTTAAAACATGGCACGGAAGACAGGTAACTGATGAACTTGCAGATCGTGGAATTATTATCAGAAGCCCTACTTCAAGAGGAGTTGCAGAAGAAGCACCTGGTGCTTACAAGGATGTCCAAGCAGTGGTCAATGCTGCTCATTCCGCTGGTCTGGCAAGAAAAGTGGCAAAGCTTCAACCAGTTCTTTGTATTAAAGGGTGAGGTGGTGCATTTGGGGCTTACGGTGAAGGCCATGTCAAGAATGGCATACTGTGTTTCTGAAGATGTAATAAATCTTACATTTGATAGAATATATACGCACTTTAAATGAGACTTTGATAAATGGATATTCTTAAAACAAAGTTAAATGAACTCTGGAATATCATCTGTCATTGGGCAGTCAGCCCTCCCTTCTATGCACAGATTGGGGCAATAATTGGTGCCGTCATTATTGCCTGGGTCGTTACTTTAATACTTAAAAACAAGCTTCCCTTGCTAAGCAAGGAACCATTACAGGAAAATAATTTTTATGGATTTCGCCTGTTTTTTTATCGTATTGGCGATCTGATATTTCCCCTTCTTATCATTCTTTTATTGAGTATCGCTTCAGATATCGTCAAGCAGCTTGTTGGCCAAAGCTGGATGATCAGGATTGCACTTAGTCTTGCAGTTATTTTTCTTCTCTATACCTTTATATCACGATTCATCGACAATATTACAATTAACCTGATTTGCAAATGGATTGGTATTCCTATTGCCATACTTTATGTGCTCGGCTGGCTGGATAATGTCACAGATTATCTCGATACTATTTCAATACATCTTGGCAACATAGACCTTACACTCTACGCCGTTATCCGTACCATCCTCTTTGGTGCCATATTGTTCTGGCTTGGGCGAATTTCAAATAACATTGGTACCCGTGCCATACGTCAACGCGAGAATCTTGATGCGGGTACGCGTGAAGTACTGGCCAAGTTATTTGAGATCTCGGTTGTTATAGTATTTTTTATCCTGCTATTGCAGATCATGGGTATCAACCTGACTGCTCTTGCAGTTTTTGGCGGAGCTCTCGGTGTTGGACTGGGATTCGGACTACAGCAGATTGCCAGCAATTTCATTTCAGGGATTATTATTCTTCTCGATCGATCAATCACCATTGGTGACTATATTGAGATGGATGATGGGCGATCAGGCACATTACGTGAGCTAAACATGCGCCATTCAATTCTGGAAACTTTTGACGGCAAGGATGTAATGGTGCCTAATGAGCAGTTTATAACCACATCCTATATTAACTGGACACATAAAAATAAAAAACAGAGGTATTCACTGGAGTTCTCGGTTGCATATAAAACTGATCTTGACATGATGTTTCCAATAATCCGTGAAACCGTTGCCAGCCATCCCAAAGTGCTCAGTGGACCTGACTTGCCAGTAGAAGAGAGACCAGATGCTGAAATACTGAACTTCGGTGATTCAGGAATTAATATTCTTGTAGAATTCTGGATGGAAGGTATTGATGACGGCGTAAATCGTGTGGGCGCTGATCTACTTCATATGATCTGGAAAGAGTTACGGAAAAATAATATTGAAATTCCATTCCCGCAACGTGAAGTAAAGATACTTAATAACTAGTCGAATCTTCAATATCTTCTTCGCTGGATGTGCAATTTCTTCCATTTGCCTTTGCTTTGTATAACTCCCTGTCGGCGAGTAGTTGCAACACTTTCGAATTTTTTCCGGATTCTGGAATCAAGGTTGCAATGCCAATACTGACAGTAAGTCGCGAATCAGGTCTCGGATATTCATGGGGAATATTCATAACTTTCAGATTATAGTGGATCCTTTCAGCTACCTCTAATGCGCCTTCCTTGCTTGTTTCAGGGAGGATGATAATAAACTCCTCACCTCCATACCTGGCTGCTACATCAGATGGACGAAGTAATGATTTTTGAATTATATTCGCGATTGATCTGAGACATTCATCACCTTTGCTATGTCCATAATGATCATTGTAATTCTTGAAATAATCCACATCAAGCATCATTAAAGACAGATGTTTCTTTGAACGTAAATGCCTCTCCCATTCATTTCTGAACAAATTTTCAAAAGCCCTTCTGTTTGGCAGGTTTGTCAAGGCATCTTTTGTTGCCAATGCTTCAAGCTTGTTATTGGCATCAATTAATTTTATTTGCTGTTCAATAATAAAATTATTCTGTTTTCTGAAATTTCTTGCCGTCATTGAAAGTAATAGAGAATAAAAAAAGAAAATGGCTATTAAGTAATAACTTTTATCAACATATTGAACATAAAGTGAAAAAAGCATGATAGGCGCGCAATAAGCCAGGTAGTATTTCAATATAACCGATATACTCGCACTCGCACCGGACATCAATGCTATCAGTAGAACCCATAGGGAAATCTGTAGTTCCGGTGGCCAGAGACTTGAATAAAAGAATGTCAGAGAACCCCAAATTAACCCCGTCATCAGCGTGCCAGCAAAATTCAGATTATCCCAGAGATTAAGATGAGAAGATGTGTCGTTGCTTCTGGTAAAAAATAACAGAATTAACAACCGGTAAATTAGCAGAATTGCAAAAAAGGCGAGCCAGATACTGAATAAAACATGGTCCACCTCATTCCATAACATGATGGTGATGAAACTGCCAGCGACGATACCTGTTAATACAGAAACAGATAAGTGTGAGTATAAAAGTTCCAGGTGTCTGGCTTTTATCTTTTCATTCATAAAATTTGATTAAACTAATTCGATCTAATTTTTAGTTTATTAGGTATGATAATAAAAGTACCGAATTATGGCTGAATTCAAGGCAGTGTCCAGTTTTCATCAGGAAAAAACTAGGTAATAATCAAGCCGTAAAATTAAAAGCCGAATGCCTGCTTTCGCCAGTTTTGATAGAATTGTCTCGCCAGATTGTTCAGGCCTTCAAGGTTATCATCTACCGTCTTTTTAAGATTAGAAATTGATCCTTGTCCCAGGGTTTTATCCAGCGACGCCTGATAAGCTGGCACAGAATACCACTCTGATACCGTATCGCGAGTAATCTCAATATGAAATTGAATGGAAATAACTGAATGACCGTTACCCAGTGCCTGGACCGGACAGACCTGGCTGGATGCCAGGACATTTAACTGTTCCGGTACCCTGGTTACGGAGGCACTATGCCATTGAAAGCACATCAAGGGATCAGGCAAGCCCAGCAAGTGTGAATCCAGTTTGCCCTGAGGAGTTAACTCAACATTCATCATGCCAACTTCAGGTTCTTTACTCATGGATACTTCGCCACCGAGTGCATCTGCGAGTAACTGGTGCCCCAGGCAAATACCGACAAAGGGTATATTGAAATCACGAATGGCCACGCGAATAGCAGATTTCTCTGATCTCAACCAGGGATATTTCTGTTCTTCCCAGACATCCATTGGTCCACCCATAACCCAGAAGGCATCATAATCACGCAAATCCGGAATTGTTTCACCTTGATCCAGGTGAATGGTGTCAACAGAGAAACCATCTGCGTTGAAAAAATCCCTGAATATACCGGGATGCTCTATGGCCAAATGTTGCAGTACCAGGACCTTTTTATTCTTGTCTGCCATCGGCAATCATTATAAAGCTATATGCATCACCAGGAAATTGTACATTCAGGTAACACCATACCTGTCAATGTCGATTATGAATTGATATGTAAGATATCAATAGTGCCCACCGATAGTCCTGGGCGATACGACCCAGGGTTCATCAATGGGTGCCATTTTGTCTCTTGGTTTGAGGCACAAGCCCATGGCAAGCGTGTAGGCCAGTATGGGGTTATCCAGTTGATTCTTCCAGACAAACTGAATCGCCTGAAAAGCCCTGTTTTTCCTGGTTGACGAAACCGGGCTGGTATTCATCAAATCAAGCAGGTCTGCCAACACTACACCACGGCTGTAATTATCGGCCGCGTGATAGGCATCACCGGCAAATAACTCACAGGCATGTGTTGTATATGCTCTATTGGTGTAATCAGTTTCCTGTGCCAATACTGGCTGAACAGGGATTAACCATCCTGCAATGAAAATAATAAATATCAGTTTCATCATCGTTTCTCATCTACATTGGTATGAGCCTCCGGTTTGTCTCAGGCGAAAAAAAAGCCGCAGGTTTATCACCTGCGGCCTTTCGGTATACTGCCAGAAAATTCAGACTATCAAATCAATAACGATTCCTCGACGCGCAGGTGTGCGTTAACGTCACACAGTGCAGTGTGACGCCAAATGAATACCTGTTTTGTCATATAGTTAAATTTCATGGGGGCGCGATATTACCCCCCTGAATCGTCCAAAGTCAAGTGATTAATACTGAATATTCTATAATCTCTAAACTATGCTTTATAAGTGTCTAATTTTATTGATTTTTATAATTTTGTAAAAATCTTTCGTAGCTGGGAAGAAAGCCCCTGCATCTACCATACAGTTGGTTTCCATGAGAAATGCGCATGCTTAACAGCATACCCGAGTCCCCTCGACGCCCTGTTCCCCTAGTTATTGATCCAGATCAAAACCGTTCTGTGTTGAAAAATTATAATAATACATATAGTACTTGTCACAGTTAAAAGAGAGGTGAAAACCATGTCCATGCTTAAAGTCATAGAAATTCTGGCTGAATCAGATACCAGCTGGGAAGATGCTGCAAAAAAGGCAATTAC
>JBFFIE010000028.1:0-25713 GCA_041556555.1 Gammaproteobacteria bacterium
AAGCCCGATATGCAACTGGCTGTGCTCAGTCTGCTTGGCATTAATGCCGAAGAGGCCGAGGAGAAATTTGGCTTCCTGCTGACTGCGTTGGACTACGGCTGCCCACCACATGGCGGTATTGCCTTTGGTCTCGACCGCTTGGTCATGCTCATGGCTGGTGTCGATTCCATTCGCGACGTTATCGCTTTCCCCAAGACCCAGACCGCGACTTGTCCACTCACAGCGGCACCTTCCCCAGCCAGCCCACGGCAATTACGTGAGCTGGGAATACGCTTGACCAAAAAAGATAACCCAGAGTAATTACTTACTTTTCAGAGATATATACATTTCTGCTTGTATAAGTGTAACTTTTACACTAAGATACAGTGTAATTGATACACTAAGGTTAGACAGGTATGAGTTATTGCTACGAGTATCCACACCCCGCCGTGACCACGGATGTTGTGATTTTCACCATCCACGAACAGCGGTTGGAATTGCTGTTAATCCAGCGCAAGGGTGAACCTTTCCAGGGCCAGTGGGCCCTGCCGGGTGGCTTTGTGGAGATCAACGAGGACCTTGAGACCTGCGCCCTCAGGGAGCTAGCCGAAGAGACGGGCATGACTGGCATTTACCTGGAACAGTTGTATACCTTCGGCAAGCCTGATAGAGATCCCCGGGAGCGGGTGATCTCGGTGGCCTATTATGCGCTGGTACCGCCAGACCGGACCGGGCAAATCAAGGCTGCCAGTGATGCCCGAGAGGTTGGCTGGTTTCAACTCGATAGCCTGCCGCCGCTGGCCTTTGACCACAAACAGATCGTCAGCATGGCGCATCAGCGGCTGGCCGCCAAACTGAATTACTCGACCATAGCACTACAATTCATGCCGGCCTGTTTCACCTTGGGTGAATTGCAGCAGGTTTATGAATGCATCCTGAGTGAAAAACTGGATAAGCGAAATTTTCGAAAACGTGTCATGGCACTCGACTGCATCAAAGAAACCGGCGAATACCGACGTAACGGCAATCATCGACCGGCTCGCCTCTATGCCGTCAAGACACCCGGACATGTGGAGTTTGTGAAATGATGGACAATGAGACCCTGTTAGAAATCGACGAGCAACAAAATCCCTATATGCTGAGGCGTGAGGACATCCCGGACACCGTTTGCGAGGTCCTGGATGATGACGAGCGTAAGGTGATCTCATCACGGATCAAGACGCTTTTAAAACAACAAAACGCAGTCATTGTTGCTCACTATTATACCGACCCGGATTTGCAGACCCTGGCCGATGCGACCGGTGGTTATGTCTCTGACTCGCTGGACATGGCCCGCTTCGGGCATGAGTCTGATGCCGATACCCTGGTAGTTTGCGGGGTAAAGTTCATGGGCGAAACGGCCAAGATCCTGAACCCGGAAAAGCGGGTGTTGATGCCAGATCTCGAGGCCAATTGCTCTCTGGATATTGGTTGTCCTGCGGATGCGTTCAGTGCTTTTTGCGACGAACACCCTGACCGGGTTGTGGTGGTCTATGCCAATACCAGTGCTGAGGTCAAGGCGCGGGCCGACTGGGTTGTAACATCCGGTAGTGCCCTGGACATCGTCCGTTATCTGCATGCGAAAGGTAAAAAGATCATCTGGGCGCCGGACAAATATCTGGGGCAGTATGTTCAGGACCAGACCGGTGCGGATATGTTGCTCTGGCAGGGTGCCTGTATTGTCCACGAGGAATTCAAGGGTGCTGAATTAAGGGAACTGCGACAGCAACACCCGGATGCCATTGTATTGGTACACCCGGAGTCGCCCGCATCGGTGGTTGAACAGGCCGACATCGTGGGCTCTACGACGGCTATAATCAAGGCGGCCAAAAACCATCCTGCTAAGAAATTTATCGTGGCGACGGACAAGGGCATCTTTCACAAGATGCAGGAGGCCGCACCCGACAAGGTTCTGCTGGAAGCACCAACCAGCGGACGCGGGGCCACCTGCAAGAGCTGCGCCCACTGCCCCTGGATGGCCATGAACAGCCTGCGTAAACTGGAGCAGGTACTGTTGACCGGTAACAACGAAATCCATGTCGATCCCGCCATAAGTGAAAAAGCCCGTATTGCCATTCAACGCCTGCTGGATTTCACCAAACAGGATCCGCTGGCGCTCGCCAATGATGCCTGAGCAGGCTTGAACCAACCTGCCATTGTTCTCATCCATGGCCTCTGGACCAATGGCATGGAAATGTGGCTGCTCGGTAAGCGACTGTCTGCGGCGGGATACACCATTCACCGGTTTACATATCCAAGCCACAGCCAAACACCCGCAGAGAATGCTGATGCATTGGCAGACTACTGCCATCGTCTAAGCGGTCCTGAGATCAACTTTATCTGTCACAGCCTGGGCGGCTTGGTACTGCGGCATTTTTTTTATCGCTATCCAGAAGCTATCCCTGGCCGCAGCATCACCCTGGGTACACCGCACAATCCCAGTAGTTCGGCATTCAACTTAGGCCGGAATCGGTTGGGGCGGCTTAGTCTCGGCAAGAGCATCGACCAGGGCTTGGCCGGTGATGTGCCATCCTGGGAAGGCTGCCAGGAACTGGGCGTCATCGCCGGCACGTTACGACTGGGGCTGGGGTGTCTGGTATCAAAACGATCGAGCCCGGGTGATGGCACCGTGCTGCTGAGCGAAGCCCGCCTGGCCGGCATGACTGACTATATTGAATTACCCGTCAGTCACTTTGGCCTGTTGTTATCCCGCCAGGTTGCCCGACAGTGCCTGCAATTTCTTAAAGAAGGCCGATTTTCGCATTAACCCTTCATCTTGGGGGCAACCTGTACAAATGATAGAATCCGCGCATTTTTAAAACCCAGAGAACAACCCTATGGCCGGCCACAGTAAATGGGCAAATATCCAGCACCGGAAAAACAGGCAGGACGCCAAGCGCGGCAAGCTCTTCACCAAACTGATTCGTGAGATCACCGTTTCGGCCAGGCTGGGCGGCAGCGATCCGGATTCCAATCCGCGTCTGCGGGCCGCCATTGATAATGCGTTGTCAAACAACATGACCAAGGATACGGTTGAACGTGCCATCAAACGCGGCAGCGGTGAAGCGGATGGCGATAATGTCGAGGAAATACGTTACGAGGGCTATGGACCCGGAGGCGTGGCAGTGATGGTGGATTGCATGACGGACAACCGTAACCGCACCGTGGCGGAAGTACGTCATGCTTTCAGTAAATGCGGTGGTAACCTCGGGACTGACGGTTCAGTTGCCTACCTCTTCAATAAGGTGGGACTGATATCTTATCCCGTAGGCACGGACGAAGACGCCCTCATGGAGGCTGCTTTGGAAGCGGGCGCCGAGGACATCATCACCAATGACGATGGTTCAATCGATGTTATTACCTCGCCTGATGAGTTTATGGACATCAAGGAAAAACTTGTGAAAGGGAACCATTCACCCGAATCAGCAGAGATTACCATGCAGGCCTCGACCAATTCGACACTGGACATCGAAGCTGCCCAGACCATGATTCGTCTGTTGGACATGCTTGAAGATCTGGACGATGTGCAAAAGGTTTACTCAAACGCCGATATCCCGGAAGATGTGCTTGCTGAACTGCAGTAAGATGATATTAATTGCCTGCCACAGAGTGAGCGGACCAGATGACACGTATCCTCGGGATTGATCCCGGATCAAACTACACCGGCTACGGTATCATAGATATCGAGGGCAACCATTCAAAACATATTGCGCATGGTCATCTGCACCTGAACCACATCAATCTGGCGGAAAAACTCCACAGTATCTTTATCCAGTTGACAGAGATCATCGACCGGTATAATCCGGACGAAATGGCCATTGAAAAGGTGTTTGTCCATCGTAATGCCGAATCTGCCCTTAAACTCGGGCAGGCACGTGGCACCGCAATTACTGCCTGCGCGATGAAGGGACTTAACGTTTATGAATACACCGCCAATCAGGTGAAACAGGCGACCGTCGGGAAAGGTCATGCTGCCAAGGAACAGGTCCAGCACATGGTCAGGGTTTTGTTGTGTCTGGAGAAAATACCACAAAGCGATGCCGCCGATGCACTGGCCATTGCTATCTGCCACGGTCATTCACGTGAAACCCTGTCGCATATTTCACTGGCCGAAAGCTTCAGGCAAGGCCGTTTGAAATGATTGGCCATTTGCGCGGCAAGCTGGTGAGCAAAACGCCTCCATTCCTGATGATTGATGTGCAAGGTATCGGCTATGAAGTGGAGGCTCCCATGAGCACCTTTTATCAACTGGCCGATATTGGCGAGGAAGTATTTCTCTATACGCATCTTGCTGTCCGGGATGATGCTCATCTCCTGTTCGGGTTCGCCACCGAGGAAGAGCGGACACTGTTCCGGCATCTGCTCAAGGTCAATGGTGTCGGTGCCAAAATGGCCTTGACCATACTTTCCGGTATCGAGGCAGAAGATTTTGCCGAATGCATCTGTCACGGTGACAGTGCCCGCCTGACCCGACTGCCGGGTGTCGGCAAAAAAACGGCCGAACGGCTCATTATAGAAATGCGTGACCGTCTGACTGAATTAAGATCAGTGGGAACAGATGAAAAAAACCAGCCGGTCATGCCTGCTAAAAACCACGCCGTTGATGATGCTATCAGTGCCTTGATAGCCCTTGGTTACAAGCCCCAGGAGGCCAGTCGTTATGTTCATACGGTAGCCGGGGAACAGATGGGTAGTGAAGAGATCATCCGTCAGGCCCTGAAGGCTTCAGTAAGTAACTGAGCACCTGTGTTAAAATCAGAACAATGTCATTATCTCGCCCGTTTTTCGCCAGATCTGGTAGCTAGCATCAGCGCCATTAACCCGGTTTGGAATCAGCAACGTTAATACAGGAAAGCGAAACAACCAATGAGCGATACGAACCCGGTAATCTCTCCTGAAAGCGGCAGCGAGGAACAAACATATGAGCATTCCCTCAGGCCCAGAAAACTGGCTGACTATGTTGGCCAGACCGGGGTTCATGAGCAGATGGAAATATTCATCAGTGCTGCCCGCCAGCGCAAGGAATCACTGGACCATGTGCTGATCTTTGGCCCACCCGGGCTTGGCAAGACAACCCTGGCACACATCATTGCCAATGAAATGGACGTGGGAATGCGTCAGACGTCCGGCCCGGTGCTGGAACGTCCCGGCGACCTGGCGGCATTGTTAACCAATCTGGAGCCACACGACGTACTCTTCATCGACGAGATACATCGGCTTAGCCCGATCGTTGAAGAAGTCCTGTACCCTGCTATGGAAGATTTCCAGATTGATATTGTGATTGGCGAGGGACCAGCTGCACGAGCCATAAAGCTGGATGTTCCGCCCTTTACGCTGGTAGGAGCAACCACGCGTGCCGGCTTGCTGACATCACCGTTGCGGGATCGCTTTGGCATTGTTCAGCGCCTGGAGTTTTATAGCCAGGAAGAGCTTTCCGGCATCGTCCGGCGATCATCTCGGATACTGGAGGTGGCGGTTGAAGATAAGGGAGCAAGTGAAATTGCCGCTCGTTCCCGGGGGACGCCCCGGATCGCCAACCGTTTACTGAGGCGCGTGCGCGACTACGCCCAGGTCAAGGGTAACGGCGAGGTCACTCATGATATTGCGCAACAGGCACTGGATATGCTGAAGGTGGATGTTCATGGTCTAGACATGATGGATCGAAAACTGATCCTTGCGATTATCCAGAAGTTCGATGGCGGACCCGTCGGTGTAGACAGCATCGCTGCTGCCATCAGTGAACAACGTGACACCATAGAAGATGTGATAGAACCTTATTTAATTCAACAGGGCTTTATGATGCGTACTCCAAGGGGGCGTATGGCAACAAAACAGGCCTGGTTACATTTCGGTTTTCAGTTGCCAAAGGATTTACCCTCTGAACCTGATCTCTTCAATCAGGAATAACTCCTTACTCGATCATTATTTCTAAGCATGACTGAATTCTCATGGTCTGTAAGAGTCTATTACGAGGACACTGATGCGGGAGGTGTTGTCTATAACGCCAATTATCTTAAATTCCTTGAAAGAGCACGTACAGAGATGCTTCGCGAGCTGGGCTTTGAACAAGACCGGCTCATGAATGAAGCAGGAATCCTGTTTGCTGTGCGCAAGATCACAATTGAGTACTTGAAACCGGCTTACTTCAACGAACTGCTAAAGGTTAATGTTAAAATCGCTGAAATTCGCAAGGCCAGTATTCTG
This sequence comes from Gammaproteobacteria bacterium, assembly GCA_041556555.1. GTDB lineage: Bacteria > Pseudomonadota > Gammaproteobacteria > Eutrophobiales > Eutrophobiaceae > SZUA-592. The sequence goes on from JBFFIE010000028.1 coordinate 6,223, forward strand.
TTTCACCAGTCAATTCTTAATCAGGACGATATCTTGATTTGTGAGGCTGAAGTACGGATCGCCTGCATGAACAAGCAAAGCATGAAATCTATCCCGATACCAGGCTATATACTTACGGAGCTCAAGGCATGACCACTGATCTTTCCTTTATTCATTTAATAACCAATGCCAGCCCGGTGGTGCAACTGGTTATGCTTGCCTTGCTTGCTGCTTCCGTCGTTTCCTGGAGCATGATTTTCAGTAAGCGGGTACTTCTTAACAAGGCGAAAAAAGAGGCTGACCGTTTTGAAGAAATATTCTGGTCTTCCGAAGATTTGACACCCTTGTATAACAGGATCAGCAAGAAACGTGGTGGTGCGGTCGGCATGGAAAAACTGTTTGATGCCGGTTTCAAGGAATTTGCGAGGGTCAGGAATGCAGCAAAAAAAGACACCGATGCCATGCTCGAAAGTGTTAACCGCTCAATGCGCATTGCCATGAACAAGGAAGTGGATTACCTGGAAACCAATCTTTCCTTCCTGGCGACGGTAGGTTCAACCAGTCCCTATGTCGGTTTGTTTGGCACCGTCTGGGGGATCATGAACAGCTTCCGGGCGCTGGGTAATGTCCAGCAGGCAACCATTGCCATGGTTGCTCCCGGCATAGCCGAGGCCTTGGTCGCGACCGCCATGGGCTTGTTCGCGGCTATCCCCGCCGTAATTGCCTATAACCGCTATTCAAATGACGTCGAGAGACTGATCAATCGTTATGACATCTTCCTGGAAGAATTTCTTTCTATCTTGCACAGACATGCCAGCCACTGACGAAAGCCAGGTGTAACCTATGCGCCAACGTATACGCAAACGGCCAATATCAGAGATTAACGTCGTTCCCTACATTGATGTAATGCTGGTTTTGCTGATCATCTTCATGATTACAGCACCCTTGCTTACACAGGGTATCAAGGTAGACCTGCCTGAAGTACCATCCAGGGTAGTAGAACAGACCGACAAGGAGCCCGTGATTATCAATGTCGACGCTGCTGGTAACTACTACATCAATTACGGCGAGAACCAGGACAAGCCAGTAGCTGCCGCGGATCTGCTCAACCGTGTCAACGCACTATTGAAATATCAGCCTGGCATTCCAGTTCTTGTCGGCGGTGACCAGGCAGTCCCCTATGGTCGTGTGGCCCAGCTGATGTCACTGCTGCAATCGGCCGGAGTGCCGAGCGTTGGCATGATTACAGAATCTCCGGAGCAGTAACTCGGATGCGTGACGGCTGGTTTCTAAGGACTCGTTCCCTGGTCTTTGCAGTACTGTTGCACGTCATCGCGGTCGTTTTGCTGCTGGTGAGTTTTGAGTTCACAAGCGAAACTGTCCAGTTACCGCCTGGCAATGACGTCAACATTGTCGATGCAGTCAGTATTGATAAAAAGGAAGTGGAAAAAGAGCTGGCACTATTAAAAAAAATAGAGGCAGATAAAAAAGCAGCAGAGCAGGCACGCCTGAAGGAACTGGAAGAAAAGGAAAAGGCAGCAGAAAGAAAAGCCAGGGAACTTGAAAAGAAACGCCAAGAAGAGGAAAAAAGACTGGCCGAGGCCAGGAAGCAAAAAGAGCTGGAACAGAAAAAACGAGAGGAAGAACAGAAACGGCTGGCGGAACTTGAGAAACAAAGACAACTCGAAGAAGAAAGGAAACGCCGTATAGAAGAACAAAAACGCAAGGAAGCTGAAGAACTGGCCCGGCTTGAGGCCGAGAAGAAGAGGGCAGAAGAAGAACGCAGGAAAGCCGAGGAAGAACGGAAACGCAAGGAAGCCGAGCGCCTGTTACAGGAACAACTGGCAGCTGAACAGGCCGAGTTGCAAAGACAACAGGATGCAACCCTGATTCAAAAAGTTGCAGCTGCCATAACACAGAAGGTGGAAAGCAACTTTAACAAAACCGGGTTACCTCTAGGCTTGTCATGCAAATTAAGGGTGCGCTTGTTGCCCGGCGGCGACGTGGTGGATGTCGCTGTTAGCCAGTCCAGTGGTAATGATATTTTTGACCGCAGGGCAAGAACTGCTGTGCAAAAGGCTTCACCACTCCCGGTACCGGAGGACCCAGAAACATTCGAAAGGCTTAATCTGAGAGATATTACATTTAACTTCACACCGTAGGATTGCAACTTACTATTATGAGAGAGAATGTATTCAGGAGAATAATTTTAATTTTGGCTGGACTTGGACTTTCGTTCAATGTACATGCCATAGAGATCGTTATTGATAAAGGCGTGGAAGACCCCATACCGGTAGCAATCGTGCCTTTCGGTTGGTCACAATCTGCAAATCTGCCACCGACCGATATTACCGAGGTGATTGAAAGCGACTTGACCCGCAGTGGCCGATTCAAGACCATGGACCAGAAAGATCTGCCACAACAGCCTCACGATTTCAAATCAGTAAACTTCAAGGACTGGCGACTGCTGGGCATGGAAAACCTGGTGGTGGGTAATATTAACCTGACACCCGATGGAAATTATGAAGTGGTATTCCGGCTCATAGATGTCTACAAAGGCAAACAGATCGCCGGTTTTCGGATTCCCTCGACCGAAAAGCAATTGAGGAGAACGGCACACGAGATCAGTGACATCATCTATGAAAAACTCATTGGCATCCGGGGTGCCTTTGCAACCCGCGTCGTTTATGTCACCGTCAACAAAAAACAAGATGGTTCAAAACGATTTACCCTGGAAGTATCAGATGCAGATGGCTATAACCCGCAGGTTCTGCTCGAATCCAGTGAGCCATTGCTCTCACCGGCCTGGTCACCGGATGGCAGCAAGGTTGCCTACGTTTCCTTTGAGGGCAAGAATTCTGCAATTTATATTCAGGATGTTACCACCGGCAAGCGTGAGAGAGTGGCCTCCAACCCGGGAATCAACAGTGCGCCTGCGTGGTCACCAGATGGAAAACGGCTGGCGCTGACCTTATCCAAGGACGGCAACCCGGAAATCTACATCATGAATATTTCGAACAAGTCACTTACCCGTATCACTAATAATTTTGCCATTGATACTGAACCAAGCTGGTCGAGTGATGGTAAATTCCTGGCATTTACCTCTGACCGTGGCGGTAGTCCGCAGATTTATGAAGTGAAAATCGGTGAAAATAAAGCCCGGCGTTTATCCTTCAACGGCGCGTATAATGCGGGAGCAACCTACTCCCCGGACGATGAATCGCTGGCTGTCGTTCATGGCAACAAGGGAATTTACAAGATAGGCCTGCTTGACCGATCCAGTGGCCAGGTCAACGCGCTGACTGATTCACGCATGGACGAATCTCCCAGCTTTGCTCCCAATGGCCATATGATTATCTACACAACGACGGGTGCAAGTGGCACGGGTCTGGCCGCGATATCAGTGGATGGTACTGTGCACCAGCGACTGGCACTGCAAAAAGGTGAGGTCAGAGAACCAGTATGGGGGCCTTTCCTGAAATAGTAACAGTTTATGATTTATTTTATTAACTATGGCTAACATTAAAATATCAAGATTTGTCTTTAATACAGGAGAGAGAAAATGATTATGAGATTGTTTGTGGCTTTGCTTTTGGGCATGTTTTTATCTGCGTGTGAATCTACCCAGGAAAAGCGTGATGAGGTCGTTGTCGAAGACATGGGGACATCCCTTGAGGATGGAACAGGTGCTGCTGAAGACGACACAGGTGTACAGACATATGGTGCTGTTGATGATGAGCTTTCCGGGATGAGCGCACTGGATGATCCCGACAGCCCTCTGTCTACTCGTATCATCTATTTTGATTATGATAGCAGTGATGTTCTCCCGGAATATAGGGGTATTGTTGAGGCACATGCAAGCTTCCTGACAGAAAACCCTGACATCAGTATTACCCTGGAAGGACACGCAGATGAACGGGGCTCCCGTGAGTATAATCTGGCCCTGGGTGAACGACGCGCCGAATCTATAAAACGACAAATGACTCTATTGGGCGTTTCACCATCACAGATCATAACGGTCAGTTATGGCGAAGAACGCCCCCAGGTAGATGGCCATGACGACTATGCATGGAGCCAGAACCGGCGTGTTGAGATACTTTACTGATTATTTAAATGCTTAAACCGTACAGACTTGCATTAATTGCTCTGTTGTTATCCGGAACGACCTGCTTTCAGGTAATCGCTGAAGAGACCACGACGGATATTGAAAAACGTGTGGCCGATCTGGAGCGTTTATTGCAAAACCAGGGCTTGCTGGATCTCTGGGAGCAGCTGCATGCACTGCAATCAGAGCTTGCAAAGCTGAGGGGCCAGCTTGAAGTCAATAATCATGAAATAAAACAACTGAAAGAAAAACAGCGTAAGCTGTATAACGATCTTGATTCTCGCCTGCAAACACTCAGTAAACAAGCCAATGAGATCAAAAGCCAGGGAGAGCCATCACTAGGTGAGAACTCTTCCAGCCAAGCGTCGTCGATTGCGGGTACAGAAGGTGAATCCTTGACAATTGAGTCAGTCAAACAACCGGCCGGGACGGGTGAGGCTATTGAATCCCTCCCCGAATCTGGTGCGGCCGAAACAGGCCGCCCGGATCCTGTCGAGATCCAGTCTGCTTACCAGTCTGCATTCCGCCTGTTGAAACAGGCGGAATATGATCAGGCAATAACTGCCTTCAGCCTTTTTTTACAGGAGTACCCAAACAGCCAGTACGCGGACAATGCCAGATACTGGATGGGCGAGGCCTACTTCGTGACCCGGCGCTTCGGCCAGGCTATTACCGAATATCTGACATTACTTGATGACTTCCCTGACAGCCGGAAGGCACCCGTAGCTATGCTCAAGATTGGCCACAGTTACCGGGAGCTGGGCCAGAGTGAAGAATCAAAACAATACTACCGAATGCTCGTAGAAAAGTATCCTGATACTTCTGCGGCCAAAGACGCAGCCAGAGAACTCGAACAAACATAAATACGGTACACATTTGGCAAGTCTGCTAAAATTCCACTATGCCATCACCTCGTACAACACGCCAGGATATCCATGAAATCCTGTGTAAGACATTAAAGGTCAATGAGATCTTTTTCTCTCTACAGGGAGAAACCCGCTTTATTGGCCTCCCGACTATTTTTATACGCCTGACAGGTTGTCCCCTGCGCTGCAATTATTGTGACACCGACTATGCATTTCATGATGGCGAGAAGATAACGATAGAGAATATCCTTCAAAATATCAGCAATTATCGATCCAGGTATGTGACAGTGACCGGTGGCGAACCACTGGCACAAAAACATTGCCACGACCTGTTAACCTTGTTATGTGACGAAGGGTTTGAAGTTAGTCTGGAGACCAGTGGCGCAATTTGCGTTGAACATGTTGATGAGAGAGTATACAAGATCCTTGATATTAAAACACCGGCATCCGGGGAGTCTGACAAGAACAATTTTAATAACCTTCAATATATTAAAGAATCCGACCAAATTAAATTTGTTATTGTTGATAAATTTGATTATCAGTGGTCACGCGACATAATCAAGGAACATCAACTGAATGAACGGTGTGAAATTCTGTTTTCCCCTGCTTATGAAACTCTTGATCCGGAGAAACTTGCTGGCTGGATACTACAAGACCAGTTGCCAGTACGGATGCAGATACAACTACACAAGTACATCTGGGGGGATGTACCTGGCAGATAGTCCAGCGTTGTTCAACTCCTGCTAATCATGACCCAAGGCAAAAAAGCTATTGTCCTGCTATCGGGTGGTCTTGACTCAAGCACACTGTTGGCACTGGCTATTGATCAGGGCTATGACTGCTACACCATTAGTTTTGATTATGGGCAACGGCATAATGCGGAGTTGACTGCATCCACGAAGATAGCTGAATTGTTCGAAGTAAATGAACACAGGGTTATCAAGCTGGGCCTGAGCGAAATTGGTGGTTCTGCTCTTACTGATAATTCCATATCCGTTCCGGAATCAAGGACCGAAGGAATTCCGGTAACTTATGTACCGGCACGTAATACCATTTTCTTGAGTTATGCGCTGGCCTGGTCTGAAGTAATCAAGGCCTACCATATCTTTATCGGGGTTAATGCCGTGGATTATTCTGGTTATCCGGATTGCCGTCCGGAATACATCAACGCATTCCAGGAAATGGCAAAGTTGGCAACAAAAGCTGGTGTAGAAGGTCAGGCTGTTGAAATACATACGCCATTGATAAACCTCTCAAAGACTGACATCATCAGGACCGGAACAAGATTGGGTGTGGATTATTCACAAACAGTCTCTTGTTACCAGGCAGACCATGAGGGCCGCGCGTGTGGCAAGTGTGATTCGTGTTTTTACCGGAAAGAGGGATTCAAGGAGGCCGGTATACCTGACCCCACTATTTACCGGGACTAATCTATTTCAACCAACGGCAGATGAGCAATTTCCTGAAATTGCTGTTCAACTGTTTTTCTTCTGCTGCGTCGAAAGTGTTTCCGAAAAACTTTATCTGGTTCCTGAGCCTGAAAACCAGTACTTTTGGTCAGATCCTTGCGGACAAAAAAACTGTTAACACCATGACTATCACAACCTAGAAGATCATATCCTTTCCCCTCCCCCAGTTTCTTTAAAGCAACCAGCGATGCGCCATGATAGTATGAGGGATAATTCTGGTTGTCTTCTAACGCATCCTTAGGGATGGTAACTGAGCGGCAGGGCCCGAATGACGCATTGTATTCTATAATGACTATCTTTGGATTGTACCCATCGACTGCCTCCCAGACCCAGTAATCATAACTATCGATATCAATCGATAATATGTCCAGATCATTGGGTGCTTTACCGTGATATAGAATTTCATTTACATTCGATGGAGTTACCTTCTGGTTAATGATCATTGTCCTGTTGCTTGCAGCCTGCTCCGCAAAATACAATTTCCCTTTTTCAGTCCATTTTTTAGAGGCCTCTATCAATAATCCCTGCCATCCATAATTTAGAATCAGGTTGGCACTGTTACATTCCCTGCCATCTTCAGTACCAATCTCGACAATGAAATGTCTATCGACACCTGTTCGGGAAGCCAGAAACAAAATGATTCCATCTTCTCCATTTTGTGAAAAGCGACTGAATTCATAGGCATTAATCTCTGGCCCAGACCCGGGTGCAAGCAAACCGGGATACAATTCCAGGTAGTGTTGATTACCAAGACGCCCCAGAACACGATGATCCTCCTGCAACCCCTCCTTAAAGCGGTAACCCAGAAGCAACCTGCGTAAATAATTTTTCAGGCCTGATGACATCTAGATTTTTCCTGTTTGTCTTGCGGCAATAAGGTTTCTGCTATTTACAAATGTAATTAAGATCAAACACCAGAGAAAAGATGACCAGTACGAGCTGTAAAAAGCCATGTGTGTATTAAATGGAAAGATAGCAACTATCATACAAAGAATTGATGGAAACAATTGACTAATTTTGGTAAGTCGCTTGATATAAAAATAGAAAACCCCTATTGCTGACAAGAGACCGAAAAGACCGATTAACCCTGTTTCTACAAGTATTTCAAGATACATCTGGTGAGGATGGGTCGGCATTCGTCCATACCAAATGTCATTTTCGCCAGAATAATCGTCATATGAATAGCGAAAGCCTCTTGGGCCAATACCATTGACCCAGTGATCATTTATAATCGCGAGAGAGACTTTCCAAATAGGTAATCGATGCGACGTCGCTTCATCAATCTTTTCATATTCACCACTGAATAATTGCATAGTATTGTCTACACGTTCTTGTAGTGGTTTATTAAACATTACCATTAGAACTGCTGCCAAAATTATTATTACACCTGTAATACCCAGGTTTTTAAACATTTTTTTATCCAGTAATTTTTGCTGGATTAAATAAAATAAATACCCGGACATGCTGATAAACAGCATAATCCAGGTTCCCCTTCTACCGCTCATCAATATCACAACTACTAATGGAACAAGTAACAACCAAAGCCATTCGGATCTTTTGCTCCGTACAAATATAAAATCAATAAATAATGGGGAAAGAGCAGCCAAAATATGTGCGATAGTAAAACGAGGGTAAAACATTCCGGTTACCTGGCCTGTAACAAGTGGATATCCAAAAATATTCTTGCCAATTAAAATTTGCATTACCCCATCTATGGACCAGAATACCATCAAACAAAAAATAAAAAGCCTGAGATTACGCCAAATGCCCCGGGAATTAAGGGGCTGTAATAGATATATTCCCATAAAAAGGAAACGTAGATATCCGAAAGCTGTCTTCGCCGAGCGTGAAATATTTACAGCATCTATCAGGGATATAAGCAAAGGGATCCATATGCACATGAACAGGATAATAAAAAGACGGGTCAATTGATCATCCCAAACATGCCTCGGAGAACGTATGGTTCTATATAATCCAATCAATGCCATTATGGCTATTGGAACATTGTAAAGCGACTTGCTGATAAACAAGAATAAGGTTGCCGCAAACAGAACTAACGGCAAATTACCTCTGACCTGCTGGTATAGCAGGTAGAGTTGGTTTTTTTTATGGGAATAATTACCAGGCAAAATATGTCTCTTCTGAAAGCAGAGACATATTACATATAATCACCAGTGTAGGAAATTAAAAATTGCGGAGTATTGACGAGATTTGATCAGATATCCAGCGGATTTCTGCGAGGGAACTCCAGGCTTGCAAGCTGGGTATGTTTGGTGAAACGAACGTAGGTATTATAAAGGGCGCGAATCTCACTGACATAAACCACCGTCTGGCCACAACGGCAGACACGGACCTTTTTACCATTCTTGTTATAAGGTTTGGCCAGTTTCAACATCGCTTTGTCAACATTGCCAAACCAGCGGTTTGGATCGAGGCCCATTTTTTCTGCCAGTTGTCTTGCCTGAGAAACCCTGGCAAATCCTGCATTATAGGCTGCGAGAGTAAACCATGTGCGCTCTTCCAGGGGAAGGTCCGACTCAAATTGCTGCCTTAACTTATGCATATATTCAATACCTGCCCGGATATTGGTGGCCGGATCGTCTATCTTGTCAAAACCAATCCACTCGGCTGTACTGGGTAGAACCTGCATCAGACCCTCAGCACCGGCATAGGAAACTGCCTGTGGATCAAACTGGCTTTCCTGGAACATCTGGGCAACAATCAATCGCCAATCAAATTCATATTGTTCCGCATACTCACGGATAAGAGCATCATAGGGTGACAATTCTTCCACGGTCGCAAAGACCTGGTAGAAATCCTCCTCCTGCAATGGGGTTTCAAAGTAGTTGGCATACAGCGTGTTGTAATATTTGCCACGGTATTCCTTCTCCACAAACTTATTTAGCGCAGATAGAAGCTGTTCATTGTTCTTGCGCACTGCCCAACCATGCGGTTGAGACTCGGAAAGTGGGAAATAGGCCTTTATCTTTCCATCATCTGATATGTTGATATGGAACATCTGCTGGTTGATGACCGTCAGGTAAGGGGCGCCATCGTTAATGCGAGAAAGTATGGTTGATGTATCAACTTCCGGGACTTCTTTTACAAGCTTGAATCCATATTGCTCCTGCAACAGCTTCAATTGTGAAAAATAAGGGCTTCTTGCCGGGAGCACTATCTTTTTACCTTGCAGATCTCTCAAATCAAGCAGTTCTTCGCCCCGGGATCGGCCAACCACCATAGCTGCTGAATAATTATAGGGGGCAGAAAATCTCACGCTCTCATTATCATATGCGGAGTTTGGCAAGGAGGCAGCAATGACATCTCCCTCGCCCAGCAATAACATCTCCAGCATTTGTTCATGCGTGTCAGCCAGTACCACTTCAACTCGCATTCTTTTATCTTTCGCAAATTTTTTCAGCAAATCATATTCGAAACCATGGAACCGTCCATCAGCAAAATAGTAATTGACCGGATTTTTGTACGTAATCATTCGCAGGATTCTCTTGTCCTGCAGCCTCGGGAGATCATCCAGGTATCTGTCAGCCAGATTGAATTGCAGATGATTCTTGTTCAGGAACTCATTCAGAGCGAACTGCAATTGCGGTGCCTGACCAGACACAGTCCATACTCTGGGCTCGCTGGAGGAAAGATTGAATGCAACAGTGAGTTCCGGATATTCCGGCAGAAATTGTTCTATTGCTTCCCGGTTGATAATAGCAGCATCGTACTTGCCGGCAGACAATCTACGCATCACCTGATTAATGTCACCGTCTTCCGCTAATTCAACTAGTTCAGTACCAGTATCTTTTCCAGAGGCAAGATCCAGCAATTCAGGCCAAAGGCTGGAGGTGGTTTTCAACGCCACCCGTCGGCCCAGGAGATCCTGTTTGGTTTGTATGGTCGGGGAACCGGCGCGGATGACTATCTGCTCATAGGAGGTACCCCAGGGCACAGTGAACCGGGCCTGTCCCTCAATACCAGCCTGCAGAGATTTGCCTTGCCCAACCACGATGTCACCATAACCTGTGGCCAGTCCGGAGAGCATATTCCAGTCATTTACGGCGGCGAGCCATTCCAGAGCCAGATCGTTTTCACTGGCAAATCGTGCCAGCATTTCCTGTTCACCTTTGGGCACCGGCAGCCCACCTGAGGCACCCTCGAGATAAAGCACCCGCAACCGGCCACTCTTATAAATGTCTTCAAGATCCCTGGCCTGATCTGGCACTGGTAATAAATGAACATTAAACCGGGGGTTTGTAGCTGTACTTTGACTGGACGCTAGCAGAATAAAAAGCGACAAGCAGGCACAAGACAGGGCACGAAGACGCTGTGGTGTCATCACGGTCATCAAGACGGCCCTCACTGATTGAATATTGTTTCTTATCTGCTTAATCATAGCTTTAAAACATCGGCTTATCTATATATTGTGTTTCAATATATTATCAACACAATATATTGAATTGTGCATCGCACAATATTTAAACTTTACCAAGTTTTATGTTGCGACGCAATATTTCTATTAGTTATTAAGACACACCAGCGTTAACCAGGTTCCGGGCAGGCATAAACCTCTGTCAGCTAAGCAAGGCTTGGCTGGCAAGATTTATAATTATAGTAAGTATTTACTTATCGGTAGACTGTAGCTGGTTGAGGCGTTCAGGAGTTCCGATATCCTGCCAGACGCCTCTATACTCTTCCCCACTGACATTTTCCCCCGAGATGGCCTCACGAAGCAAGGGGCCTAGGGGATATATTTCTTCTGGCAGGCCTGTAAACATGTCCGGATGGTATGCCCCTATCCCGGCAAAGGTCAGCTTGGGGCCGGGACCCAGGCTGACTCTGTCCCCGTGCAGACAAAAATCGCCCTCCGGATGATGGGGCGGGTTTTTGACCAGAACCAGATGGGCCAGATCATCGGGGCCAATAGCCAGTGAGCCAAAGGGATAATCTGTCCACACATCTGCATTGACAGCGATGAACGGTGATTCTCCCAGCAATGGCAAAGCCCGCCTGATACCACCGGCCGTTTCCAGTGGCAACTCGCCTTCTGGTGAATAGCGGATACTGGCATTAAAGCGATGGCCGTTGCCCAGAAAGGATTCAATCTGTTCGCCCATCCAGGAATGGTTGATCACAATATCATTAATCCCTGCCAATACGAGCCGTTCAACATGGTACTGTATGAGTGGTTTGCCATTGATAGGCAACATAGGCTTGGGAATGGTGTCAGTCAGTGGACGCATTCGCTCACCGCGGCCGGCCGCCAGTATCATGGCTTTCATGCTGGCGTCACCTTGTCGAGACCAGGTAAAACCCGCTTCCGGATCATGTCGATCAAGGGCTCGAGCTCAGGATAATGGCCCTCAAGGTCCGAGATATAGGAAAGCGTTCGAGGTATGTCTTTCAGATAACCCGGTTTACCGTCCCTGTGCCAAAGCCGAGCAAAGATCCCGCTTGCCTTCAATTGGCGTTGAACACCCATCAGGTCAAACCAGCGAATAAATTCCTCAAGCTCAATATTCCCAATTTTACACCTGGCATAAAACTGCTCTATCCAGCCGATGATCCTCTCGCGGGGCCATTTGATGTAACAATCCTTTAGCAGGGAGACCAGGTCGTATACCAACGGCCCATATACTGCATCCTGAAAGTCCAGAATGCCCGGATTGTTCTCTTCTGACCATAGCAAGTTACGGGAATGATAGTCACGATGCACAAAGCACTGTGGCTGTTGCTGTGCATTTGAAACAAGTAAGCAGAAAATTTTACGCAGTGATTCAAGCTCTGTTTCGTCGAGAAAGAGATCAAGATGTTTGTCCAACAACCAGTCCCTGAACAGATCCATTTCATTCTGGAGATGCTTTGCGTCATATGGCGGTAAACTCTGCGCTTGTACATTACCCTGAATTTTTAAAAGGGCTTCAACAGCATCATGATAAAGTTCATCAACATTATCATCAGACAGGATATCCAGATAAAGCGTTTCTCCCAGATCTGTTAACAACAAGAAGCCTTTTTCAAGATCACTGTTGATAATGCGGGGAACATTCAGACCGCCTTGCAATAACATATCCGATACATTTATATAGGGCCTGCAATCTTCATGTTCCGGTGGTGCGTCCATGATGATGAAAGTTAAGCCGTCATGCTTTATCCGGTAATACTGCCTGAAACTCGCATCTGCAGATGCAATGGAAAGTTCATAATCCATATAGCCCAATGATTCGAGCCACTGGCGCATAAGGTCAATTCGATCAGTCAACGGATTTTCTCCCGTGGTTCATAACATACTGTATCGAAAGCAATTGCGGGCAGAGGATGATTATCGAACTTCTCCGGTATTTCTGGCATTATCATTCAAATAAACAACTATAAAAGAAATTTATGCTTTTGGAATATCTAGGCGTACTGGGCGGCCTCATTCTCCTGATATTTGGTGCGGATCGTTTTGTTATAGGTGCTGCCAATATAGCGAGGAACATGGGTGTCTCACCTTTAATCATCGGCGTGAGTATTGTCGGTATAGCTACTTCGGCCCCGGAAATACTGGTCAGTTCTGCTGCCGCCATTGACGGCAAGACCGAGATTGCCATCGGTAACGCCATTGGATCCAATATCGCGAATATCGGTATGGTATTGGGATTAACTGCATTGTTAAAACCAATCATGATCTCATCCAAAACCCTGCGCCAGGAATATCTCTTGATGTTTCTCTCGGCCATCATCGCATTAAGTGTGTTGTTTAACCTTGATCTGAGCCGTATTGATTCCCTGATATTGATTACAGTATTGGCGTTTTTTATCTGGTGGATAATCCAGATAGCAAAGCAGTCATTGTATACCGATCCTATTGTTGGTGAATTTGAGAAAGAGCTTGCCATAGTAACGTCTTTGCCACGGTCATTTACACTCACACTGATTGGACTACTGCTCTTGTTAGGCGGCGCGGAACTGTTAATAAATTCCTCGGTGGCTATTGCCAACTATTTCGGCCTCAGTGATCTGGTTATCGGGCTGACAATCATAGCCATAGGTACCAGCTTGCCGGAACTCGCCGCCTCCATCATGAGTGTCATTAAGAACGAAGCGGATATCGCTGTAGGTAACGTGCTGGGATCAAATATGTTCAATATGTTGGCTGTAATTGGTATACCTGGCCTGATACAGCCTACCCAGTATGAAGAAGCCGTGCTTTACCGGGATCTGCCGGTTATGCTGGGCCTGACAGTTCTGATAGGGCTTATGGCCTTTTTACAGAAAAGAGGGCGTTTTGCCCGTATCGAAGGTATTGTTTTACTGTTATGTTTTCTATCGTACCAATATTGGCTGGTTTCTGACCAGTTGAACATATGAGCAGGTAAATGAGCAAAGAAGCAACAATGGACGAGACAGGAAGGTTGATTGACCTGGGGCAGGCAGTCATCAGGACCGAGTCCGAGTCCGTTAATGAACTGCTCGGCCGCATTGATCAGAATTTTGCCAAGGCCTGTCTTTTGATTCTCGGCTGTCGTGGCCGGACTGTCGTCACCGGCATGGGAAAATCCGGGCATATTGGTAACAAGATCGCAGCGACCCTGGCCAGCACCGGAACACCGGCTTTTTTTGTTCATCCGGGTGAAGCCAGCCACGGTGATCTGGGCATGATTACACCCGATGACGTGGTGATCGCCTTATCCAACTCTGGAGAAACCGATGAGCTATTGACCTTGTTGCCTGTCATCAAGCGGCTCAACGTTCCCCTCATTGCGCTTACCGGAAACATCCGCTCATCACTGGCCAAAGCCGCTACTGTTTCACTGGATGTAGGCGTTACCAAGGAAGCCTGCCCACTCGGACTGGCGCCTACCTCCAGCACAACCGCCGCCCTGGCAATGGGTGATGCCCTGGCGATTGCTCTGCTTGAACATCGTGGTTTCAGTTCTGATGACTTTGCCAGGGCCCATCCGGGTGGGACATTGGGTCGGAGACTGTTGTTACACGTGGAAGACATCATGCACACCGGTCCGGATCTGCCCAAGGTGTCCGAGTCAACCCTGCTGAAAGATGCCTTGCTGGTCATGACGGAAAAAGGGCTGGGTACGACGGCGATCGTCGATGAACAGGATCAGGTCCTTGGCATCTTTACCGATGGTGACCTGCGACGCGCACTGGACAATGAAATTGACGTACATAAAGCAAGGATAGGGGAAGTCATGACGCGGGGATTCAAGTCCATCACCCGGGATGCACTGGCGGCAGAAGCGCTGGCTACTATGGAAAAACACAAGATAAATGCCTTGCTGGTACTGGATGATCAAAAACATCTAATCGGCATTCTCAATATGCATGACCTGCTACGGGCCAGGGTTGTCTAGCCATGGATGCTATCACCGAGAAGGCAAAGCATATCAAGCTGGTTGTCTTTGATGTAGACGGCGTTCTCACTGACGGCGGTCTTATCCTGGGCGAAAGCGGAAATGAATATAAAATATTCCATGTCCGGGACGGAATGGGCTTGGTCATGCTGCGTGATAATGGCTTCCATCTCGCGGTCATCACGGCCCGCTCATCCAGGATAGTGGCTGAGCGAATGAATTCGCTCGGTATTGAGTATGTTTACCAGGGGCAGAACAACAAGGCAGATGCCTTGAAGGAATTAATGAAAAAACTGGACGTCAGCAAGGAAGAAACTGCTTATGTCGGCGATGATTTTCTTGATATACCGGCCATGCATCTCGCCGGATTTTCCATAACGGTCGCTGATGCTCACCCATTGGTTCGTGATCATGTCGACTGGGTCACCCAGGCCAGGGGTGGACGAGGCGCAGCCAGGGAGGTTTGTGAATTACTTCTGGAGGCCCATGGCAAACTGGCACCGCTCATTCAGCAGTTCCTGAACGAATGAATCAAACGAATATGAAGTATCAGATGATCCGGGAGATCCCCTTGCGCTGGAAACTCCTGATCATTATTGCCCCGCTTGCCGTATTGTCAGCCTGGTTATTCCATGCAATGGAACCGGAATCCACGACTATTCCACGTGCCACGGTTCGTGGCCCGGATTATTATATGATCAACCTTAACGCGGTCAGCATGAATGACTCGGGTCAGCCAGCCAATACTCTGCAGGCAGTATCCCTGGAGCATTATTCAGAACTTGAACTCACTAACCTGGACCAGCCACAGATGAAAGTTTTCAGGGAAGGTGATCAGCCTTTTCATATTACTGCAGATAACGGCCAGGTCAGAAAAGACAATGAAATCATCTTGCTCAGAGATAATGTCGTCTTTTGGCAAAATACTACTGAAGGTGTAAAAGAGCTGGAGGTATTGACCTCTGAAGCAATGATTTACACAGAGAGCGAGACTGTCGAGACAGACAAACCGGCTACCCTGATACATGGGAACACCCATACCACGGCCGATGGCATGCGGGCCCATGTTCAGGAAAGCAGGCTTGAATTGTTAAGCAATGTACATACGATCCTTAATCCGGACTATCATGAATAAGTTTACCTGGCTACTGGCCGGCCTTTTTCTTAGCTTTCAGGCCTGGTGCCTGTCTTCGGACAAGGAACAACCCATTGAAATCGAGGCTGATACCGCAGAACTTGATGATAGAAAAGGTGTTACCGTTTATACAGGTAACGTCATAGTCACCCAGGGCAGCATTCGCATGACCGGTGACCGCATGACGGTTTATTACACTGATAACAAAGAACTGGATGTGGTAATCATGGATGGACAACCGGCCACATACCGGCAACTGCCGGATGATAGTGAGATCTATGATGAGGCAGAAGCCCTGCAAATGGAATACTATGGTAAAAAGAATCTGATCATCCTCACTGACAAGGCAGTCGTGAAACAGGAAGGCCTGCAGTTTAGCGGCAAACGAATTGAATATGATACGGAATTGAGCAAAATAAAGGCCCGCGGTGATACCAAGACTGATCGGGCAGGTACGGTAAAAGGTACCGGGGATGGCAGGGTAAGGATTACCATCCAGCCCAAGAAACAATAAAAACATAAAAAGAGCAATTTACCTTTACGGTAAGAGAGGCTCACGTCCCTTGTATGAGTAAACTTAGCGCAAACAAGCTGCAAAAATCATTTCATTCCCGTCAGGTAGTCCACGACGTCAGTTTTTCCGTTAACACCGGTGAAATTGTCGGGTTACTCGGGCCTAATGGCGCGGGCAAGACCACCAGCTTTCATATGATCGTTGGTCTTATTCCCGCAGACGGAGGCAGCATTGACATTGATGGCAAGCAGATAGATCACCTGAGTATGGATGCCCGATCTCAACTGGGACTGGGCTACCTGCCTCAGCAGGCGTCCATATTCCGGCGGCTGACCGTTGCTGAGAACATCATGGCAATACTGGAAACCCGAAAAGAGCTGAATGCCCAGGAGCGGCAGGATCGTTTGGATCGCCTGCTCGATGAATTCCATATTGGACATTTACATAACAGCCAGGGAGCCAGCCTCTCAGGCGGTGAGCAACGTCGCGTCGAGATTGCCCGCGCCCTGGCCTCCGCCCCCAAATTCCTGCTCCTGGATGAACCTTTTGCGGGAATTGATCCCATTTCCATCAATGACATACAGGAAATCACTCGTTACCTGAGCCAGAATGGAATAGGCATACTCATAACTGACCATAATGTCAGGGAAACTCTGGGTAGCTGTGACCGGGCCTATATAGTGAATGAGGGCAGAATCATTGCCGAAGGCAATGCCGAGGCCATACTGGCCAATGAGTTGGTCCGGGAAGTATACCTTGGCGAAAAGTTTAATCTTTGATATTTCAGGGCATTACACACTACTGGCCCTGATTTGAGTTAATATTATTCATATGAAAGCCTCGCTACAACTCAAACTGGGTCAAAGCCTGACCATGACCCCACAACTGCAACAGGCCATTCGCCTGCTGCAGTTATCCAGTGTGGAGTTGCAATTGGAGATTCAGCAGGCACTGGAAAGCAACATGATGCTCGAACTTGAGGAGGGAGATGAAACAGAAGATGAAAATCAGGCCGCGCCGGTTGACGCTAAATCTTCCTCTATCGAGGTATCGACAGACCGCGATGTTGAGAATATTCCGGATGAGTTGCCGGTTGACAGCCAATGGGATGATATTTACGACGGCGGTCTGAGTTATTCCACCGTCAGCGGAGATGGCGAATCTACATTTTATGAAAACCAGGATATTGAGGAAAAGAGCTTGCATAACCATTTGCTCTGGCAACTTAACCTGACACAGACCAGTGACAAGGATCGGGCGATTGCAGTCGCGATCATTGATGCCCTGGATGATGATGGCTACCTGACTTGTGGTCTTGATGAAATCGCCGAATCAGTCGGTGGTGAGATAGATTCCGAAACAGATGAGATCGAGGCCGTATTGCATTTGATTCAGTCTCTGGACCCGTCCGGGGTTGGTGCGCGTGATCTGGGTGAATGCCTGCTGTTGCAGCTCGAACAGCTGGATGAAGACACAATCTATCTGGATAAGGCCAAAGAACTGGTTGGTAAGCATCTACAGATTATGGGTGCCAGGGATTTCAATCAACTCATGCGGAAGCTCAAAGTCAATCAGGATGATTTACAGCAAATCATTGCTTTGATTCAGTCATTGTCGCCTCGTCCTGGATCAAGCATACAAAATACAAAAACAGAATATATCGTGCCGGATGTTTATGTGAGGAAAGAGAAGGGTGTCTGGAAAGTGGAACTCAATACTGACGTCATACCGCAATTGAGGATTAACAGCACCTATGCCAGAATGATCCGGCGTGCAGATAACAGTGCTGATAACACCTCATTAAAATCTCATTTACAGGAAGCGCGCTGGTTTATAAAAAGCCTGCAAAGCCGTAGTGAAACTCTGTTACGGGTAGCCAGTACCATCGTTGAAAAACAGCGTGCTTTTCTGGAGCATGGTGATGAAGCCATGAAGCCCATGGTATTACACGATATTGCCGAATTACTCGGCCTTCATGAATCAACCATATCAAGAGTTACCACACGAAAATACATGCATACGCCGCGTGGAATTTATGAATTAAAATATTTCTTTTCAAGTCAAGTCAGCACAGATGAGGGCGGCTCAGCATCTTCAACAGCGATCAGGGCGTTAATCAAAAAATTGATCAACGAAGAACCTCACAAAAAACCACTGAGCGACAGCAAGATTGCGGATATCTTATCTTCTCAGGGGATCAGGGTTGCCAGGAGAACTGTTGCGAAGTACCGTGAAGCAATGGCAATCCCACCTTCCAACGAGAGAAAGCGTCTTGTATAAATCAAACCAACAAACTGATACCAGGAGTTTAGTCATGCAAATCAGTATTACAGGTCATCACATGGATATTACTGAAGCACTTCGTTCTTATGTTGAATCCAAATTCAATCGTCTTGAAAGACATTTTGACAAAATGACAAATATCCATGTGATTCTTGGCGTTGAAAAAGAAAGACAAAAAGCGGAAGCTACCATACATGTTAACGGAGGTAATATTTTTGCAAATGATGAACATGAAGATATGTATGCAGCCATCGACGGGCTGATTGACAAGCTCGACCGACAATTGAAAAAGCACAAGGAAAAACTCTCAGACCATCACAGGGGCGAACCAACTCTTAAAAACCAGGAAACATCCTGATCCAGATTATGTCCGTAGTACAGAGGCAGCAATGCAGATCTCGGAAATAATATCCCCTGACAAAATCGGTTGCCATGTTCATGCTTCAAGCAAGAAGGGCGCGCTTGAAGAATTATCCAAGCTAATTGCAAGTGATACTTCATCGCTTGTCTATACGGAAATCTTTGATTGTTTCAATGCCAGAGAGCGCCTTGGAAGCACCGGCCTCGGTAACGGTGTGGCTATTCCTCATGGTCGTTTAAAAGAAATCAGTCAACCCGTCGCCGCGTTTATACAGCTTGATAATGCAATTGAATATGATGTCCTTGATCAGAAACCAGTCGACCTGATTTTTGGCCTTCTGGTTCCTGAAGATTCAACTGAAGAACATCTACAGATTCTGGCAAAACTCGCTAGTTTGTTCAGTGATTCTGGCTTGGTCAATA
>JBFFIE010000029.1:0-25390 GCA_041556555.1 Gammaproteobacteria bacterium
ATTGGCTGGACTATACCCTGCGAACGGATGGAGTCAGCCAGTTCTTCCAGGGCCTCGGGGTTCATGGTCTTGCGCGGCTGGAACTGACCGCGCTGTATCAGATCAACCGGCACATGTTTCAGCATGTCCGGGCTGTCTACAGTAGCATCCACTGTGCCCGTACTGAGCAGGGCGTCTAATCCACGGCCCAATCCACGTTTCTTGGCGACCATCCCTTAGGCTCCCCCGGCAACAACAACCTGCTGTTTTTCCCGGCGCAACATCTCTCCGGCCAGTGATAGGTAGGCCAATGCGCCGCGTGAAGCGCGATCATATTTCAATACCGGCAGGCCATGACTGGGTGCCTCGGCCAGCCTCACATTTCTGGGGATAATCGTCCGATAGACCTTTTCACCAAAATGCTCAAGCAGTTGGGCTGACACCTGTGTGGCCAGGTTGTTTCGTGGGTCATACATGGTTCGTAACAGGCCTTCGATTTGCAGTCCGGGATTGAGGTATTTTTTTATTTTTTCAATGCTGTTCAACAGGGCCGAGAGGCCTTCCAGGGCATAATACTCACATTGCATCGGGATCATGACGGAAGTAGCAGCGACCAGGGCGTTCACAGTAAGCATGTTCAGCGACGGTGGGCAGTCAATAAAAATGAAGTCATAATCCTGTTTCACTTCATCGAGCGCCGTGCGCAGCCGGACTTCTCTGGCTAACTCCTCCAGCAAGGCAACCTCTGCGCCAGTCAGGTCGGCGTTGGCAGGAAGCAAGTCAAAACCGTTTTCGTCTGCTGGAATGATTGTTTCCCTGATGCTCCTCTCACCCATCAGCACATCATAGGTAGTGAATTCCAGTCCGGTTTTCTCAACACCACTGCCCATGGTGGCATTTCCCTGGGGATCCAGATCCACCAGCAATACCCGGCGTTTGGCTGCAGCCATGGATGCAGCCAGATTAACGCTGGTCGTGGTTTTACCCACTCCGCCTTTTTGATTGGTAATGGCTATGATCTTGGTCATGGTAGTTCCTGCATAGGCAAGGATATTCTCTCAATGATCCCTGCGGCTATTATTGCATAGTCAATTCGTTGTTGGTAAAGGCCTCATTTCAACCAAAGTCCTCCTGGCATCGAGTCCGGGAACCTGTAATAGATGAATACTGGTTTCAACGCACTCATTGAGTGCCGCTGTCCCGGTTTCTTTAACTTCCCCCTTCATGGCCAGTATGCGGGATGAAGGCCCGAGCAAGTGCCGGGTTTTCTGATAGATATCCACGAGTTCACTGAATGCACGGGTGACAATACAGTCAATGCTGGCAGCGGGATGCCAGTCCTCGACCCGTCCGGTAATTACCGTCACGTTTGCCAAGCCCAGATCCAGCACGGCCTGGTTAACGAAGCGGGTTTTTTTCCGATTGCTGTCCAACAGGGTCCAGGCCATCCCGGGAAGCGAGATGGCAAGTATCAACCCGGGCAAACCGGCACCGGTACCCACATCGAGGCAGTGTTCACCCCGCAGGTAAGGCAGCACCGAGAGGCTATCGAGGACATGGTGCGTAACCATGCGCCCGGGATCCCGGATTGCTGTGAGATTATAAGCCTGGCTCCATGACTCAAGCAGTTCCAGGTAATCTACAAAACGCTCCACCGGGAGTGCGGGCGGAAGTCCCGGCATACTTTCGATACCCAGGGAAATCCGGTCGGCCAGTTCTTTTTTTAGACCGGGATCGATCAAGCGCTTTTCTTGAGTGACGCCGAATGCTTCTTGATATAAATCCGCAACAGCGAGATCGCCGCGGGTGTGACACCGGGAATACGGGATGCCTGACCAAGATTATGCGGGCGATGTTCTGAGAATTTCTGAGCGAGTTCAGCTGAAAGACCCCGGACCTGGTTATAGTCAATCCCCTCTGGTAACTGTGTCTCTTCATGAATGCGGTTGCGCTCAATGTCTTCTGCTTGCCGGTCGATATAGCCACTGTATTTCGCCTGGATATCAACCTGGTTGGCCACTGCGTCGTCGACATGATCATGAGCAAGACCAAACAAGTCCAACAGTTCCCGGTATCTGGCTTCAGGTCGTTTGAGTAATTGCAATAAATTATATTCGTGTGCCAATGGCTTACCGAACATAGCAATTACTGCATCAGCGGGTGCCGATTCAGTATTTACCCATTGCTGCTCAAGGCGAGATCGTTCCCGTTCAATCGACTCACGTTTCTCTGAATACATCTGCCAGTGATGATCACTCACGAGTCCAAGCAGCCTGCCCTGTTCTGATAACCTCAGGTCAGCATTGTCTTCACGCAATAACAATCGATACTCGGCGCGGCTGGTAAACATGCGGTAAGGCTCATTGGTTCCCCGAGTAATAAGGTCATCAATCAAGACACCGATATAGGCTTCATCACGACGTGGACTCCAGGTGCTTTCACCCCTGACCTGGCGTGCCGCGTTCAGTCCGGCAATTAGACCCTGTGCAGCGGCCTCCTCGTAACCTGTTGTGCCGTTGATCTGGCCGGCGAAAAACAGACCGGAAATAAATTTTGTTTCGAGCCAGGGCTGCAGATCCCTGGGATCAAAATAATCATATTCAATTGCATAACCTGGTCGCGTGATGTGCGCATTTTCAAATCCCTTGATAGAGCGCACCAGTTCCAACTGAATATCATAGGGCAGGCTGGTTGATATGCCGTTGGGATAGACCTCTGAGGTATTCAGACCTTCCGGTTCGATAAAGATCTGGTGCGAGTTTTTGTCCGCAAAGCGCATTACCTTGTCTTCCACAGATGGGCAATAACGGGGACCGCTGCTCTCGATATTGCCGTTGTACATAGGGGAGCGATGAATTCCACCACGGATGATCTCATGTGTTCTCTCATTGGTCTGGGTAATGTGGCAGGTGATCTGTGCCGGATGCATGTCGCGTCTGCCCCGAAATGAGAACACCGGCACCGGCTCGTCACCGGGCTGAATATTCAGCTGTCTGTAGTTGATGGTCTTGCCATCAATGCGTGGGGGCGTTCCGGTCTTCAAGCGCCCGACCCGGAAAGGCAGTTGCCGCAAGCGTTGGGCCAGGGCATTGGCCGGGGGATCACCGGCCCTGCCACCACTGCTTTGCTTATCACCAATGTGGATGCGGCCACCGAGGAAGGTACCAACAGTCAGTACCACGGCATCTGCATAAAAGCGCAGGCCGGACTGTGTCACCACGCCGCTGATCCGGTCGCCTTCGACAATAAGGTCGTCCACGGACTGCTGGAACAGGTATAGCCCGGACTGGTTTTCCAGGGTGGGCCGAACATAGGCCTTATACAGGGAACGATCGATCTGGGCGCGCGTGGCCCTGACCGCCGGGCCCTTGCTGGCATTCAGGGTCCGGAAATGAATGCCGCTGTGATCTGCGGCAATGGCCATCATCCCGCCCAGGGCGTCGATTTCTCTGACCAGATGGCCCTTACCAATACCGCCAATGGCCGGATTGCAGGACATCTGTCCTAACGTATCGACACTGTGTGTCAGTAACAGGGTTTTGGCACCCAGGCGTGCGGACGCCAAGGCGGCCTCGGTTCCCGCATGGCCACCGCCCACAATGATAACGTCGTATGTCCGGGTTGAATTTGTCATGTCACGAATAATAACAGTAGACCCCTGGCTTATGCTTTTGCAATTCCTGCCAGTGTTTCATTCATGAATACAGGTAATGACTGACAGGCGACATGAATGTCTGCATTGTAATAACGGGTCGGGAAGCCCTTTTTCCGTGCCGCGGTTTCGCGAAAGCCGTTGAGCTTCTGTCCCTTGCGTGCCAGGGTCGCACTCCACCAGCCGGAGGGATAGGTGCACTGTGGAAAGTGAATTGTCTTGATATCACTCGCGCCGGCCGCATGCATGGCCTTATGTATGGAAGTAATAATTTCCATGTCAAACAGAGGTGATTCGCTCTGCGCGACCATGACACCACCTTCGCGCAGTACCCGGAGGCAATCACGGTAGAAATCAGCAGAAAAAAGCCGCGATGCCTGGCCAACCGGGTCGGTGGTGTCCAGCAATATCACATCAACACTGGATGCCGGGGCATCTGCCATCCACTGGATAGCATCGACAAACAGAAACTGTGCACGCTCATCTCCGTTCGACTCACACAGTTCCGGAAAGAATTCTTCGGCCACCCGTGTTACTCGCTCATCAAGTTCCACTTGCAGGACTTCCTCAACTTCACGGTGTTTTAATACTTCTTTTAAAGTACCGCAGTCGCCACCACCGACGATGACCACATGTTTCGGGTTAGAATGAATAAACAGGGCTGGATGGCTCATCATTTCGTGATATATGAAATTATCACGACTGGTCAACATGGTCAGTCCATCAAGCGTCAGCAGCCGGCCAAAAGTTTCCGTTTCAAACACTTCGATATGCTGATAAGGGGAATTTTCATCATGGATTTTCGCCGTGATCTTCAAGGCCAGGCCGAATCCTTTGGCCTTCTCCGTAAACCATGATTCTTCAGTCATATTCAGTGCTCCCCACCATTAATCTCTGGAAAGCGCGGCATAATAACGAAAATAATCAGAATAAACGAGACATGGCCTGGAAGTGCCTTATCCGGTGCGGTGCTTGTCTTTCAATCTGGAATAATGTGCCGAGGAATATTCAAGAAAGGCCAGTTCGTTTTCATTTAATTCACGAAGCTGTTTCACCGGACTGCCTACATAAAGATATCCACCCTCAAGCTGCTTACCGGTAGGCACCAGACTACCAGCACCAATAATAATCCTGTCGCCCAGCACGGCACCATCCATAATGGTAGCCGACATGCCAATCAGACATTGGTTGCCGACCGTGCATGCATGCAGGGTCACCCGATGCCCGACCGTGACATTATCTCCAACTTTCAGTGGGAAGCCACCCGGTGAAAATTTTCCGTCATGGGTCACGTGCAGCACACAAGCATCCTGGATATTGGTGCGCTTGCCGATGGTAATGGAGTGGACATCTCCACGTGCCACTGTCATGGGCCAGATCGACGAGTCCGCCCCGATTGTGACATCACCGATGATAAGGGCTGTGTCATCTACATAGACAGTGGGATCGATATCGGGTGTCTTGCCCTCGAAGCTTCTAATTGGCATTAGATTCTGCTCCTGTGATTGAACATTTTGATCTCCCGGGAGTCTGATATATGCATACGGTCATTAATGACTACCCTACTTTAAGCTAACCAAAACCTCCTCAAGTAAATCCCGCATCATTGCGGGATTTATTGTTTCTGTTACTGCGGAATTTGCACCTTGTTTAGCTTGCCCAGTATTCTCCGGTAGGCCCCCTGCAAGATCTCGCCTGCCTTTTTCTTGACCTCCTCCAGGTTGTCCGGCTTGCCGACAACGATGACGCCCACCATACCAAAGCCGATGTGTGGCTCACAGACGTAGGCATAAATGCCCTCAATATTCAGCGTGATCTTGAGATTTTCCCCCAAGGCACCACGCCAGTGCTGGGCCCCTTCCGGGATCAAACCATCCACCGACACCGTGTTATGCGAGGTCATGTTCCTCCAGCCGACACTATCACCTGGTTGAATGTATATAATGTCAGGATTAAATACTCTGGCCTCGGCGTTGATAGTATGCGTTTTGGGCGCTGTGGATTCCCCGTCTGTCGCAGCCGCTGGAGACGGTTCAGGTTCAGGTATGTCGACTGATTGCTCTTCTGTTGCAACGGCCGGAGTTGGTTCCGGTGCGGCTTCACTAACGGTTGTTTGCTCAACCGTTGCTGTTTCGGAAGATGATGGTGCAGATTCCTCTTCACCACAGGCGGATAAAGACATCAAAAACACACCCAGAAATATCCAGATGATTATATTTATTCGCATTGATCTTGCTCCGTTGAAGTCATTTACTGCCATGGAACCCGATTATCCCGGCCCAAAAACAGGAGAAAATTATAACAAATCGTGTATGTTATGCCCCTGACAACCATCGCCGGTTTACAATGATGTTTGACGAAAAGCTATTACACGACTTCTGTGAAAATCACTGGGAAAAATCAGCCATCCCGGAACTGGTAGAGTACATTCGCGTACCGAACAAGTCTCCCTTGTTTGATCCGGACTGGGATGAACACGGTTACATGGAAGCCGTGGTGGCCCAGTTTGAAAACTGGTGCCGGCAGCAGGACATTCCGGACATGCAACTCGAGGTGGTACGTCTTGAAAACCGTACTCCGTTGCTATTGATCGATATTCCCGGCCAGTCAGAGGATACCATCCTTCTCTACGGCCACCTGGACAAACAACCCGAGATGACTGGCTGGCGTGAGGGCCTGGGGCCTTGGACACCGGTAATTGAAAATGACCGCCTCTACGGCCGGGGCGGTGCCGATGATGGTTATGCTGTGTTTGCTTCTTTGACGGCTATCCAGGGTTTACAACAACAGCGCATTCCGCACAGCCGTTGTGTTGTCATTATCGAGGCCTGTGAAGAGAGCGGCAGCCCGGACCTGCCTTACTACATCGACGCGCTGCAGGACCGGATCGGAAAACCGGACCTCGTGATCTGTCTGGACTCCGGTTGCGGTAATTACGAACAACTCTGGTGTACGACGTCACTGCGTGGATTAATAGGCGGCGATCTCAGGATCCGGATCCTTGAGGAAGGTGTACATTCCGGGGATGCCAGCGGTATCGTTCCCAGCAGTTTCCGAATACTGAGAGAACTGCTGGGACGGATCGATGACAGTAAGAGTGGCTGGATCTCCACGCCTGAATTCAACGAGGAAATTCCGGAACAAAGACTGAAACAGGCAAAGCTCGCGGCCGAAGTCCTGGGGAACACATTATATGAACGCTTTCCCTTCACCAAAAGCGCGCGGCCAATGGTGGAAGACCCGACTGAATTGATACTAAATCGTACCTGGCGGCCGGCACTTTCTATTACTGGTGCCGATGGCCTGCCCTCCATCGCCGACGCGGGTAACGTGTTACGGGCTGAGACTGCAGTAAAAATTTCATTGCGATTGCCACCAACAACGGACGCGAAAAAAGCCTCACGCAAGCTGAAGGAGATGCTCGAAGAGAACCCGCCTTATGGTGCTGAAGTGAGCTTCACACCAGACTGGAGCTCCGTTGGCTGGCACGCACCCGTGATGGAACCATGGCTGGAAACAGCCGTGCAAGAGGCCTCGGAAAAACATTTTGGCGGGCCGGCGATGCACATGGGGGAAGGCGGTTCGATTCCTTTCATGGGCATGCTGGGCGAGAAATTTCCCGATGCCCAGTTTCTCATCACTGGCGTACTCGGGCCTCATTCCAATGCCCATGGACCCAACGAATTTCTTCATATTCCCACCGTGAAAAAACTGACCTGCTGTGTGGCCGAAGTCATCGCTGCCCACTATCGCAGCCTCTGATTCCAGGAGATCACTGATGGACAGGAAATTCACCGGGCAATCGCAATGGACAATTGCTGACTCGCTGGATCTCTACCAGGTCCCGGCCTGGTCGGAAGGTTATTTTGATATTAATGATGCGGGCCATGTCGTCGCTCGACCGGACAGGGACAACGGCCAAAGTATCGATCTTTTCGAACTTGCCAGGGATCTCAAACAAAAAGGACTGGCGCCGCCGATTCTGTTGCGTTTCAGTAATATCTTGCATCAGCGTATCGATTCCATGTGTCAGGCCTTCAAACAGGCCATGGATGAATACCGTTACCAGTCCAGCTATACCGCCGTTTATCCGATTAAAGTCAATCAGCAACGCAAGGTCGTGGAGGACATCATTCAACATGGCCAGGACCGCATCGGCCTGGAGGCCGGCAGCAAGCCCGAGCTGCTGACCATTATTGCACTCTCTCGAATGGGTAATACCGTGATCTGTAACGGCTACAAGGATCTCGAATATATCCGTATCGCGCTCATTGGCCAGGAACTGGGGCTGCGGGTCTTCATCGTGGTCGAAAAACTCTCGGAGTTGAAACTCATTATTAATATGGCAAAGGAAATGGGTATTCGCCCTCATCTTGGTGTACGAGTCCGATTGTCCTCAGTCGCGGAAGGCAACTGGCAGAATACCGGTGGTGAAAAGTCAAAGTTTGGCCTGCATAGTGCCCAGGTCATTCTGGCCATTGAGCAACTGGAAACCGCCGACATGCTTGACTGCTTGCAGCTCTTGCATTTTCACATTGGTTCACAGGTCAGTAACATCCAGCATTTCCAGCGTGCCTTGCACGAGGGCAGCCGGTTCTTCAGTGAGCTTTGCGCCATGCATGCCCCCATTACCTGTGTCGATGTCGGTGGTGGCCTGGGAGTGGATTATGAAGGCAGCCAGTCCAAAAATTTCTGTTCGGTAAATTATTCCATGCAGGCCTATGCCGATACTGTCGTGCATGCCTTCGCCTCTATATGTGAACAACATGCATTACCCCAACCCGAGATCATTACTGAATCAGGACGAGCCATGACAGCGCACCATGCCATGCTGATTACCAATGTTATCGGTATTGAACAAATGCCGGGGCTGGTAAAACCGGAAGCGGCAAAGCGAAACGAGGTGGAAATCATCCGTTCACTCTGGAAGGTATTGCAATCCATCAAGAAAAAAAACGCAGTTCAATCTTATCACGATGCCCTGCATTACCTCGACGAAGCCAAGGAGATGTTTGTGCATGGTCTGTTAAACCTGCAACAACGGGCCAGGACCGAGACACTATTTTATGCGATTTGTCGCAAGGTACAGGGACTGTTGAAAGCGGACCAGAGAGAAATGCTGGATGAGCTGAATGGACGGCTCGCGGACAAATATTTTTGTAATTTCTCGTTGTTTCAGTCCCTGCCGGACAGTTGGGCCATAGGACAAATCTTCCCGGTCATGCCTTTGCATCGTCTCGGAGAGTGCCCGGACAAGCACGCTATGATTGAAGATCTGACCTGCGATTCCGACGGGATGATTAATCTTTATGTCGACAAGCAGGGCATCAGCAGCAGCCTGCCGATACACGCACCCGGAGTAGACGAACCCTATCTCATCGGCATATTTATGCTGGGGGCCTACCAGGAAATCCTCGGGGATATGCACAACCTGTTTGGCGATACGGCCTCGGTTAACGTCGAACTGATACCCGGTGGAGAATACCGGCTGACCGAGATACACAAGGGCGATACGGTCGCGGATCTGCTTGATTATGTGCACATCAGCGGCAAGACCCTTGAACATTGCTACAAGCAAAAGATCTATGCCGCCGACCTGGACAAGAATCGGCAGCTGCAATATCTGCAGGAACTGAGTCAGGGTCTGGACGGTTATACCTATCTTGAAGATTAAGCTATACAGCAGACAGGAGTAAGTTAGATGAAGGTTGGTGTAATTGGACTGGGTGTCATGGGCGCTTACATGGCCCTGAATTTTAACAAAGCAGGTTACCTGCACAGGATCTGGAACCGCAACCAGGATAAAGCCGAGGCAGTTGCCGCCAAGACCGATGCCGGGATAGCGGTTGACCCTGAAAGTCTTGCGGCAGATTGTGATCTGGTGCTGACCTGTGTCTCCAGGGACAACGATGTCCTGGAGATGATCCAGCAGATTGCCCGGGGAATAAAATCGGGCAGCGTCGTAGTAGACACCTCGACAGTCAGTTCGGGTACCGCCAAGCAGGCTGCAGCGCTCCTGTCTGATAAGGAGGCGGCATTTCTGGATTGCCCGGTTTCCGGCGGCGTCGAAGGCGCGAAGAATGCCACACTGGCCATGATGGTGGGCGGTGACGAGTCCGTTCTGGAACGTGTGCGCGAACCTCTCACCGCTATTGCCAAGAATATCGTCTATATCGGACCGACCGGCAGCGGCCAGGCTTGCAAGGCGGTCAACCAGATCATGGCTGCCGGCCTGAACCAGGCCGTGACCGATGCACTGGCCTTTGGCCAAGCCATGGGACTCAACATGGACAGGGTCATCGATGTGGTCTCCACCGGCGCAGCAGGAAACTGGTTTCTTTCTCACCGCGGCAAGACCATGCTGGCAGACAGTTACGAACCCGGCTTTAAACTGGGCCTGCATCAGAAGGACCTGACCATCTGCCGGTCAATGTTGCGACAGATTACCGAAGCCTCTCTGCCCACCCTGGAAATGACCCTGGTGCATTACCAGCGCCTGATCGATGAAGGTTATGGTGACGAGGACATTTCGGCCCTGTTTCGTCTGAAAAAGAAGCTGCTTCAGGCCTGAAGCTGAATGATTACCCGGTATACACGGAACCTGCGGCCCGCATGCGGGTCAATTCGTTGACGATAGTGTGATAATGTGGAGAATATCCACGCTTATCTACCGCCGCCTGCGCGATAAAACAGAATAAATTCAGCAAACGGCGGGGCTCCAAGTAAAATCCCGGATAGCAGACAACCTGGATACAGTGTTGAGACAGGACTATTAACTTGAACAATACAGTTGTAAATCCATTGATAGAAATACACGGTCTGGAAAAACGCTTTGGGCCCATCCATGCTGTGCGGGGCATCTCCTTTTCCGTCAGCAAAGGAGAGGTGCTTGGTTTTCTCGGGCCCAACGGTGCTGGCAAGTCAACAACCATGAAAATGATTACGGGCTTCCTTGAACCCACGGCAGGGAGTGTAGCGGTCTGCGGGTTCGATATCGCAGAAGACCCGATCGAAGCCAAGAAAAGGATCGGCTACCTGCCGGAGGGTGCTCCCCTGTATGGTGAAATGACAGTCTTTTCCTTCCTGAATTTTGTCGCAGAGATTCGTGGCATGAGTGGCGAATATCGCAAAAACCGGATCGATGAAGTGATTAATAAGATCAACCTTGAAGCTGTTCGTCACCAAAGCCTGGAAACCCTCTCCAAGGGCTACAAGCGGCGAGTGGGTGTGGCCCATGCCCTGTTGCATGACCCTGAAATCCTGATCATGGACGAGCCTACTGATGGTCTGGATCCGAACCAGAAACATGAAGTACGTACACTGATTCAGGAAATGGCACAGGAAAAAGCGATTATTATCTCGACTCATATTCTTGAAGAGGTCGATGCTGTTTGTACCCGTGCAATTATCATTGCTTCAGGACAACTGCTTTTTGACGGCACCCCGAAAGAATTGCTGGAAAAATCAGGGACTGGGAAGCTTGACGATGTATTCCGTGATATCACCACCCGTTTTTATGAAGAAAAAGGCGTGACGGAACGCTCATGAATAACATCAAGGCCATCTTCAAACGGGATTTTTCCAGTTATTTCGCCACACCTGTGGCCTATGTGTTTATAGTCATCTTTCTGTTTCTCATGGGGATCTTCACCTTTTACCTGGGTGGATTCTACGAGCGCAACCAGGCAGACCTGGAACCCTTTTTCCGCTTCCACCCCTGGTTATATCTATTCCTGATCCCGGCCATTGCCATGCGTCTCTGGTCGGAAGAACGTAAAACCGGCACGATAGAACTGCTTATGACACTGCCTGTCCCGACCTGGCAAGCCGTCATGGGTAAATTTCTCGCTGCCTGGGCTTTCACCGCGGTTGCCATTGTGCTGACTTTCCCGATGTGGATAACGGTTAATTACCTCGGTGAGCCGGACAATACTGTCATACTGGCCAGTTACATTGGCAGTCTGCTGATGGCCGGTGGTTTTCTCGCTATCGGTTCCTGCATATCCGCATTGACCAAGAACCAGGTTATTGCCTTCGTTATCAGTGTGGTGATCTGTTTTCTTTTCCTGCTCAGCGGTTTCCCGCTCGTGCTGGATTTTTTCCGGGGCTGGGCGCCCCAGGCTGTAGTGAATGCCATTGCCTCGTTCAGTTTCCTGACACACTTTGAGTCCATCAAGAAAGGTGTGATTGATATACGTGATTTGATCTATTTTATGGCATTAATCTGTTTCTGGCTGTATGCGAATGTTGTGGTAATTGAAGCCAAAAAGGCGAGCTAGTTGTTGTTATGAATAAAAAGAACATCATTTCAGGAACCGGATTGCTGCTGGCGGCTATTTTGTTTGTCTGTTTCATTATCGTGGTCAATGCTACTTTCACCAATCTGCGTCTGGACCTGACAGAAAATAAATTGTTCACGCTTTCAGACGGGACAGTCAATATCATAAACAGTCTCGAGGAACCTGTTGTCCTTGATTACTATTTCTCTCAACAACTTTTGACTGGACTCCCATCACTCAGTAACTATGGTGTCCGGGTCCGGGACATGTTGCAGGAATTTGAAGCAGTCTCAGACGGTAACTTGATTGTTAATGTTATTGATGCCGAACCCTTCTCGGAAGCCGAGGACCAGGCAGTCGCCAGCGGCTTGCGTGGCATACCGGTCAACAATGCGGGAGACCGTGCCTATCTGGGTCTTGTAGGGACAAACTCAACCGACGACGAACGGGTGATTCCATTCTTCCAGGCTGACCGGGAGTCATCTCTCGAATACGACGTTACCAAACTAATCTATAACCTGGCTCATCCCAAGAAACCTGTAATTGGGATCATGACATCGTTGCCGATGTTTGGTGATGAAGACGATCCGAATATCGGCCCCTGGACCATCATCAGCACCCTGAACGAATTTTTCGAAATGAAGCAACTGGATACCGATCTAGACGAGGTGAACAAGGATATAGATGTATTGATGATCGTTCATCCAAAGAAATTAAAACTGCGTACACGTTTTGCCATTGATCAGTACATTTTAAATGGCGGCAAGGCCATGATATTTGTTGACCCTCTGGCTGAATCCGATCGTACACCACCGGATCCGAAATCACCGGGCACCATGCCGGACTTTGATTCCGAACTGCCAGACCTGTTGAAGCAATGGGGTGTAGAAATCCCCGGGGAAAAAGTCGCAGGTGATATCAATGCCGCCATGCATGTGCAGACCCGCAGTCAGCGGGGCCTTCGTGAAGTGGCCTATCTTCCCTGGCTAAGACTGGCAAAGGAGAGCTTCAACAAAGATGATTTCGCGACCAGTGAACTCAGTGTCTTGCATATGGGAACATCAGGCGTGATCGATCGCCTTGAGGACGCAACGACACAAATCACACCACTTATCGAAACCACTAAACAGTCCATGTTGCTTGATCGGGATTTCCTGGTGATACAACGCGACCCCAGTATTATTCTCGATAATTTTATATCAGATGAAGAAAAAAAATCGTTGGCAGTTCGCATCCAGGGCAAGGCAAAAACCGCGTTTCCTGACGGGATAAGTGGTGACAAGGATTATGATGAGGAACAAGACGGGCCGGATACCGGTAAAGGCGATCAACTCATGGAAGGAGATATCAACCTGATTGTGGTTGCTGATACGGATATCCTGACTGATCTCTTCTGGATAAGAACCCAGTCCTATTTCGGGCTGGACATGCCGCAACCCATTGCCGATAACGGCAACTTTATCG
This sequence comes from Gammaproteobacteria bacterium, assembly GCA_041556555.1. Taxonomy (GTDB): domain Bacteria; phylum Pseudomonadota; class Gammaproteobacteria; order Eutrophobiales; family Eutrophobiaceae; genus SZUA-592. The sequence continues at coordinate 13,375 of JBFFIE010000029.1, forward strand.
TCAATTCTATTGACAACCTGTCCGGCAGTAATGACCTTATCAGCCTGAGAAGCCGTGGGGAATTTGTGCGTCCGTTTGAACGGGTCGAGGTGATTCGTCGAGATGCCGAACTCAAGTTCCGTGAACGCGAGCAGGAATTACAGGCAAAATTGCAGGAGGCAGAACAGAAACTCCAGCGCCTGCAACAGGAACAGGGTACCGATGTCAACCTGATACTGACGCCGGAACAAAGTGCTGAACTGGAACAACTGCGCGAAATCCGGCTTGAGACCCGCAAGGATTTACGCGCTGTACAACATGAATTAAAGAAGAACATCGAGGATCTCGGGACCCGCTTGCGCATCATCAACATTGGCCTCATCCCTGTCTTGGTAACACTCATTGCCCTGGGAACCGGAATTTATCGAACAAATCGTCGCCAGTAAGATCCTGCATACGGTATGAAAAACAAAAACCTGATCATACTTTGCGCCGTAACACTGATAATCATTATCGCAGCAGCTATCAGCAGTAATCTGCGATCACCCCGGGAAGACATTGAGAAGCCCATACTGTTTCCCGAATTGGCCAACCGGATAAACGATGTTTCAGAGATAAGCATCCAGGGACCAGAAAATACTGTCAGGCTTCAGGAAATCAATGGTGAATGGTTTATTGCCAGTGCCGATAACTACCCGGCCGCATTCAACAAGGTCAGGCAGACTATACTAAAAATGTCTGCACTCAAGCTGGAAGAGAAAAAAACCGATAACCCGGATTATTACGCACGGCTGGGTGTGGAAGATCCTGGCTCAAAGGAGGCCTCTTCACATTTCGTAACCCTGTCTGATGCAACCGGTAACACACTCGCCTCGGTGATTATTGGCAAAGCAAGGCAATCATCGGGCAGCCGTCCCGGTTTATATGTTCGAAAATCCGGGGACGCACAGTCCTTGCTGGTCGAAGGTATTATGGAGGTAAGCAGTGACGCTGCTGACTGGTTTGACCGGCAATTATTCGATATACCATCGGAAGAAATGAAAGAAATCGTCATCCAGTATGCAGACGGAAATACGTTTGAAATATACAAGGAAACGCGTGAGCAATCAGATTTCAAAATACGTAAAAAGGATGATGTTCCCTCGGCTGCAAAGATTATCGTCAGGCGAATTGCATCGGCACTCGAAGAAATGCGGGCAGACAGCGTTCAGGCAGCCGATAATTTCGAATTTTTTTCGGAAGAGACCATCAAAACTACCTATACGACATTTGATGGTCTGATCATTGAATCCCTGCTGGCAAAATTTGATGACCGCGCCTTTTGTCTTTTTTCAGCAACTCATGATCCAGCCCAGGCTGTCATGTCCGAGTCGGATTCAACCGATGCAGAAGAATTATCTAAAAAAATAAATGAGTATGTCGATACACTGAACGACAAATTGTCGGGATGGGTCTATGAAATACCTGTTTTTAAATACGAGGCAATGACAACCAGTATTGATGACCTGGCACGATTCCCGGTTAACTGATCCCGGATCCGGATTACATACACATCGCATCGGTATCAAGATATACTCTGCCAGCATTGTCCCTGTATTGGAAACCTCGTGGCAGATACTTCAACAGAACAACCGGCTACCTTCCAGGAGTTAATTGCCAAGCTTCAGGACTACTGGACCCGGCAGGGTTGCATCATTGAACAACCGTTTGACATGGAGATGGGGGCCGGCACCTTCCATCCGTCCACGTTTCTCAGGGCGATTGGACCGGAACCCTGGCATGCGGCCTACGTACAGCCTGTCAGACGGCCTACCGACGGCCGCTATGGCGAGAACCCGAACCGGTTGCAGCATTACTACCAGTTCCAGGTAATGCTGAAACCCTCACCGGACGACATCCAGACATTATATATAGACTCACTGACCAGCCTGGGCATTGATCCGCTGGTACATGATATTCGCTTCGTGGAGGATAACTGGGAATCACCGACACTCGGGGCCTGGGGCCTGGGTTGGGAAGTCTGGCTGAATGGCATGGAGATCAGCCAGTTTACCTATTTTCAGCAGGTGGGCGGACTGGATTGTAAACCCGTTGCCGGTGAAATCACCTATGGCCTGGAACGGATCGCCATGTACCTGCAGGAGAAGGACAGTGTTTTTGATTTGCTCTGGAGTAACACGGCCGTAGGCCCGGTGAGTTATGGCGATATTTACCGGCAATACGAGGCCGAGATGTCGGAATACAATTTCAAACTGGCCGATACCGATTCACTGGCGGCCTGGTTTGATACCTGTGAAAGAGACTGCAAGAGACTCCTGGAACTGGAGTTACCCTTGCCAGCCTACGAACTGGTCCTGAAGGCCTCCCATTCCTTCAACCTGCTCGATGCCAGGCACGCCATCTCCGTTACCGAGCGACAACGTTATATCCTGCGGGTCAGGGACCTCGCCCGGTCAGTGGCCGAAGCCTATTACCAGAAGCGTGAAGCGCTCGGCTTTCCCCTGCTCAAGAACAACTAACATTTAATTCGTCAATGTCTGATACCCACAACCTGTTAATCGAGATCGGTACAGAAGAATTACCGCCCAAAGTATTAGCTGATCTGGCAAAAGAATTTCATGACCGGCTAACTGGATACTTTTTTGATTTACTAGCGGGTGATGCCAAGACACATTTTTACTATTCACCACGTCGCTTCGCGGTCATTATTGAAAATCTACCGGTGCAACAACCCAACCAGGAAGTAGAAAGGTTTGGACCCAGTGTGAAAATAGCCTACGATGAACAAGGCAAACCGACAAAAGCGGCCGAGGGTTTTGCTAATTCCTGTAAATTGACACTGGATAAGATCGGGGAAAAGGATGGTAAGTTATATGCAGCCTACACACAGGAAGGCAAACTTACCATTGAGCTGATCCCCGATGCCATAAATAGTGCGCTAGACAAGTTACCTATTCCAAAACGTATGCGCTGGGGAAACAACCAGCAAGAATTTGTACGGCCTGTGCACTGGGTGGTCGTGTTATTTGGTAATGAAGTTGTGTCGTGCGAGATCCTTGGTGTGGAATCAGGAAATAAGACCTACGGTCATCGTTTTCACCACCCGGAAGCAATTGAACTTAAAAATCCTGATGAATACTTCTCTAAATTGAAACAGGCCAGGGTCTGGGTCAATGATCCAGCGCATGGCATTCAAATGGAAATCAGTAAGCAGGTGCAAAAACTTGCAAAGAAAGATAATGGTCAGGCATTAAATAGTGACAGCGATTCCAGTCTTGTTGCAGAGGTAGCTGCACTGGTGGAGTGGCCGCACGCATTGAAAGGCAACTTCGATAAAAAATATCTGGAATTGCCGGAAGAATTACTGATCTCGGTACTGGAAGAACAACAACGTTACTTCCCCATCAGGGATAACAAAACCCAAAAGCTGCTGCCTTGCTTTATCGCGGTGAGCAATATCGAGAGTAAGGATGAGAAACAGGTCATCAAAGGTAACGAACGAGTTATCGTTCCACGACTCTCCGATGCCATGTTTTTCTGGGAAACCGACAAGGCAAAACCACTGGCATGCCGTCTGGAGGAATTGAATGGTGTTACATTTCAGAAAAAACTGGGCACTATCGGCGACAAGACCGGGCGTGTTGTCAGACTGGCAGAGTCCATAGCGCAGAAGCTGGGAACTGATACGGCACAGGTATCCCGGGCTGCCATGCTGTCAAAATGTGACCTGGTAACCGACCTGGTCGGCGAGTTCCCGGAATTGCAGGGTATTGTAGGCCGTTATCTCGCCCATAATGACCAGGAATCAGATGAGGTCGCACAGGCAGTCGGGGAACATTACCGGCCGCGCTTTGCCGGTGATGAATTACCAAAAACAAAGACTGGCCAGATAGTCGCTTTGGCCGACAAGCTCGATACCCTTGCTGGAATTTTTGGTATTGGTCAACAACCAACCGGAGAAAAAGACCCGTTTGCCCTGCGCCGGGCCGCCCTGGGTGTGGTGCGGATCCTGATTGAAAAGAAACTGCCCTTGTCTCTTTACGATTTGATCGACACTGCATTTTCAACACATGGCAAGGGAGTCAGTGATGCGCACCTTGACCTTGAGACATTCATACTTGACAGAACCCGCGGTTATTTTCTGGAACAGGGCTATACGGCCAATGAAGTCGAATCCGTGCTAACCTATCGCCCGGTCAGACTCGATATGATCCCAGCACAGCTCGAGGCTGTCAGCAATTACAATCACCTTTCTGAAGCCGCGAGCCTTAGTGCCGCGAACAAGCGCATCAGCAATATCCTCAAAAACCTCGACCATATACCCTCGGGATTTGATGAGTCCCTGTTCAAGGAAAAGGAAGAAAAAGCACTGGCGAAAGAATATCTGAAATTGAAACCGAAACTTGAAACCCTGTTCAACAACCAGGAATTCACCCCCATGCTACAGGAACTGGCCATATTAAAAGAGCCAGTGGATGCGTTCTTTGATAAGGTAATGGTCATGACAGATGACGAAACATTACGAAATAACCGGATCGGCCTGTTGAACGATCTCCGTCAATCGATGAACCGGGTGGCCGATCTTTCCAAGCTGGCAACATGAAACTGATCATTATCGACAGGGACGGGGTTATCAATCAGGGCACGGATGATGAAATCAAATCTGCCAGTGAGTGGCAAGCGCTGCCCGGCAGTCTCCCCGCCATCTCCAGACTGTCACAAAACGGGTTCCGAATCATTGTCGCTTTGAACCAGGCAGAAAACAAAAAGAGAAAACTTGATATCATTAAGTTAAACGAAATACATCAAAAATTACTTGATCACCTGTCACAGTACGGGGGCACTATTGATGCATTTTTTTTCTGTCCTCACGAGCCAAGGGAAAAATGCAGTTGCAGAAAGACGAAAGCCGGCCTGCTCGACGTCATTGCAGAGCGCCTGCGGATTTCCCTGCATGGAGTACCGGTTGTAGGGGCCGAACCAGGTTATATGGATGCGGCAATAACAGCAGGTGCCATACCCTATTTTGTCAGCCCGGATAATAATGAAGAGAAAGAAAAGAATCATGATCTTCCAAGCCTCGTGAGAGTATGTGATTCACTCGACGATGTGGTCAATGAATTAATTCCCGAGTAATCCATATGCAATGGTTACGTGCATTTCTGTTTTATGTGGGAATGGCGCTGTCTACCATTATCATTGCACCAATCTGCTTCCTGCTGTATCCCCTGCCGTTCAAAACTCGTTTTTACGTCGCAACCCGTTGGACAGTATTTAACCTCTGGTGGCTGCGGATTATCTGTGGGCTCGACCATCATGTGACCGGCACCGAAAATATTCCGGAGGGCCCCGCCATCATCATGTGTAAACACCAATCGGCCTGGGAGACACTTGTCTTGCAAGTGGTTTTCCCAGCACAGGCCTGGGTATTGAAAAGAGAGCTGTTATGGATCCCGGTTTACGGCTGGGGACTTGCTGCCATGCGCCCCATTGCTATAAACCGCGGTGAAACTTTCCGTTCATTCAGACAAATTGTGGACCAGGGGTGCCAACGCCTAGCCGCGGGAATCTGGGTGGTTATCTTCCCCGAGGGTACACGGGTATTGCCAGGGGAAAAGAGACGCTATTTACCGGGTGGTGGTTTACTGGCTGAGAAATCCGGCTACCCGGTTGTCCCGGTGGCACATAACTCAGGATACTTCTGGCCGCGCAACAGCTGGCTGAAAAAACCGGGCACGATTGAAATGGTCATTGGCAAGCCAATTGATAGCAGGGGCAAGACTGCAACAGAAATAACCCATGAAGTTGAGACATGGATCGAGGAATCAGCCGCGCGACTACCGGTACCTGCTGGTGATTGATCTCTTTTACGCATAAAATTTTATAAAAAAGGAGAGTAGTGATGCTGTTAACCACCCTCGAGTATGTGCCGGGAAAAAATATCAGCAAACATCTTGGCCTGGTACAGGGTAGTACGGTACGAGCCAAGCATGTGGGCCGGGATTTCATGGCCGGTATTAAAAACATCTTTGGTGGTGAATTAAAAGGCTATACCGAATTGCTTCATGAATCGCGTGAGGAAGCTATTGATCGTATGTGTCAGCAGGCAAAATCAATCGGTGCTAATGCCATTCTGAATATCAGATTCTCCACATCGACAATTACCCAAGGTGCCTCAGAACTGTATGTTTATGGTACAGCGGTGATACTGGAGTAAATCATGCTGGATCTGATCATTTTTATCGGACTGCTGATGCTGGGTTATGTCACCGGTTCAGCACTTGAAAAACGCCATTATAAATCCATTCTCCAGCGGGAAATGGCGCTGAGGAAATTACCTCTTATTGCCAGCAAGATTGTACCCGGAGAATTTACACCCTGCGAAACCAGGATGGTTCTTGGCAGTGTCGTAATCTCGGTTGATTTTTTCAAACATTTTGTTGCGGCCCTGCGCAATATTCTGGGTGGCCGTGTATCCAGTTACGAAAGCCTGATTGACCGTGGACGCAGGGAAGCCTTGCTTCGCATGCGTGAGCAGGCACGGATTCTGGGTGCAAATTTTGTATTCAATATAAAAATGGAGACATCATCGATTTCCAAGGGCCAGAGAAATGCCATCGGTTCAATCGAGGTACTGGCATATGGCACGGCCGTGATCCTTGAACAGGAAAAACTATCGGTCAATGAGACTCGTGATGCATTGAACCTCAGGCCGAGAACGATTTAATTCATTACAGAGAGTTGTAACAATGGGAAAATATATCGGAGCCGGTGTACTTATCAGTGGCGGGATGATCATATATGCACTCAGCAAATCATCCATCAATATATACTGGTTATCTGCCGGTATAGTTATTCTGATCGTAGCGTTAGGTATGTTTATAAGGGAATTAATGCGTCTTTAACGGTTATTACTCCGTAATCCCTACCATGGATTATTCCAATCCCGAAATCCCGGAAGGCATTAACACCAGCAAAGAACATCCTCTCAAGGATTTTTTAATTCTGCTCGCCAGCGTGGGTATTTTGATCAGCCTGGCCGTGTTGATTCTCAGCCTGATAACTGAACAGCTCGCCTCGCGAATCCCTTTCTCAATGGAGAAGGAACTGGTCAACCGAAGTAATTTTATCGAGCAGGATATATCCGACCGAGTCACCGTTTACCTGCAGGCACTGGCCGATGAACTGGAACCATACATGGATACTCCTGAAGGCATTCAATACACCCTGCATCATTCTAACAGCAAGGTGAAAAACGCCTATGCCACGCTAGGCGGGCATATCTATATCTTTCAGGGCTTGATAGAGGAATTACCCAGCGAAAATGCACTGGCAATGGTTGTCGCCCATGAAATGGCACACATAAAGCACAGACATCCTGTGATTGCGCTGGGCCGTGGTGTAGTGATCGGATTGTTCCTGGCTGGGCTTGCCGGGTTTAGTGGTGATCAGCTGGTCGGCCAGATAGTGAACAACACCGGGATGCTGACACTGTTAAAATTCAATCGCGACCAGGAAAGAGAGGCTGACCACACGGCACTGGCTGCCGTGGCGGGTTATTATGGCCACGTTGCAGGTGCCGATGATCTGTTCAAAAGCCTGCAAGACCTTGAAGCAAGATATGGAATGCAAGTACCGGAATTTCTCAGCACCCATCCGCTGGGAGAAGAACGCATCGAGAATATCTATGAGCTTGCATCGGCAAAGGGATGGCAACTGACCGGCAAATCGACACCGATACCGGTCGATGTGCTTAACTGCCAATGTGAATAATCAATCCTGACTTATCCCCGACATACGTTCGGCAGCTGCCACCGTATTGGCCACCAGCATGGTAATGGTCATCGGGCCGACACCGCCAGGTACCGGTGTAATGTAGCCTGCCACCTCTTTAACATCTTCGAAATCAACATCACCCACCAGCCGACCATTATCCAGTCGATTGATACCTACATCAATAACGGTTGCGCCTGGTTTGACCATGTCCTTAGTAACCATGTGGGCCTTGCCTGTAGCTACCACCAGGATATCGGCATTCAAGGTATATTGTTTAATGTCCCGCGTTTTTGATGTGCAAATACTGACTGTCGCATTGTCCTGTAATAACATCATGGCCATGGGCTTGCCCACAATATTGCTACGGCCAATGACAACCGCATTTTGTCCCTCAATTGGAATATTCATTTCCTTCAAGAGACATTGCACGCCATAAGGTGTGCAGGGGGGGAACACGGTATTCCCTGCAACCAGGGAACCAATATTGTAAAGGTGAAAACCGTCCACGTCCTTATTGACATCAATAGCCTCCAGTACCTTGTCCTTATCTATGTGCTCCGGTAAAGGTAATTGCACCAGGATGCCATGAATGTCGCTGTTACGGTTCAAGCGCTCGATAAGGTCAAGCAGGTTTTTTTCACTGGTGTCCTCAGGCAGTTCATGGGCCTCTGAATGCAGACCCACATCATGACAGGCCTTGATCTTGTTGCGGACATAGACCTTGGAAGCCGGATTATCCCCGACTATGATAACGGCGAGCCCGGGCAAGACACCTTTATGTTTTAATTCGGTTGCGCGCTTTTTCCATTTTTCCCTGACGCGTTCAGAAATCAGTTTCCCATCAATTATTTTGGCCGTCATTTATCTTTATTTCTCCTGCTGTCCGGCCCAGCTCTAACAACATGATGAACCGGATGTATTGGTATGGGTGCTGCCTTTTGTTTCCGAAACTGCTCTTATTGTACCAGAAGGTGCACACCATTTTTTAGGAGACAACAGGGTTTGAGGATTAAGACCGATAAATTGATCGCTGTAGGGACCTTCAGTCAATAATCTAAATGTTCGCTCACAAACCGCCATGCGTTCTCCACGCAGATACTCATGACCTTCATCATCCCTGACATAGCTGAATGGCCCACGATAGATTACGGCATGCCCCCGATCAATACATTCAGTGGCTTCCGGTCTGGTGGCAGTAATGGTAGCGGAACGAAATTCGATACCCTCGACTACCTGCCAGGGCTCGGCAGACCATTTGTCGATGGTGATGGCCACAAAACCTGCATCGAGCAGCTTGAGCAGGATTTCCCGCTCATGGAATGCACCCGAAATGCATCCGCTCCATAGTGTTTCATCCTGCTTCAATTGCTCAGGGACAGGCTCATCACAAATAATATCGGATATGGCTATCCGGCCACCGGGTTTAACCACTCGATATATCTCCCGTACCAGGCTGTCTTTATCTTCATCCCTGACGAGGTTTAGTACACAATTCGAGATCACCAGATCAACAGAAGCATCCTGAATCAAAGGTGTTTCCCTGCGTTGTTTTTCCTGCCATTCGTAAAGTGACACTAGATCATCATGGCTATGCACAGGATTCTGTGTCAACCATTCTTCCATCTGCCGGATATCAAGCGCCAGATCCTGGATTTTTCCTTTCAGAAACCTGACACGGTCTCCGCCAATCCTGGCTGCCATGTCGTTCCGGTATTTTTCCGCCAGGCTCAGCATGTCGTCATTCATATCTATACCAATGACCTGACCTTTATCACCAACCAATTGCGCCACCATGTAGCAGATCTTGCCGCTACCACTGCCCAGATCCAGCACGGTATCCCCTTTTCTGACATAACAGGAAGGATCACCACAACCATAGTCTTTCTCAATAATTTCGGCCGGAAGCAACTCCAGAAGACTGGCGTCGTAATCCACCGGGCAACACAATGCGTCCTGTCTTTCTTTTGCTCCCTGACTGTAGCGCGCACTAACTGCTGATTCTACTTCCATCGATATTCCCCCTGCTTATGTTATGAATTCACTTATGTATTCCGGTAAACGGCTGCTTAATCAAGCTCATTAAATTTACTACATCCTGGTCTTCAAACTCTTTCAAACCAATTTTCATTCGCTGGTGTCCCAGCTCCGGTTGTTCTCGGTAGGTGGAAAAAAACCTGTCCCACCAGGGAATACAAAAACCGAAATTGCTGTTTGTTTCGTAACGGATTTGCGAATGGTGTACCCGGTGCATGTCCGGTGTAACCAGCAGATATCGGAGATAGCGATCAAGAGTAACCGGAATATTTACATTCCCATGATTAAACATGGCAAGACTGAACAAGGTGATTTCGAACAATATCACTGCAATCACAGGTGCACCCAATAACATGATAAAGGCCATCTTCAAGATCATGGACAATATAATTTCCACGGGATGGAAACGTATACCCGTGGTGACATCTATATGCGCATCGGTATGATGTACCCTGTGAATTCGCCAGAGCAAAGGTATCTTGTGAAACAGGACATGTTGCCAATAGATTAGTAAATCCAGCAAGAAAAAACTGATAATTATGGAATACAGTGGATTGATATCAACCTGGTTAAACAGGCCCCACTGCATATCGCTGGCAATGACTGCAGAGCCCACCGCTGCAACCGGAAATAGCAGCGCTGTTACCGCGACATCGACCAGCAGCAGCAACAGATTATTAAGACGCCGTAAGCCCGGCCTGGCGATTACCCGCCGCCTGGGCGACAAGGTTTCCCACAGGAGCATCAGCAATAACAATGCACCAAATACAAAAATACGTATAATTTGTTCAATATCCATCGGGCAGGTATCAGATATGATGCTGGCTTAGAATAACGCAGAAATAATCCGGTTGATTCGAACTGATGACAAAATTCAATAAAAAAAGTTTCCCTGCTACTCGCATGCGGCGGATGCGTGCCAATGAGTTTTCACGCCGATTAATGCGGGAATCGCAACTATGCACGGATGATTTGATCTTCCCCCTGTTTATCACGGAAGGCAAGAACAGCCGTGAACCGGTTCCTTCCATGCCGGATATTGAGCGCTTGAGCCTGGATGAACTCCTGAAAGAAGCCGGGGAAATACTGGGACTTGGGATTCCGGCCATCGCCCTGTTCCCGGTGGTACCGGAAGAAAAAAAATCGGAGGATGCCGCCGAAGCCTTTAACCCGGAAGGGCTGGCTCAGCGAGCCATACGCATGTTGAAAAAAGAACTGCCGGAACTCGGCGTCATCAGTGATGTGGCACTGGATCCCTTTACTTCACACGGGCAGGACGGTCTGATTGATGAGACCGGTTATGTGTTAAATGACGCCACGCTGGAAGTTCTGGTCAAGCAGGCCCTGTCACATGCAGATGCCGGTGTAGATATTGTTGCACCATCAGACATGATGGATGGGCGTATAGGCGCTATCCGGGAGGCCCTGGAATATGCCCGCCATGTGAACACCAGAATCCTCGCATACTCTGCCAAGTATGCGTCAAGTTTTTACGGACCGTTCCGGGATGCGGTTGGTTCGGCATCCAGCCTGGGCAAGGGTAATAAATACAGTTACCAGATGGACCCGGCGAACACCGATGAGGCCATAAGTGAAGTCGCGCTGGATATTGCAGAAGGTGCCGACATGGTAATGATCAAGCCTGGCCTTCCCTATCTGGACATTGTTCAGCGCGTGAAATCCGAATTCAAGTTACCGACTTTTGTTTATCATGTCAGTGGTGAATACGCCATGCTCAAAGCTGTTGCCGAAAAAGGCTGGCTTGAGGAAAAAGCCGTTGTGCTTGAATCCTTACTCTCCTGCAAGCGCGCCGGAGCAGACGCCATTTTGACCTACTATGCCAAACAGGTTGCGATCTGGTTACAACTAGATAAATAACCAGCAGGATTACTTGCTGATGAAGAAACCCCTCTTTTTTGTCATTTTCCTGACTGTCCTTGCCATCTTTGTTTACCTACCTGCAACTGATAAACAACCTGCCACTGATACGGGCAGGGAACATGTTCTCCAGGCACAGAACTTCACCAGGAGTGATGCCAACACCCAGGTGCGGGGAAGCGGTGTCGTTATACGCTCACTCCCCGATGACAGGGATGGCAGTCAACACCAGCGATTTATTATTTCACTGGCTTCAGGGCAAACCCTGCTGGTTGCCCATAATATAGATCTGGCACCCAGGATTGAATCACTCAACCCGGGTGACCGGGTTGAATTTTTTGGTGAGTAC
>JBFFIE010000030.1:0-24798 GCA_041556555.1 Gammaproteobacteria bacterium
CCAGAATTCCGAACAACAGGAGACCAACAACAACAGTTGGTAATGCCATCAAGGTATTCAGAATATTTTGAAGGCTTTTCTTTCCTGGAAAACGGTTTAATGAAAATAGTATGCCCAGTGGCAGACAAAGGATGGATGTCAAAGACACCGAAGCAAGCGATATCTTCAATGAAGTCCAGACAACAAAATAAAGCTCCTTATCGAGTGTCAGGATCAATTTAAATGCAGAAATAAAAGCCTGGCTGAAATAGTCCACTGTTGCTGATAATGATTATTGTTTATTGTTATATATGAAATTCTTTTCAAATATAAACGGATCATCGAAATGGCGGCGTCCGACAAAGGCGATGGCATGCCTTCCTCTCTGTCTCATGGCCCCGGGCTCATCAATACCCATGGGCCAGAATAACCAGCGTTCTTTTCTTTCCGTGCCCGAAACCAGTCCATCTTTATCAAACATACTCTTTGCCCTGATACCTTGAGTGTTCGAAGACAACAGTTTCAGATGACTATATTCCTCCAAGATGTATTGTTTGTCCATTTCGTTTACTGTCATAGCCCTGATATGCGAGAGGTAATGGGTGCCACTGTTCAAAGTGACTACTAATCTTTGACCATCTTTAATATCGGGTGCATTTACGGGAACCAATATGGGTTCAGTTAATTCTGATGATTCCTTTATTTTATGAAATTGCTCATCTGGAAAAGCAATATGATAACAACCGCAATTATGTATAGTATCGTAAAAAAATACATTTCCATCACTGGATAATGTTATTCGCCAGGTTATGCCATCGAGATGCCCTCCCAATAGATCAAAGGGACCGGTTAAAGGTCGCGATGGAAACCAGATAACATAATTCAGTTGCAGTTGTATCCCTTTATAAAACCTTGTAAAGGAATGATAAGTGTATGTGATGTGTTGCTGTGTATTTATTCTGACTTCGTTACTTTGAAGATAAGGTATACCCGGCAGATCATAATTATCCTCTGTCTCGATTTCCCAGACCGGTGCATAATATTCAAATAGTTTGTCCAATTCTGAAGATCCAGGTTCAGGTATACCGAGGGGATTATCTGCAGAGGAACTTAATATTTCTTTTGGATCCAGTTTTGAGATATTATTTTCACTGTCAGCAACTTGATACAGTAGATAATTTCCTTTCTGTAACCGTTCATCAATTGGAACAGAGAATCGTTTTCTTGTTTCCTGGTGCAGATTTTTTATTCCACTCATGAAGAAAAGTGAAGTGAGTGGATAAATGCCAATGGTTCTTTTCGCGATGCTGTAGTCATCTGCAACCACAGCTCTGGTTTTTATGAGCTGAATAGCTTTTGGAGCTTCGATGGTAAGTTCAACCAGTAATGAGTTGCAAACTTGCATTTGGTCAAGTAGCTCCTGCCTTCCAGTAAAACCTGGAATAACAGTTCCCAGTGCTTCGACGGATATATTCATAATCTCTGAATAACGTGCCTCATTATCAAGCCGGGCCATTGCTTCAAGCCATTGGTGGTTCTTTGCCCGGTTATCGAGCTCATTGCGGAAGGAGGACAAAAAACGGTTCACACGCAAAAACGGAAAACCTGGTATCTTCGAACTGCTGGCATTTTGCACCCCTTTCTCCAGCACCAGCCTGTCTATGGTATTCAGGGTCCCAAGACAGCTTTCCGCGGCTGGATAATCATGAACATAGAAAGTCTCTGTAGTATCACGTGGCGTCAGACCGGCACAGCCAGCCACTAACAGCACTACCGCAATAAAGGGGATTTTCCTGAGCATTAAGATCCGTGAAATAAGCTTGAAATTCCTATGAGATAAAGAGTTTATAGGACCTCAGACCTTCAAAACATGGCTAAATTTGGCCAAAATAGTAGAAATAAACATCCGGACAGTGTAACTTAGCCAACCCCTTGAAATTAATTGACTTATGACGCAAAAACTGTACATACAAACCTATGGCTGCCAGATGAATGAGTATGACTCAGCCAAGATGCTGGATGTGATGGCCGCTTCCCACGGCATGCGAGCTACAGATGACCCGGAGGAAGCTGACCTTATTCTCCTGAACACCTGCTCCATACGGGAAAAGGCCCAGGAGAAGGTGTTTTCCCAGCTGGGCCGCTGGCGACTCCTGAAAGAAACACGACCGGAACTGGTCATTGGGGTAGGCGGTTGTGTCGCGAGCCAGGAGGGCAATGCCATCTGTCAGCGCGCGCCTTATGTGGATATTGTGTTTGGCCCGCAGACCCTGCAACGGCTGCCCGACATGTACGACGAATTCAAGCAGTCGGGAAAGCCGGTTGTTGATATATCCTTTCCGGAAATAGAGAAATTTGATCGCCTTCCCGAACCTCGTGCTGAAGGACCCACAGCTTTTGTTTCAATAATGGAAGGCTGCAGTAAATACTGCACTTTTTGCGTTGTACCCTATACCCGTGGTGAGGAAATTAGCCGTCCCTTTGATGATGTCCTTACCGAAATTGTGGATCTGGCAGAACAGGGTGTAAGGGAAATCAATCTGCTGGGACAAAACGTCAATGCATACCGCGGTCCCATGCATACCGGTGAAACTGCAGATCTTGCACTATTGATTGAGTATGTAGCAGAAATCGATGGAATTGATCGAATTCGTTTTACAACATCGCATCCCACAGAATTCTCTGACCGGCTAATTGAGGTATACGGCAAGGTGCCGGAACTGGTGAGTCATCTTCACTTGCCAGTTCAAAGCGGTTCAAACCGTATTCTTGCGCTCATGAAACGCGGTCACACAACACTGGAATACAAACAAAAAATCCGCCGACTTCGTGAGATTCGTCCCGATATAAGCATGTCTTCTGATTTCATTATTGGTTTTCCAGGCGAAACTGATCGTGACTTTGAAGATACCATGAAGCTGATTGCAGATATAGATTATGATCAATCCTTCAGTTTCATCTACAGCAAGCGTCCGGGCACACCCGCCGCCAGCTATCATGATGACGTCCCGCTGGAAATAAAAAAAGAGCGCCTGACGATTTTACAGGCCCGTATCAACCAGCAAGCAAACAGAATCAGTGAAAAAATGGTAGGGACAAAACAGAAGGTGCTCGTTGAGGGACCATCCCGAAAAGATCCCGGTGAATTGTGTGGTCGTACTGAGAACAATCGTATGGTTAATTTCTCCGGACCCGATATATTAATTGGAGGATTTACAGATCTTCTGATTACAGAAGCCTTGCCTAATTCACTCAGGGGCCAGATAGATCAAGCCTCTCATCAATACAAATCAATTCCAGATTCTCACGTCTGCGCCTGATCCTTGAACACCGTCACTGCTGATACACACCCACACTCACTGGAACTGGAACTGGGGCCAATTGATAATCAGCGTCTAGCCAACTTGGCTGGCCCACTGGATGGACACTTACGTCAGCTTGAGCGCAGACTGGGTGTCGAGATTAATAATCGTGGTAGCAGCTTTCAGATTATTGGTACGAGAAAATCGGTTGATGTTTGCAGCGGCTTGCTTGAATCGCTTTATGAATTGACCAAGGATGAAGTTCTGACTACGGAAAAAGTACATCTCTATCTTCAAGATGCCGGTATTGATGAAGAACCAGCCATCGATACCGATCAAGAGATCACCATAAAAACCAAGAGGGGAGTTATCAAGGGTAGAAGTCCGAATCAACGTCTGTATCTTCGCAATATTCTGACTCATGATATCTGCTTCGGTATTGGTCCTGCAGGTACCGGCAAAACCTACCTTGCAGTTGCCTGCGCCATTGAGGCATTGGAGCAGGACAAGGCCAGACGTCTGGTACTGGTTCGGCCGGCTGTTGAAGCTGGAGAAAGACTGGGTTTTTTGCCAGGCGATTTGGTACAGAAAGTAGATCCGTATCTCCGGCCCTTGTTCGATGCCCTGTATGACATGCTGGGCTTTGAACGGGTTGCGAAATACATAGAAAGGAATGTAATCGAGGTAGCACCATTAGCCTTCATGCGCGGACGTACCTTGAATGATGCTTTCGTTATTCTCGATGAGGGACAGAACACCACAATAGAACAAATGAAAATGTTCCTAACCCGTATAGGTTTTAACTCAACAGCTGTCATTACCGGTGACATAACTCAAATTGATCTTCCAAGAGGTAAAAAATCCGGCCTGAGGCATGTCATTGATATTCTCAAGGATGAAGAAGGAATCAGTTTTACGTTTTTCAAATCCAGAGACGTTGTGCGCCATCCTCTCGTAGGAAGGATACTGGATGCCTACGAACGTCATGAAAAACACACCAATTCCGAAAAACCTGAAGATGGTTCTTGAACTGGATCTGCAAATTGCAACCCAGCTCCCGGTGCCCGACAAGCGGCTGTTCAAATCATGGATAAATAATGTCCTGGAAGACAGGATTCAGAATGCCGAGTTGACCATTCGTATCGTCGATGAAGAGGAAGGAAAAAACCTGAACGAGACCTGGCGCAAATCAAAGGGCGCTACCAATGTTCTTTCTTTCCCTGCCGGTGAAGCCAGTGAATTCAACCCTGATTTTCTCGGTGATATCGTCATATGCGCCCCTGTGCTCGAGAAAGAGGCAACTGAACAAGGCAAGTCTATTGAAGCTCACTGGGCTCATATGGTAATACACGGCACTCTGCACTTGCTTGGTTATGATCATACTGAAGAAGAAGAGGCAAAACTTATGGAGAGTATTGAAATAAAATTATTATACAGTCTGGGTTATGCCAATCCATATGAAATTGCGAGTGCATGATGAGAAACAAAAGCAATAAGAATAGACGAAGCTGGATGGAAAGACTGGTAGCGTTGTTCTCTTCTGAACCGAAGGATCGTGAATCACTTATTGAACTATTGCGTGAAGCTGAAAACCGTAACCTGCTGGATCACGATGCACTTGCCATGATCGAGGGGGCACTGGAAGTCTCTGATATGCAAGTAAGGGATATCATGGTGCCCAGAGTGCAGATGGTGGTAATCAAATACGATTCCGAGCCCAGGGACATACTTTCCGTTGTTGTAGATTCCGGGCATTCCAGGTTTCCGGTAATTGGCGATGATACTAACGAGATTATGGGCATTTTACTTGCAAAAGATTTGCTGTATTACTATGCAAGTGATCAGCAGGAAAAGTTTGACATCAAGGATCTGATGCGGCCCGCTGTTTTCGTGCCCGAGAGTAAACGCCTTAATGTACTGCTAAGGGAATTTCGATCCAGCAGGAACCACATGGCAGTCGTAGTTGATGAGTATTCCTGTATTTCAGGTCTGGTTACAATAGAAGATGTAATTGAGGAAATCATTGGTGATATAGAAGACGAACATGATATTGAAGACGAGGAACATATTACTCCATACGGTAGAAATCGCTATACAGTCAGTGCCCTGACCCCGATTGACGAATTTAATGATTATTTCAAAACAAACCTTAGTGACGATGAATACGACACCATCGGCGGCCTGATATTAAAAGCATTTGGTCATGTGCCAAAAAGAGGTGAATTTATTGAATTTGAAGGCTTTAATGTAAAGATTCTGCGGGCGGACAAACGCCGGATATATCTGTTGCGCATGGTCAGGCTTGAACATCAGCATACAGAGATGGACGCTATCGATTAGGTGTAAATCTAAAAAAATATAATAAACCGTGTCACGATTGTCATTTAATCCGGACGGACGCCGATTATTGTTCGCCCTCTTTGCTGGTGCAGCCCTTCCCCTGGCATTTGCACCATTTGAAATTTCCATCATTGCCATTCTGTCGATCGCCATATTGTTTAATATCTGGCTTGATTGCAGACCTGGTCAGGCATTTCTGTGTGGCTACTTTTTTGGTCTGGGCCTGTTTGGTATCGGAGTAAACTGGCTGCATATCAGCATTAATCTGTTTGGCGGGGTGAATCTTGGAGGAGCAATCTTTATTACTCTGATACTGATTGCCTTTCTTTCCCTGTTTCCTGCATTTGCCGGGTTTATAGCTGTGAGATTTCTGACGACCAAAGCTGCCAGACCGGCCTTGTTGGCCGGATTGCCGACAGCATGGGTGTTTACGGAATGGTGCCGTTCCTGGGTATTTACAGGTTTCCCCTGGCTGACACTGGGCTATACACAGACAAATACGGCCATTTCTGCAATTGCACCAGTGCTGGGAATTTATGCAGTCAGTTGGTTGGTGTGCCTGCTTGCCGCACTTACAGTTTATATATTCCGGACAAAACAAGGAGTGCAGGCAGCTTTTGCATTCAGTGCAATCATTATCATTGTCTCTGGCAGTTTAATTCTCGATCAAGTGAACTGGACTATGCCAGATGCGGGAGAGAAACAGGTTGCCCTGATTCAGGGAGCAGTACCTCAGGAGATCAAATGGGATCCGGATCAAAAACAACCCTCAATAGATCTCTATCTGAATCTTTCAGAGCCTTATTGGGATGGCGATCTCATTATCTGGCCAGAAACGGCAATACCAATGTTCTACCATCAGGCCAAACCACTACTTGAGAATCTTCTTGAGCTGGTTGAACTGAACGACACCGACCTGTTAACAGGCATCCCTATATATCTCCCTGAAGAAAAAAAATTCTATAACAGCGTGATCGTATTAAGACAGGACGAACTTGATATTTATCATAAGAATCATCTGGTACCTTTCGGTGAATACCTGCCACTCGACAAATGGTTACGCCCCGTACTCGACAGCTTGGGTATTCCCATGTCAGATTTCAGCGCTGGTAACCACGATCCCGTCATAACTGCTGCCGGCGTAGCTGCCGGGATTTCAATTTGTTATGAAGATGTGTTTGGAGAGGAAGTAACCCGGGCACTGCCAGAGTCGAGGATATTGATTAATGTCAGTAATGATGCCTGGTTTGGTGATTCACTGGCACCGCACCAGCATTTACAAATGGCCCGGATGCGCGCAAAAGAGACCGGAAGGTTTTTATTGCGATCAACCAATACTGGTATCAGCGCCATCATAGACGAGAAAGGCCGTATAATTAACCAATCACCGCAATTTAAACCCCATGCACTTTCGGCCAGAATAAAGACGTTTCATGGCAGGACGCCTTACAGCATCGGGAAAAACTATCCGGTCTTGATCCTTTTGAGTGTTTTCTTTTTATATTTTATCAGCTTGTATTTCAGGAGAAACAATCACCCCCGACGCTCCTGACTGGCCTTTTCCAACTTCTCCCTGAGCTCAGGATTTTCTTTCGCAAGCAGCAGGACGTCCCTGCGCCGAAGCCGCAACAGGGTGGATGGACTGATTGCCTTAACGGTCGCAGTCCTCACCTGATCGCCAAGGAGTGCCATTTCACCAAAGAACTCACCATCGCCAAGTTCTGCAACAGCTTGCCCGTCCTTTACTACACAAACCTTGCCATGAGCTATCACGTAAAGGGCGTCCCCATGTTCCCCACTGCCTATGATGATATCACCCGCCAGGAAAGTGACCTGATTACTGATATTGACAAGCTTGTCTATCACCTTATCGGACAGGCCTTTTAAGAGCGGCACACTGCCAATCAGATCACTGGAAGTAACATCGGGTACAGGCTCACTGATCCCGGGTAAACCTGCCAGCGCATCTTCAATTAGCCGCTCTATATATAGATAGGCCTTCGCCCCTATTTCACCCTGTTGGTATTGTGAAACATTGTGGTTTCTTGCAGCACATAGGGCAACTCGCGTAAACAGGTTGGTTTCGAACCGGGAATAAAATCCGGGGTATTCATTTTTAATAAATTCAAGACGCTGTTTACGGCGTTGTATCCGCTCCCTGTATCTACTGGCAACTCGTTGCTTAAGGTTATTATCATAACTATATTCCTGTTCCAGCATATCCAGCACCTTTGCGCAAACCAGGACGCCGGCTATGTCATGCTGCAGGCTTTGCGACAATCTTAAATTCTGGTAGCTGGCCAGCAACCAGGTGCCCCAGTCATGTTCCCTCAATCGTTTAATCAGGGCCTGTTCCAACCTGGAAAATATCCCCGCCTTGCTGGACTGGGCCTTGACCTGGTCTGCATTGATTTCCTGATCCAGGTATTTGTCGCGATCCCGTTGAAGATTATTCCTGAAATCCAGGTAAGCATAGTGTTCAAGTATCCCGATCTCATAAAGCTGTTTCAATGAATCAAACTCTGTTTTCAGGGCCATGATTGCAAGGTGTCGTTCGGTCTGTTTATCTTCAAGTTCAGCGCTTTCTATCCTGAATAATTGCTCTGTATCTTTCTTGATTAATTGTTCCCTGACCCGACTTATCAGCTCATTATCACGAACCAGGCTCAGGGTTATCATACTGACCTCTTTCGCCGAGCGAGATGCATGATGCAATTCAGATAATTCATCATTACTCATTTTGTCGATACCAAGCCGGCTGATTAAAGGCCTGATGGTAGTGGCATTTATCAATAATGAGAAAAGCACAGTGCCCAGTGTAAGATTGAGTATTAAATCTCTGCCTGGCATATCCATAGGAATTGATAATACGATAGCGATTGCGAGGCCACCCTTGAGACCTCCCCACCACATGATATGGCGTTCAGGCACACTGATTCCTGGTAAGGTGAAGAGTTTGATACTAGCGGGTACGAGTGTATAGACAGTAATTGCTCTCGCCAGCAATACAAGAAGGACCGCTATCATTACCATATCAATCTGTGTGACGAGCAGACTGATATCAATTGATAAACCCACCAACAGGAACAACAGAGAATTACATACTAGAACGATTACTTCCCACGATTCATGAATAAACTTTATTTCACCCTGTGGAAATCTTGTAACCCAGGAATAAGCCAGTGTGATTGAAGCAGCAACAACTGCCATAACACCTGAAACATGCAGCATATGCTCTGCTATTATGAAACTGGAATAAGCTATGACCAATGACATGATCATGAAGGCATTAATTCCTTTGAACAGACGATGCATTAATTCGCCGGTCAGAATGCCGAGAAATACACCAGTTATGAGCCCGCCAAGGAATACCTTGAGAAACTCGAGGGCCACCAGACCAGTATAAGACCAGTCCACTGAATCTGCCAGAATAAGGCCCAGTATGATATTAAAGAGGACAATGGCTGTTGCATCATTTAACAGGGATTCACCTTCAATTAAAACAGTTAACCTTTCCGGTACTCCCAGTTCTTTGAATGTGGAGATTACTGCTACAGGATCTGTTGAAGATATAAGTGCACCAAAAAGCAATGCGAGCCCGGCATTAATATCAAGAATTAACCAAAGACCTGCTCCAATAAGAGCTGATGAGATCATCAAGGCGACCACGGCTAGCATAAGGACCGGTGCAATATCTTTCATCAACTGGCGGGCATTGAGATTGATTCCAGACTCAAAGATAAGTGCCGGTAGAAATATAAACAGGACAATCTCAGGACTGAGCTGGAATTCAAGAAGAAATGAAAAAGTATCAATTTCCCTTGCAAAGAAACCAAGCGTAATACCTATGATGACTAGAAATACCGTATAGGGCACAGACCATCTCTGGCATATGCCTGCAGCCAGCATAGCCAGGGTTAATAATCCCATGATTATCAGTACAACTTCAGACAAGGGCATGGGTTTATCTCCTTGAGAACCATACAAGTACTGTTCCCGTTAACTTGTTCTTCTTCTAATTCAGGAACCGTTTTCCGAGTGGTAATTAATCCATACTACAACCATTATACCTGTTACCATCAGCACTATTGCCACAATGATTTCCTGGGTAAATACTGATGGTATATAGGGATCAACCGATAAGAGTTGCTTTTTACCATTTAGTATCTGGTAATTACGCTGCTGGAATGGCCAGACCACAGATAAAGATCCAATCAATAATCCGCAAATAAATAAAATGGTGTTTTTATAAAATTTGCGAAGCAACCATCCCAGAATCCGGCTAAACAAGGCAAGTCCACAAATTATTCCGAGTACAAACGGCAACAGGATTGAAAATTGCAGGTGGCCGATAGCATGGAAAATATAGCTATATTTCTTTAAAATCAATAGGATAAATGAGCCAGAGAGACCAGGTAGGATCATTGCTGTTATTGCTATTGCGCCACAAAGAAAGACAAACCAGCTGGTTTCCGGTGTGTTGACCGGTACGAGGTTAAACACAAGATAACCACCAACTGCGCCCAACAAAATGAAAATGAGGCCCTTCAGCAGGCCATCACGTACCTGGTAAAGGAGCACACATACCGAACCAGTGATTAAGCCTGTGAATAATGCGTAAACCGGAACAGGGTCAGACTCAATCAGTCCGGGTAAAGAAACAACCCGTGTGAAAAAAAACAGGGCTATACCTATCCCGCCAAGCAGTGGAATCAAAAAAACAAAATCTGGTCGCCCAAAGATTGTTTTTGCATCAAGCCTGAATATAGCTGTGAGCCATTTGGCGTCAAAGGATCGAATGGCGTTGATGAGCCTTACATAAATACCCAGAATTAGCGCCATGGTCCCGCCACTGACACCTGGCACTACATCGGCAGCGCCCATGCAAAAGCCCTTGAGCAAAAGTATGATTTGTTGTGAACGGGACTCTTTCAATTATGGTATGGCTTGCTCAACTCGTGGACACTGTCTACAAGCACCTTTACATGATCTGGGTTCACTTCTGGATGTATCCCATGACCAAGATTGAATATATGGCCGGGGGCTGAACCAAACCCGGCCAGAATACGTGAGACCTGATCGGTTATCACATCCGGGCTGGCATACAACACTGCTGGATCAAGATTTCCCTGCAGGGCGACACGATTTCCAATCAATTCCCGGATCTCCGCAATATCCTGTGTCCAATCCAGACCTACCGCATCACAACCGGAATTTGCAAGATCATGGATCAGAGTACCAATACCCTTGCTGAAAAGGATCACGGGAATTTTCTTCCCGTAAGATTCTCTCTGTAATTGATCAACTACCAGCTGCATGTATTGCAAAGAAAATTCTCGATAGGCGTCCGGTGCCAGGATTCCACCCCAGGTGTCAAATACCATGACGACCTCAACTCCGGCATTTATCTGGGCATTGAGATAAGTGGCGACAGATTTCGCCAGGGTATTCATTAATACGTGCATAGTCTTCGGTTCATTATATAGGAGACTCTTTATAATGGAGTAGTTCTTGCTTGATTCTCCTTCAACCATATAGGTTGCCAGTGTCCATGGACTACCTGAAAAACCGATCAGCGGCAATTTACCATTGAGTTCTTTATGGATCAGGCGCACTGCATCTGTGACATATGCCAGATCGGACTCCGGATCAGGTATCCCAAGCTTGTTGATTTCAGCAGCAGTCCTGACAGGGTGTTCGAATTTAGGGCCCTGCTTCTCAATAACAGAAAGACCAAGACCCATCGCATCCGGGATGGTAAGGATATCGGAAAACAGAATGGCCGCATCCAGATCAAAGCGTGCTAAAGGTTGTAATGTGACCTCGCAGGCCAGTTCAGGCGTCTTGCAAAGTGTCATAAAATCACCTGCCCTTTCCCGGGTTTTACGGTACTCGGGCAAGTAACGTCCGGCCTGACGCATGATCCATACCGGAGTCATGTCAACCGGCTGCCTGAGCAAGGCGCGGATCAATCTATCATTCTTGAGTTCAACAGACATTAGAGACAATTAATTATTGTTATTTAGGAAAAATGTCCTGATTTTTCCGGACTGGAACAGGACTACCTATACTTTCAGGTAATCCAGTATCCCCTCCGCAGCCAGACGCCCATCGAAAACTGCCGTCACAACCAGATCAGCACCGCGAACCATGTCACCACCGGAGAAAACTTTTGGATTGCTGGTCTGGTACTTGAATTCAGCCTTCTCTGTTGCCTTTACCCGGCCGCGTTCATCAATGGCAATATTATGTTCTTTAAACCAGCTCGACGGGCTGGGTCGGAATCCAAATGCAATTATTACGGCATCGGCAGACAGGATTTCTTCAGTATCCGGAACAGGCTCCGGCATTCGTCGCCCTCTTTCATCTGGAGCACCCAGCTGCGTAGTAACCACCCTGACCCCTTGTACATTACCATGACCCACTATCTCAACCGGCTGCCGGTTCCAGAGGAATTTCACTCCCTCTTCCTTGGCATTTTCGACCTCGCGCATGGAGCCTGGCATGTTTTCCTGATCACGGCGATAGGCACAGGTTACAGATGTTGCACCCTGGCGTATGGCGGTGCGCACACAGTCCATGGCGGTATCACCACCACCCAGAACCACGACATTCTTGTCTTTCATATCGACATAATCGTCGGCTGATTTCTCATAACCCATGACTCGATTAACGTTGGAAATGAGATAGGGTAGAGATTCATATACTCCCGGCATATTTTCACCCGGGAAACCTCCCGTCATATAGGTGTATGTACCCATACCCAGAAACACCGCATCGTAATCTCTTAATAAATCGTCAAAACTGATATCTTTACCAACTTCAGTATTGAGCACAAACCGCACACCCATTTCCTCCATCAATTTTCTGCGGGTGAGCACAACTTCCTTTTCCAGTTTGAATGGCGGGATCCCAAAAGTCAGCAGACCGCCGATCTCGCGATACTTGTCGAAAACCACGGCCATGACACCGTTTCTTGTCAGGACATCTGCGCAACCCAGTCCTGCAGGACCAGCACCAACCACAGCGACTTTCTTGCCGGTTGATACCACGTTAGAGAGATCGGGTTTCCAGCCCTGTTTCACCGCTTCATCGGTGATGTATTTTTCCACTGCACCAATGGTAACGGCACCAAACCCGTCATTTAATGTGCAAGCACCCTCACATAGGCGGTCATGTGGACAAATGCGTCCGCAGATCTCCGGCAAAGAATTGGTCTTGTGAGACAGCTCAGCGGCCTCAAAAAGATTGCCTTCTTCTATCAGCTTCAGCCAGTTGGGGATGTAATTATGCACCGGGCATTTCCATTCACAGTAAGGATTGCCACATGCGAGGCAACGTGCAGACTGCTCAGCTGCGGAGGATTCATCAAATTGACCATATATCTCATTCCACTCATAGATGCGCACAGGCACTGGAGTCTTCGCCGGCTCCTGTCGCGGGAGATCAAGAAACTGGAAATTATTATGCGTCGTCTTGCTCATCTAATAATGGATAAGAAATAAAAAAGAATATATTTACGCACTTTGAAAAGTACGTACTTTATGCAGCGGCAAGCAGATTATCAAGCAATGTTGATAGTTCGGCAGCCTTGGGCTTAACCAGCCAGAATTTGCCGGCATGTTCCTCGAAATCATCGAGAATATATTGGCCCCATTCACTGCCGGTCTCTGTCACGTATTCTTCAACCAAGTCTTGCAGGAAATTTTTGTAGCCTTCCATGTATTCGGACGAAATCCTGTGCGTATCGATCAATTCATGATTGTATTTATCGGGGAAACTGTTGTCCTTGTCATACACAAATGCCGTACCTCCGGTCATACCGGCACCAAAATTAATACCTGTATCACCGAGTATTACCACGACACCGCCGGTCATATATTCGCAACCGTGATCACCAACTCCCTCAACAACTGCCACGGCCCCGGAATTTCTGACAGCAAAGCGTTCGCCGGCGACACCAGCAGCATATAATTTGCCACCAGTTGCACCATATAGACAGGTGTTACCCATAATCACAGTCTCATTGCTTTTGAGCTTGCTGTTTGCTGACGGATAAATGACAAGCTTGCCTCCCGCCATCCCTTTACCAACGTAATCGTTGGCATCACCTTCAAGATACATTTCAAGGCCGCCCGCATTCCAGACACCGAAACTCTGTCCTGCCGTACCTTTTAGACAAATCTTCACCGGTCTATCTGACATGTCATAGTTCCCGTAGCGGCGAGCAATCTCACCTGAAAGACGCGCGCCGATAGAACGATTGTTGTTCCGGATGGAATAATGAAACTCGCCGCCGGACTTGTTCTCGATGGCCTCTATTGCATCTTTGACCATTTGCTCTGCCAGTTCACCTTTATCAAATGGCTGGTTTTTAGGTTGCATGCAGAAATGAGGTTTATCAGGAGATACACCATGATCTGAGAGGATCGGTGAGAGATCGAGACCGCGCTGCTTGTTACTCTCGCCTGTCAATATCTCCAGCAATTCAGTCTTGCCGATGAGTTCCTCAAAGCGCCTGATTCCAAGTTCCGCCATAAGCTCTCGAACTTCCTGGGCAACAAAACGGAAATAATTAATAACTTTTTGCGGACCGTTGGGCTTGAAGTGTTTGGTATAAAGTACCTTATCCTGCGTCGCCACACCGGTAGCGCAGTTGTTTAAATGACAGATGCGCAGATACTTGCATCCCAATGCCACCATGGGTGCCGTGCCGAAGCCAAAGCTCTCGGCACCCAGGATCGCAGCCTTGACCACGTCCAGGCCGGTCTTGAGGCCACCGTCTGTCTGGACCCTGACCTTGTCGCGAAGATTATTAGCGCGCAGGGTATGATGAGTTTCGGTAAGTCCCAACTCCCAGGGAGATCCCGCGTATTTAACTGATGTCAGGGGGCTAGCACCTGTACCGCCATCATAGCCGGCAATCGTAATCAGGTCTGCGTAGGCCTTGGCCACACCGGCCGCAATGGTGCCCACACCTGCTTCTGCAACCAGTTTTACTGAGACCAAGGCCTGGGGATTGACCTGCTTGAGATCAAAAATCAATTGCGCAAGATCTTCAATGGAATAGATGTCATGATGTGGCGGTGGCGAGATCAAAGCCACACCTGGCTTGGAATGACGCAGCTTGGCAATCATTTCGTTGACCTTGTCGCCCGGTAACTGACCACCTTCACCCGGTTTTGCGCCCTGGGCAATCTTGATCTGCAATACTTCGGCATTGACCAGATAATGGGGTGTGACACCGAAACGACCGGAGGCGACCTGTTTGATCTTGGACACCTTGTCCGTATGGAATCGCGCCGGGTCCTCACCGCCTTCACCGGAGTTTGAGCGGCCACCAATGGCATTCATTGCTTTCGCCAGCGATTCATGGGCTGCCGGCGAGAGCGCCCCCAGGGACATACCCGCTGTATCAAATCGGGGGAGAATGTTCTCTATTGATTCAACTTCATCAATACTGATCGGTTTACTACCCTTCTTGAGTTTGAACATGTCACGGAATACCGTAATGGGCCGTTCATTCACCAGCGCTGCATATTCACGGTATTTTTCATAGTCCCCGGACTCCGTAGCCTCATGGATTGCCCGGATGACATCGGGATTGAAGGCGTGAAATTCACCACCATAGACGAATTTCAGCAAACCACCCTGACGGATTGGTTTACGTTTGTTCCAGGATTCTTTTGCCAGAAATTTCTGATCTTCTTCCAGATCCGTAAATCCAATCCCCTGGATTCGGCTGGTGGTTCCCTTGAAGCAGAGATCAACCACTTCATCATGCAGACCGACGATCTCGAACAATTGTGCCCCCCGGTAACTGGCTATAGTCGAAATACCCATCTTCGAGGTGATCTTGTAAAGCCCCTTGTTAATGCCCTTGCGATAGGCCTTGGCAATCGCAACACTCTCACCGACCGGAATCTCCCTGCGATCCAGCATGTTTTGCAATGTTTCATAGGCAAGGTATGGGTAAACGGCAGTGGCACCATAGCCGATCAGCACGGCAAACTGATGTGGATCACGAGCTGTTGCTGTTTCAACCAGGATATTGGCATCACAACGAAGACCTTCATCAATGAGTCGGTGATGAACGGCACCCGTTGCCAGCAAGGCATGGATGGGGAGCTTGTCAGGGTTTATTTGCCGGTCTGATAAAACCAGTATGACTTGTCCGTCACGCACCGCTTCCTCTGCCTGATCACAAACGGATTCAATGGCCTGCTTCAGACCAATCGAGGGATCATAATTCAGATCAATAATGACATGCGGGAAACCCCGATCGTCATATCTCAGGATTTCATGAAACTTGCTCTCCGAGAGTACAGGTGATTTTACTGACAGGCATTTGGCATGCTCCTCGTCCTCGACAAACAGGTTACCCTCCTTGCCAAAATGTGTGCTCAAGGACATGACAATATGTTCGCGGATGGGATCAATCGGTGGATTCGTTACCTGGGCGAACTGTTGCCTGAAATTATCATATAGATACCTGACCTGTGATGACAGTACCGGTAATGGCGTATCGTCGCCCATGGATCCCACGGCTTCCTGTCCTGACTGCGCCAGGGGCCTCAACACCTGCTCCCGCTCCTCAAACGTGACCTGGAACATCTTCAGGTAGGAATCCAGGGTATCCTGATCCATGGGGTTAATCGTCAATTGCTGATCTTCAAGGCTGGCCTCGATATCCCGGGTAAAATTCTTGATCCAATCCTTGTATGGCAAACGGCCCTTGACCCGCTTATCAATATCCGCAGGTAATAACAGCTCGCCGGTTTCAGTATCAATGGCCATCATCTGGCCGGGTTTCAGTCGCCCTTTCTCGACAACATCGCCGGGCTCGTAATCATAGATACCGATCTCTGAGCCCAGGGTAATGTGACGATCTTCTGTAATTACATAACGTGCAGGCCTGAGCCCGTTTCTGTCCATGATACAGGCACCGTAACGACCATCGGTCAGGACAACCCCGGCCGGGCCGTCCCAGGGCTCCATATTCATGCCGTTGTATTCGTAATAGGCCCGTAATTCGGAATCCATGTTGTCCACATTCTGCCAGGCCGGCGGAATCAACAGCCGCATGGCACGGAAGATATCCAAACCACCGGCAAGCAGTGCTTCCAGCATGTTATCCAGGGAACAGGAATCCGAGCCTTGCATGGAAACCAGCGGGCGGATGTCCTCCATGGCCGGGATCCTGGGCGAAGATAATTTGAAGCTTCGGGCAACCGACCAGTTTCGGTTACCCTGGATGGTATTGATCTCGCCGTTATGGGCAAGATAGCGAAACGGCTGCGCCAGCCGCCACTGGGGCCAGGTATTCGTGGAAAACCGCTGGTGAAACACACACAGCGAGGAGGTGAGTGTTTCATCACTCAGATCGGTATAGAATTCCTGGAGATTCCCCGGCATAACCAGGCCCTTATAGGAAATGACATGAGTAGAGAGGCTGGGGACGTAAAAAACCTCGTCTTCTTCCTGAATTGTTTTTTCCGTGCGCCTTCTTGCAATGTACAGATGTAACTCGAAGTCCTCAGCACTCATCCCCTCGGGCGCATTTACAAAGATTTGCTCAACCCGCGGCAGGGACTTCTTGGCCTCTTCCCCACAGGCGGATTCACTGGTCGGGACCTCGCGCCAGCCAAGTGGTGAGAGCCCTTCCTGCTTCAGTTCAGCTTCCAGTCGCCGACGTGATTTGTTCGCACTGTCGTCATCCTGATTCAGGAAGACCATGCCAACAGCATAGAGGGGAGCGAATTTATATCCCAGCTCTTTTGCACACGCCTGCAGGAAAGCATCCGGCTTTTTCATCAATAGCCCGCAGCCATCACCCGTCTTGCCATCTGCCGCCACCGCACCACGATGGGTCAGGCGGCACAGCGACTTGATAGCGGTTTGCACCAGCCAGTGACTGGACTGGTTGTCCATCTGCGCAATCAGGCCAAATCCACAGCTGCCTTTTTCGAATTCCGGCCGATAAAGTCCTGATTTATTTATTCTTTTCAAGTCGGTCACACCTAAACCATTTTTTCAGCAAAAGGTTGAAAATTATAGAGCTTATACCTGTTTATGTCACGGTGCAGCATGCTCGTAACAATAAGCTAAAAACATGTTAGCCGTAATTCAAGGATTTTCGATGCAATTCAATGCTATTTGTGGGAAATTTTGGAAAGGGTGATTGATTATCAATCAGTAGTTTGTCTGATCCGTTCAAACTCAGCAATCGCAAATCGATCGGTCATCCCGGCTATATAGTCCGCTGTAATCCGGGCAGCTTCCATGCTAGCCCCACTGCCGCTGGATTGCTTAATCCGCAGTTGCACATCTTCCGGTAACAGTCCCGGCCTCTGCATATATTCAGCAAATAACACCCTGACCTTCTCCTTGGCCAGGCTGGTCATTTTCTCCACTCGGTGATGCTGGTAAAGCTCCCTGCGCAGAAACTGTTTGAGCTGCAGGTGCTGGTCCTTTGTCTCTTCACCCAGAATAATCATGGGTTCACCAGCATTCCTGACATCGTTAATAGTGTCTGGATGGTAATGCGCAATTTTTTGCTTGCTGGTTGTCACCAGGTCAGTGACCAGTTTATTAATCATGCGCCTGATCACTTCATGACTGACGCGTCGCCCATTCAAACCGGGCCAGGTTTTCCTGACATAATGAAACTGCTCCCTGAAGATATCAATTTCCTCAAGTTGATGAAGGTTTATCAATCCGGAACGCAGACCATCGTCTACATCATGGTTGTTATAGGCAATTTCATCCGCAATATTGGCAATCTGGGCCTCCAGCCCCGGCTGTTGATTGTTTAGGAAACGCTGGCCGATATCACCAAGTATTTTTGCATTCTTCCTGGAACAGTGCTTGAGAATGCCTTCCCGTGTTTCAAAGGTCAGGTTCAAGCCCGGAAAATCTGCATATCTTTCCTCAAGCAGGTCGACGACCCTTAAAGACTGGAGGTTATGTTCAAACCCGCCAAATGGCTTCATGCATTCATTCAGAATATCCTGCCCCGCATGACCAAACGGTGTGTGACCAAGATCGTGCGCCAGACAAATAGCCTCGGTCAGGTCTTCATTAAGCCACAAGGCGCGGGCAATCGTTCTCCCAATCTGTGCGACTTCAATGGAGTGCGTGAGCCGCGTTCTGAACATATCTCCCTCATGATTTACAAATACCTGGGTTTTATATTCAAGCCTGCGGAATGCGGCACTATGAATAATGCGATCGCGATCACGTTGATATTCACTACGATAGTCCGGGGACTGTTCCTGGTATTGTCGGCCCCTTGATGTTTCCTCTCTGGCGGCGTAGGGAGCCAGATCCGGCATCAAACAATCTCCTCACCAGAACAAAAAGAATTCAGCGTCTCATCCAGAAGGTTATTATCAAAGTGATCAGTAACCTGTGCATTGCCAATCGACTTCAACAATACAAGAAATATTTGTCCATCCTTTGCTTTTTTGTCGACTGCCATCAGTTCACGCATATTAATTGCCGAGATTGATTCAGGGGGTGTAACTGGCAGATCGGTTTTAAGCAATATTGCTTTTATCCTTTCCACATCTTCATGGGACAACCAGCTCTGACGCTGCGACAGATCAGCAGCCATTAACATGCCCGTAGCGATAGCCTCTCCATGCAACCAGTCCCGGTATTCAAGCCCTGTTTCAATGGCATGCCCAAAAGTATGCCCGAGATTGAGTAGAGCTCTGATACCGGACTCTGTCTCATCCAGCGCTACAATATCAGCCTTGTTTCTGCAGGATTTTTCAATTGCATAAACCAGAGCTTTATCATTCCGTCCAAGTAATTTTCCAATATTTTCTTCCAGCCATTCAAAAAATGAATGGTCTCTTATAAGCCCATATTTAATAACCTCGGCGAGACCTGCCTTGAGTTGGCGGTCATCCAGGGTATCCAGTACGTTGGTATCGGTGATCACGGCAACAGGTTGATGAAAAGCGCCAATCATGTTTTTGCCCAATCTGTGGTTTACTGCGGTTTTGCCGCCGACAGATGAATCAACCTGGGCAAGCAGGGTTGTTGGTAACTGTAAAAAATCAGTCCCTCTCTGGTAGCAGGCCGAGGCAAATCCGGCAATATCACCAACGACCCCACCGCCCAGTGCAACGATACAAGAATTTCTGCTAAACCTATGCGATAACATATTGGTAATGATTTCGTTCATGCTATCCAGTGTTTTGTATTTCTCCCCATCAGGAAGCACAGTTGTCTGTAACTCCCGGTTTCCCAGAATTTGTTGCAATTGATCCAGGTAAAGCGGGGCGATTGTCTCATTAGTAACAATCATGACCTGTTTTGAGAGTATGAATTTGTTCACGAGCGAGGAATCATTCAGCAATCCTTTCCCGATTAGAATGGGATACGATCTCTCTCCCAGCTCAACCTGTATTTCTTTCACTTCTGCTTCCTGTTTCTACAGATTTCATTGACAATTTGTTGCACCGGTCTGCCACCGGTTTCAACAATCAGATCAGCTACCTCTTCATAATATGGACCTCGTTCATGCAACAGGTCCTCAATCTTTTGTTTTTTGTTGTGGGTATTCAACAAGGGCCTTTTGACATCCCGGGCAGTGCGCCGGAGGATTTGCCGCACACTGGTCTTGAGATAGACTACCCAGCCCCTATCAGAAATCCTTTTCCTGTTCTCTTCACTTAATATAGCCCCGCCACCGGTTGCGAGCACGATATCTGAATGCTTGGTTAATTCTTCAATCAAGTCTGATTCCCTCTGGCGAAAACCCTGTTCTCCCTCGATTTCGAAGATCAGAGGGATACTTGCCTGGGTGCGGCGCTCGATTTCCTCGTCGGAATCGAAAAATTCAAGTTTGAGTTTTTTGGCTAGTTGGCGGCCTATGGTGGTTTTCCCCGCACCCATGGGACCAACCAGGAAAATGTTGTTGTAATTTTTCAAAGCTTGTGTCCATGGGCTTTCAACGATGTATTATCATCATACTAAAAATTCCTTGTATTTCAGAATAAAAAAGGCGCGGTTTTTACACCGCGCCTTGACAAGGACCCACGAGGTAATGCTTATTTATGGAGGAAGCTATATGCGGAGATTCTCCTTGAGAATCTTCGGGGTCACGAAAATCAGCAGTTCAGATTTAGTACGATCTTCTATTGTGCGTTTGAACAGAAAACCAATGTATGGCAAATCACCAAAGAACGGAACACGATCGGAGGTGTAGTCTGAAGTTTGTTCGTACACACCTCCAAGCACCACAGTTTCACCATTATCTACAAGCACCTGGGTACTGACTTCCCGGGTATTGATTGGCGGCACGCCCAACACGTCCGGGGAACCACGGGTATCCTGGTTAACGGTAAGATCCAGCATAACTCGGTCATCCGGTGTGATTTGTGGTGTCACGGAAAGTTGGAGCACAGCTTCCTTGAACGACACACTCGTGGCACCACTGGATGTGGCCTCCTGGTAGGGAATTTCCACACCGGACTTGATCACTGCCTCACGCTGATTGGCGGTAATTACCTTGGGGCTCGCAATGTCCTCACCACGGCCCTCTGCCAGGGCAGCTGATAACTCCAATTGCAGCAGATAGGAACCAATCACACCATAGGCAAGCGAAAGCGCACCAAAGGGATTACTTACCGGCAAGGACACCATCAGGTTTTCTTCATCACCGGTAACAAATGACGTGCCTGCACCGAAATCGGTAATACCCTCTATGCCGCCACCTACAAACCCACCTGGCTGATTGGAAGCGCCCGGCACGCCCGTCTCTGGAGCAAATGAATCCCGTCTGGTTGCCTTGCTGTAACCAAACCTTACACCAAGGTCCTTGGCAAAGCTTTCATCGGCATTCACAATCCGAGATTCGATCAGAACCTGCCGTACCGGAATATCCAGCTTGGCAACCATGTCACGGATTGCGGCAAGACTATCCGGCACGTCCTGGATGATAAGCGTGTTGGTTCTCTCGTCAATAGTGACGCTGCCCCGGCTCGACAGCAGATTATTTTCCTCGGCCTTGATCAATGCAGCGAGTTCCTGGGCCTTGGCGTAATTAACCTGGACAAAGTCTGTCTCAAGTGGTGCCAGCTCTTCCTTCTGACGTGAAGCTTCGAGTTCCAGTTTTTCCCGCGCAGCAATTTCGCCGATCGGGGCAACGCTGATCACATTCCCTTCTTTTCTCATACCCAGACCCTTGGCCTTGAGAATGATGTCCAATGCCTGATCCCAGGGCACGTTCTTCAATCTGAGAGTGACATTACCGGTAACCGTATCACTGGCGACCATGTTGAGTCCGGTAAAATCGGCAATCAACTGCAAGACCGCCCGCACCTCGATATCCTGGAAGTTCAGGGAGAGTCGCTCACCCGTGTAACCAAATTCGGTTTTCTTCTTTTCTTCCTGCTCGGCCCTGGTCAAGGGCTTGAATTCAATAGTTAACAGATTATCGGTCTGGTAAGCCAAGTAGTCATAGTTTGGCGTTGTGGTGGTAATGACCATGTTTGCACCGTTTGTCGTCGGAATCGTATCGATTTCCCGGACCGGCGTTGCAAAATCTATGACATCCAGACGGCGATTCAGCGCCTCGGGAAGACTAGCGCCCTGGAAATCAACCACCACGTTACCGGCTTCTTTATCCAGGTTCACAGCCACAGAGGGATCTGACAAGGTGACCATGATTCTGCCCTCGCCGGAAGCACCTCGCCGGAAATCGATATTACTGATACTGGCATCAAACTGTTTACCCATACCAGGTCTGCTGCTGACACTGGCTGCTACACTGCTGGAAGGTGCTGAACCCATGCCCTTTCCACTTTCTGGCAACAGAGTCAGAACGACCTTGTCTCCCTGTACTTCCATTTCGTATGCGACAGGGTTCGACAGGTTCAACACAACGCGCGTACGCCCGGCGGCCTCAACCGAGGAAACACTTTGGGCAGCACCAATGCCAATAGCCAGGTTTTTCTCAGTAAAATTCAGGCTGGTATCAGGGAAATCCAGGACAATTCTGGCGGGATTGTCTATGGTGAAATTGAGCGGCTCTTCATCCAGTGGTTCTGAAAGCTGCATTTCCAGCTTTACCTGATCACCTGGCAAGGATGTGTAACTGATGTCATCAAGGGTGGCAGCAAAAGCCGTTGTCTGGAGCATTGCACCAGCAAACACCAGTAATATTGAAGCTGTGATACGATCAAGCCAGCTAATCATATATTTGTCCTTTTCTTTTGTTTGATGGTCAGTTTGTCTCTTACTCATAATAGCCACCCCTGAAACAGGTTATTCTTCATACAACGCCATGGCTGCGGGTCGTTCCTCCCACCGGCCATCGTTGTTTTTGATGATTTCACGTAATTCAATCCGGTCTTCATAAATGTTGAGAATCTTGCCAATATTTCTTCCCAGATAATTCCCAACCTTGACCCTGTGCACCGTGCCATCCGGATCCCGGATAATTCCCCACAGATCATTACTATCCTCAAGTGTGCCTACCATCCTCAGGCTGTCCAGTTCATATGACTCAAGCTCTTCGCGGTTGCGGTATTTGATCTCCCTTTCCATGGCTTCTGTCAGTCCTTCATCCTCGTCCTGTTCAGCAAGATCCAGTTTTACTTTTTCATAGAACAGTTGAAAGGGATCGCGTGCTCCTTCCTTTCCGGATTGATAGGCATAAGCTTCATATGGTTCGATTGCCGGTATGGGTGCAATCCGGCCTCCTGGCCGGGCAAGGATTTGCTCAACTTCTCTCTCAAGTTCAGACATGTCGCTGGTCACGCAGCCACTAATAACCAACAGGATTCCCATGAATAAAAAAAGATGGGCTTTTTCCATAAAATGATTACCTGCGTACCACATTATCTTCTGCGCCCCTTCCTGTCTTTCTTGCTCCGGGCCTCTTCCTCAAACTCTTCTTCATCCAAGGCGCGATATGTTTTTGCCGTTGCCTGCATCTGCAATGTTTGTGATTCTTCCTTGGTTTTTTTCCTGCTAATTGAAATATCATGCGTGGTTACAATCCGGGGCAATGCCGCAACTCCGCTGATAAATTCTCCAAGTTGATGGTAATCACCAATCACACTGATCTTGATTGGTAGTTCTGCATAAAACTCTGCTGGTTGCTCTTTTTCAGGTTTGAATAATTCAAATTCCAGTCCGGCAGCAAGCCCGGTCTGTGAGATGTCCACCAACAAGGCTGCGACTTCTGTCTTGTTCGGCAACTGTTTTAACATGTCACCGAACGACTGCTTTATTTCCTCCAACTGGACTTTCAAGGCCTCAAGATTAGCGGCTTTTTTCTGTTTTCTCTCAAGACTGTCCATCAATTCAACCTCTTTCCTTTCAGCTGCCGCAAGCTCTTCGCGTTGTTCCTTGACATCAAACCAATAACCGGCGCCAACTATTGCCACTATCACCAGAGACGCTGCAACAGCCTTGATCGAAAAAGGCCAGTCGCCGATATTCTCAAAATCAAGATTTTGCAGATCATCAAATGTCATGTCTGATCCTCTTCCGCTGAAGCTGAAGGAATGACCTGGCTAAAGCGCAAGGTGAAATTACTGATCCTTGTTCCTTCTTCATCCTTTGCCTGGACTATGTCGAGTTCGGGATCTTTCAACCAATCATTACTATCAAGATTTCTCATGAATGAGGACACTCTGGCATTTGACTGTGCAACACCTTCAATTGTTATCTTCGTGTCTTTCTGGGTGACATTATTAACACTCACACCTTCGGGTAGACTGCGAACCAGTTCATCAAACAGGCGTACAATTAATGGCCGATTACCTTGTAACAATTCAATGGCACGCATCCTGGCCAATAACCTGGCTTTCTCTTTCTCGAGTCTTCTGATCTCTTCAATTTTTTTATCCAGGTTTTCTATTTGGTGACTGATGTATTGATTACGGTTCTCCTGAAACGAAATCAATAGATTGTGATAGAAATGGATTGCGCCCCATAACATTACCCCAACAACTGCACAGAGCCCCAGGATAATAAAAAACTCCGTTTGCTGTTCCTTGCGTCTGTCTTCACGCCAGGGTAACAGATTAATCTTTGCCATCAGTCAAAACTCCTTAGTGCCAGACCACATGCAACCATCAGTGCAGGTGAATCCTTATGTAACGCCTGGGTTGGCACCCTGGAAGATATGGACATATTCTCAAATGGATTGGCA